>NZ_JBQFTE010000009.1:0-269058 GCF_056538485.1 Ruegeria sp. BG3 | reverse complement strand
CTGCGGTCAGCGTCGTCTTACCATGGTCAACGTGCCCAATCGTGCCGATGTTGACGTGCGGTTTTGTACGCTCAAACTTTTCCTTTGCCATGATGGCCTCCTTTTTCGGTAATGAAGGGAGCGTGATACCCACGCTCCCTCAAATCTTTGGTTATGCGTATTTCGCCTGGATCTCGTCCGAGATGTTCTGCGGAACCGGGTCGTAGTGGTCGAACTGCATGGTGAACTGGGCGCGGCCCGACGACATCGAACGCAGAGTGTTGATGTAGCCGAACATGTTCGCCAGCGGAACGAACGCGTCGATCGCGATCGCGTTGCCGCGCGGTTCCTGACCAGACACCTGGCCACGCCGCGAGGTCAGGTCGCCGATGATACCGCCGGTGTATTCTTCCGGGGTGATCACTTCGACCTTCATGATCGGTTCCAGCAGTTTCGCGCCAGCTTTGCGCATGCCTTCACGCATACACATACGGGCCGCGATTTCGAACGCCAGAACACTCGAGTCAACGTCATGGAACTTACCGTCCAGCAGGGCAACCTTGAAGTCGATCACGGGGAAGCCAGCCAAAGGGCCGCTGTCCATAACCGACTGGATGCCTTTTTCAACACCCGGGATATATTCCTTCGGAACAGCACCACCAACGATGCGGCTCTCAAACGAGTAACCTTCGCCCGGCTCGGTCGGAGTGATCTCAAGCTTAACCTCACCGAACTGACCCGAACCACCCGACTGTTTCTTGTGGGTGTAGGTGTGTTCGACCGGCATCGAGATGGTTTCACGATAGGCCACCTGAGGTGCACCAATGTTCGCTTCAACCTTGAACTCGCGCTTCAGACGGTCAACCAGGATGTCGAGGTGAAGCTCGCCCATGCCCTTCATGATGGTCTGACCCGATTCCAGGTCGGTTTCCACACGGAAGGACGGGTCTTCGGCGGCCAGACGGGCCAGACCCTGGGACATCTTCTCTTGGTCGCCCTTGGTTTTGGGCTCAACCGCGATCTCGATCACCGGATCGGGGAAGGTCATGGTTTCCAGAACCACCGGATCCTTCGCGTCACACAGGGTGTCACCGGTGGTGGTGTCTTTCAGACCCGCCAGCGCGATGATGTCTCCTGCAAACGCTTCTTCGATCTCTTCCCGGTTGTTCGAGTGCATCATCATCATACGACCGATGCGCTCTTTCTTACCTTTGGTCGAGTTCAGGATCGAGTCACCCTTGTTCATGGTGCCCGAGTAGATCCGAGTGAAGGTCAGCGAGCCAACAAAGGGGTCGTTCATGATTTTGAACGCCAGACCCGAGAAGGCCATTTCGTCGTCTGCACGACGTGCGATGTCACGAACTTCTTCCTCGTCGCCGGGTTTGAAGCCCATGTAATCGACAACGTCCAGCGGGCTGGGCAGATAGTCGATCACAGCGTTGAGCAGCGGCTGAACGCCTTTGTTCTTGAACGCCGAGCCACCCAGAACCGGAACGAACGCGATGTCCAGAGTGCCTTTGCGCAGCAGTGCGCGCAGGGTCGGAACGTCGGGCTCATTGCCTTCCAGGTATTCCATCATCGCGTCGTCGTCCATTTCGACGGCCGCTTCGATCATCTTACCGCGCCATTCGTCAGCCATGTCTTTCAGGCTGTCGCGGATCGGAGCTTTGATCCAGCTTGCGCCCAGATCTTCGCCCTGCCACAGCCACTCTTCCATAGTGACCAGGTCGATCAAACCTTCCAGCTCGGACTCGGCGCCGATCGGAATACCAACCGGAACAGCGCGTGCGCCGGTGCGGTCTTCGATCATGCGAACGCAGTTGAAGAAGTCTGCGCCGATCTTGTCCATCTTGTTGACGAAAACCATACGCGGAACTTTGTAGCGGTCAGCCTGACGCCACACGGTTTCGGTCTGGGGCTCAACACCTGCGTTTGCGTCCAGAACGCAGACGGCACCGTCGAGAACCGCCAGCGAACGCTCAACTTCGATGGTGAAGTCAACGTGGCCGGGGGTGTCGATGATGTTCAGGCGGTGCTTGGGGGTATCGGCGGTTTGACCGTCCTCGGTGCGCTCCCAGAAAGTGGTGGTCGCAGCCGAAGTGATGGTGATGCCGCGTTCCTGCTCCTGCTCCATCCAGTCCATGGTGGCTGCACCATCGTGCACCTCACCGATGTTGTGGGATTTACCAGTGTAATACAGGATACGCTCCGAGCAGGTGGTTTTACCTGCATCGATGTGCGCCATGATACCGAAGTTACGGTATAGTTCGAGCGGATATTCGCGTGCCATTTTTGATAAGCCTCTGAATTACCAACGGTAGTGGCTGAAGGCTTTGTTCGCCTCGGCCATCTTGTGGGTGTCTTCGCGCTTCTTCACGGCGGTACCGCGGGACTGTACAGCGTCCAGCAGTTCGCCGGCGAGGCGTTCTTCCATGGTGTTTTCGTTGCGGCCACGCGCAGCAGTGATCAGCCAACGGATGGCCAGTGCTTCGCGGCGCTCGGGGCGCACTTCGACCGGAACCTGATAAGTTGCACCACCAACCCGGCGCGAGCGAACCTCGACCGACGGCTTGATGTTGTCGAGCGCTTCGTGGAACACTTCGACAGGTGCGCGCTTGATCTTGTTCTCAACGCGGTCAAAGGCGTTGTAAACGATGCGCTCTGCGACCGACTTCTTGCCGTCGATCATCAGGTTGTTCATGAATTTGGTCAGTACCTTGTCGCCAAATTTGGCGTCAGGCAGGACTTCGCGTTTTTCGGCGGCGTGACGACGTGACATATCAGCCTCTCCTTCTTACTTGGGACGCTTCGCGCCGTATTTCGAACGACGTTGCTTACGATCTTTGACGCCCTGAGTATCCAGAACACCGCGCAGGATGTGGTAACGCACACCGGGAAGGTCTTTTACACGGCCGCCACGGATCAGAACAACCGAGTGTTCCTGCAGGTTGTGGCTTTCACCGGGGATGTATGAGATGACCTCGAACCCGTTGGTCAGGCGCACCTTGGCAACCTTACGCATAGCCGAGTTCGGCTTCTTCGGTGTGGTTGTATATACACGTGTGCAGACGCCGCGTTTCTGCGGGCACTGCTCCAGGTGCATGGACTTCGAGCGTTTTACTTTGGGCTGCCGCGGCTTGCGGATCAGCTGTTGAATAGTTGGCATTCCGGTTTCTTCCCCGTTTTGCAACACACATGACATGCACGCGCATTGCGTGCGGTTAAACTTGCTGCACTTATGCGTCCACAAGCGCAAAACCCGCGAACGTTCCCATTCCGAGGTGAACGTCGCGGTTGGTTATCAGAGGACGCGAACTGCAAAATTGTCCGGGTCTTGACCAGTTCATTACTGAAATCGGTTTTGGGGCGGCCCCCGGTACCGAGATGACGCGCGTAATAGGGGGAGTCGGCCCAAGTGTCAACAGCACTTACCCCAGTGCGCCAAACTGGCCAGATTGCGCTGTGATATCAACGATTGCGCACACCGGCCAGCCTCTTCTGGCGTTGCGGGTGAAGGCATAGCCCGGCATAGTGCGCGCAGAACAGTTTTGCGATGGATGACAGATGCAGGTTATCGGCCTTTGCCGCTTTTCCTTTCCGGCCCTTGGCAGCTTTCAGACCGAACATGAAACCCTGGATGATCGGCGTCGTCACCTCTACAGCCCTGCCCGTCTGGAAGAGAGGTTCCGATTGTTTGAGTCCTCGACCCTGCCCTGTTTTCGCGAACACACCGACGAGGATTTCGAGCTGCTGGTGGTGATCGGAGACTGCCTTCCGAAAGATGCCTATGACCGGCTACACGACCTGACAGCAGATGTGAAACAGGTCCGGATCGTTCAGGAATCGCCTCGGGCCGACAAATCGCATCGCCATATCATGAAAGATATCCTGAACGCGGCCCGCAAAGACCCGGCTCAGCCTTGCATCCAATTCCGCCACGACGATGACGACGCGGTATCCGTGGATTTCGTTGAACGTCTGCGCGAAGCCGTCCGCGACAGCAAAGGCCTGATGGAGCGCAACACCATTGTCGGCATTGATTTCAATCAGGGCTTCTTTGCCCGTCTCAACGCCGATGGGATAACGGCGAAACCGACGCATAAACCGCTTTTGGGCGTGGGTCTTGGGATGCATATCGCAGGCGGCTGCAAACAGACCATCATCAGCTTTACCCATCATCGCATGGGCCGCTTCATGCCCATCGTCAGCTATACCGACGCACCAATGTGGATGCGTTCGCTCAACGGGTTCAACGACTCACGCGGGGCGCGCAACTATGACCGCGAACTCTCGGCCCTCAGCCCCGAGCTTGAGGGAGAGTTCATCGCCCGTTTTGCCATTGATCAGAGCATCGTCCGAAACGTTCACGGCGCGCCCTGAGTTGTCCTTTCGCGGAACAGTGTGAACAAGCCAGCCGCGACAACCAGCCCGGCGCCGAACAAGGTCACCGCATCGGGCCATTCGCCAAACACCACCCAGCCCAGCCCCAAGGCCCAAATCAGACTGGAGTATCGGAAAGGGGCGATAAACCCAACCTCGCCTTCTCGCATCACCTTCACGCTGCACAGATATCCGATCAGGACAAATACAGCAGCCGAGGCCACCAGAACAGCATTGCCGCCGGACAGGTTGACCCAGCCCTCAAACGTCGACACCAGCCCTGCGGCAACAGAGATCGACAGCGAAGTGGCAAGGGTCACCACCAGTGATGGAACCTGCGGTGACATGCGCCGGGTGATCAAGTCTCGGATCGTCACCGAGACCACGGCCAGCAACGCATAGATCGCGTAGACGCTGAATCCGTCCGGGCCGGGCCGAACGATCAGCAACATGCCCATGAACCCGACGACAATCGCCATAATGCGCCGCCAGCCGATATGTTCCGAGAAGAACAGGACCGCCCCCAGCGTCACGGTCAAAGGCAACACCTGAAGAACCGCAGTCACATTCGCCAACGGCATGTTCTTGAGCGCAGTCAGAAAGAAAAACGTCGCAGATAGTTCGGCGACACAGCGAATTGAGACCAACCATTTGTCATGCCGAGAAAAATTCAGGTGCAAAGCTCCAAGATGGCGCGCCAACCCGTAAACCAGCAGTGTCGCCAATGCCCCCCGGATCGCAACCAACTGAAACAAGGGAAGTTCTCGCAGCGCGATTTTGACCAGCGTGTCATTCACTGTAAATGCGGCCATGCTGGCCATCATCAGCAGTGCGCCTTTAACATTTGGACTCATTCAAACAATACTCGGCCTTCAAACAATGGCGGTATTCACGCTTCAATCTCACGCAAAGTCAATTCGCGCGTTTCAATCCCAAAATTTTTTCACAAAGAGCAACTGTAACCGGTTGTTTTCCAGTCGCTTCAGTCCGTCATCTGAGCCGACGGCGTCGATTTAGAGATCGCGATCTCCTCTTCCGTCATATCTTCCGCCACACCTTCGAACAACGGGGTCGAAAGATACCGTTCACCGGTATCTGGAAGCATCACCAGCATCACCGATCCGTCCGGAGCGGTCTCGGCCAGTTTCATCGCCACCGCAAATGTGGATCCACCCGATATGCCGGTGAAAATCCCCTCTTCCGCAGCCAGACGGCGCGACCAGGCAATCCCGTCTGCGCCGGGCACGGGGATCAACTCATCATAGAAGCCGTTGTCTATGGCCTCCTGCAGGACCCAAGGAATGAAATCAGGCGTCCAACCCTGAATCGGATGCGGCTCGAAGTTCGGATGGCTTTCGGTCGGCTGATGTGTGTCGTTGCGGGTATTCACATAGCCTGACGAGACAATCGCCGCATTCGCAGGTTCCGTCAGGATAATCTTCGTCTCCGGGCGTTCTTTCCTCAGAACCCGCGCCACGCCAGAGACGGTTCCGCCGGTGCCATAACCCGTCACCCAATAGTCGAGCTTCTGCCCGTCGAAATCCGCCAGAATCTCTCGCGCGGTAGTGTTTTCATGAATGTCGGCATTTGCCGCGGTTTCAAACTGGCTGGCGAGGAACCAGCCATTCTGCTCGGCCAGCTCCTTGGCTTTGGTATACATGCCAAACCCTTTCTGGGCGCGCGGAGTTAGAACAACCTTAGCCCCCAGGAACCGCATCAGCTTACGCCGCTCGACCGAGAAACTGTCGGCCATGGTCACAACCAGAGGATAGCCCTTGGCCGCGCAGACCATCGCTAATCCGATCCCTGTATTGCCCGAGGTCGCCTCAACAACCGTCTGCCCCGGTTTCAGCCGACCGTCCCGCTCGGCCGCTTCGATGATGTTCAACGCCAGACGATCCTTGACGGAACTGGCCGGATTGAACGCTTCGAACTTCACGTAAACCGTCACGTTTGAGGGCGCGATTCTATTGATGCGCACGCAGGGCGTATCTCCGACAGTGTCCAGAATGCTGTCATACAGGCGCTTGCGCCCTTGCGTTTGCCGGGTTGTCATGGCGGCCCCCTCCTCTGCTTTGCGCAACCATGCCACAAACCGGGTCACATTGATAATTTTCTTTGCGAAAGCGCGCTTCGGCGGGCGCAAACAAAAAAGGCCCCGCGAAATCGCAGGGTCTTTTCTGTCTTTCAGGTCCGAGGGTTACTCGCGGCTTTCCGGTGTTTCCACCAGAACGTCAAGCTCATCCCCGACCATGTCGTCGTCAAAGCTAGGCGCGGCCAGAGCAGCAGCGGCTTCGGCCTCTTCCCGACGGGCTTCAATGACCACATTGTCACGCGACTGCGCGATGTGGCGCACGGCCTGAGTTGCACCACCGGTACCGGCGGGGATCAGGCGACCAACGATGACGTTCTCTTTCAGGCCAACCAGCTTGTCTTTCTTGCCCTGAACCGAAGCTTCGGTCAGCACGCGGGTGGTTTCCTGGAACGACGCCGCCGAGATGAACGAACGCGTTTGCAGCGAGGCTTTGGTGATCCCCAGAAGGATCGGCTCGCCCTGTGCCGGACGACCACCGCGGGCGATGGTCTTCTCGTTGGCCGCGTCGAACTCTTGCTTGTCGACATGTTCGCCTTTCAGCAGGGTGGTGTCGCCTGAATCCAGGATCTCCCACTTCTGCAGCATCTGGCGCACGATGACCTCGATGTGCTTGTCGTTGATCTTCACGCCCTGCAGACGATACACGTCCTGCACCTCGTCGATCATGTAATCCGCCAGCGCTTCGACACCCATGATGGACAGGATGTCATGCGGAGCCGGGTTACCGTCCATCAGGTATTCACCCTTCTGGATGAAGTCCCCTTCGGCGACCGGGATGTGCTTGCCCTTGGGCACCATGTACTCGATAGTCTCCATGGACTCGTCAGCCGGTTCGATGCTGATGCGGCGCTTGTTCTTGTAGTCGCGGCCAAAGCGCACGTAACCATCGGCTTCTGCGATGATCGCGTGATCTTTCGGACGGCGGGCTTCGAACAGTTCGGCCACACGCGGCAGACCACCGGTGATGTCCTTGGTCTTGGCGCCTTCACGCGGGATACGCGCGACAACGTCACCGGCTTCGACAGTCTGGCCATCTTCGACCGACAGGATCGCATCCACCGACATCGGATAGTGAACCGGGTTGCCCGCATCGTTGCGGACCGGCTCGCCATCTTCGCCGACCAGAATGATCTCGGGCTTGAGGTCGCTGCCTTTGGGGGCGGCGCGCCAGTCGATCACGATCTTCTGGGTCATACCGGTTGCTTCGTCGGTCTCGTC
The DNA here is from genome assembly GCF_056538485.1 of Ruegeria sp. BG3. Classification (NCBI taxonomy): domain Bacteria; kingdom Pseudomonadati; phylum Pseudomonadota; class Alphaproteobacteria; order Rhodobacterales; family Roseobacteraceae; genus Ruegeria; species Ruegeria sp. BG3. The sequence goes on along the minus strand of NZ_JBQFTE010000009.1, from coordinate 261,386 downwards.
GCGGACAGCAAGGCCCGAAACAAGGTCGACGTATTTCGCGGTACCGGCTTTCTCGGCGATGATCGGCAGGGTGTAGGGATCCCATTCGAACAGCTTGTCGCCACGGGCCACTTTGGTTCCGTCCTTGACGAACAGCTTGGAGCCATAGCCCAGCTTGAAGCTGGCCCGCTCTTCGCCGTGTTCGTCGTTGATCACCAGCTTCATGTTCCGGCCCATGACCAGGCTTTCACCTGCGGCATTGATCAGAATCTGCGGGTTCTCGAAGGAAACGACACCTTCCTGGCTGGCTTCCTGGAACGACTGCTGGCCACCTTGCGCAACACCACCGATGTGGAAGGTCCGCATCGTCAGCTGCGTACCGGGTTCACCGATGGACTGAGCGGCGATGATGCCGACAGCTTCACCCGTGTTCACCATGGTACCGCGTGCAAGGTCACGACCGTAGCAGGTGGCACAGACGCCTTCCTCGGACTCACAGGTCAGAGGCGAACGGATGCGCATCGAGGCAACACCGGCTTCGTCGATAGAGTCGGCCATACGTTCGTCGATCAGCTGACCTGCGGCCACGATCACCTCATCGGTGCCCGGACGCAGAACATCGTCAGCAGCCACACGGCCCAGCACACGTTCGGCCAGCGATGCAACAACCTCACCGTCATTCACGGCTGCTTCGGCAGTGATCGCACGCTCGGTGCCACAGTCGATCTCACGAACGATGCAGTCTTGTGCCACGTCCACCAGACGACGGGTCAGGTAACCCGAGTTCGCCGTCTTCAGAGCGGTATCCGACAGACCCTTACGGGCACCGTGGGTCGAGTTGAAGTACTCGAGAACGGTCAGACCTTCTTTAAAGTTCGAGATGATCGGCGTTTCGATGATGTCACCGTTCGGCTTGGCCATCAGGCCGCGCATACCGCCCAGCTGTTTCATTTGAGTGACCGAGCCACGCGCACCAGAGTGGGCCATCATGTAGACCGAGTTCGGTTCCTGCTCGGAGCCGTCCTCAGCCCGATCCGACGACGAGATCGTCGACATCATGGCCTCGGTGACGCGGTCGTTACACTTCGACCAGGCATCGACAACTTTGTTGTACTTTTCGCCCTGAGTGATCAGGCCGTCCATGTACTGCTGTTCAAAGTCCTTCACCTGACCGCGGGTGTCATCAACGATGCCCCACTTGTCACCCGGAATGACCATGTCGTCCTTACCGAACGAGATGCCCGCCTTGAACGCTTCTTTGAAGCCCATCGACATAATCTGGTCACAGAAGATAACCGACTCTTTCTGACCGCAGTAACGGTAGACGGTGTCGATCACCTGCTGCACTTCTTTCTTCCGCAGAAGACGGTTGACCAGCTCGAACGGCGCTTTGTTGTTCATCGGCAGCAAGGCACCCAGACGCAGACGGCCCGGAGTGGTTTCATAACGCTTCTGAACTTCGTTGCCTTCGTCGTCGATCTGCGTGATCCGCGCGGTGATTTTCGAGTGCAGGTGCACTTCGCCGGAATCCAGCGCGTGCTGAACTTCGTCGATCGACCCGAACACCTTGCCTTCGCCCGGCATGCCTTCACGTTCCAGGGTCACATAGTAGAGACCCAGGATCATATCCTGCGACGGAACGATGATCGGCGCGCCGTTTGCAGGCGACAGAACGTTGTTCGTCGACATCATCAGAACACGGGCTTCCAGCTGCGCCTCAAGGCTCAGCGGCACGTGAACAGCCATCTGGTCGCCGTCGAAGTCAGCGTTAAAGGCCGAACAGACCAGCGGGTGCAGCTGAATGGCTTTACCTTCGATCAGGACCGGCTCGAACGCCTGAATGCCAAGACGGTGAAGCGTCGGCGCACGGTTCAGCATAACTGGGTGTTCGCGGATCACCTCGTCGAGGATATCCCACACTTCGGGACGCTCTTTCTCGACCAGTTTCTTCGCCTGTTTCACGGTCGAAGACAGACCCTTGGCTTCAAGACGCGAGTAGATGAACGGCTTGAACAGTTCCAGCGCCATCTTCTTGGGCAGACCACACTGGTGCAGCTTAAGCTCCGGACCGGTCACGATGACCGAACGACCCGAGAAGTCGACGCGTTTGCCCAAAAGGTTCTGACGGAAACGACCCTGCTTGCCTTTCAGCATGTCCGACAACGATTTCAGCGGACGCTTGTTGGCGCCGGTGATCACGCGGCCACGACGGCCGTTGTCGAACAGAGCATCCACGGATTCCTGCAACATCCGCTTTTCGTTGCGGACGATGATGTCAGGCGCGCGCAGTTCGATCAGACGCTTCAGACGGTTGTTCCGGTTGATGACGCGGCGATACAGATCGTTAAGATCCGAGGTCGCGAAACGGCCACCATCCAGCGGAACCAGCGGACGCAGTTCCGGCGGAATGACCGGGATCACGGTCATGACCATCCACTCGGGTCGGTTCCCCGACTCGAGGAAGGATTCGACAACCTTCAGACGCTTGATGATCTTCTTGGGCTTCAGTTCGCCGGTTGCTTCGGCCAGATCAGCGCGCAGCTGCTCGGCTTCGGCTTCCAGATCGATCTGGGCCAGCATCTCACGGATGGCTTCGGCACCGATATTGGCGGTGAACGCGTCCATGCCATAGGCATCCTGCGCGTCCATGTACTCTTCTTCGGTCAGCATCTGGCCATAGGTCAGGTCAGTCAGACCGGGCTCGATGACGACATAGTTTTCAAAGTACAGAACGCGTTCCAGATCACGCAGCGTCATGTCCAACATCAGACCGATGCGGGACGGCAGCGATTTCAGGAACCAGATATGCGCAACAGGCGCGGCCAGTTCGATGTGGCCCATACGCTCGCGGCGGACTTTCTGCAGGGTGACTTCCACGCCACACTTTTCGCAGACAACGCCGCGATACTTCATCCGCTTATATTTGCCGCACAGACATTCGTAATCTTTGATCGGGCCAAAGATCCGCGCGCAGAACAGACCGTCACGCTCGGGCTTGAACGTCCGGTAGTTGATGGTTTCGGGTTTCTTGATCTCGCCATAGGACCAAGACAGGATCCGCTCGGGCGACGCCAGCGAGACCTTGATCTCATCGAAGACCTTCGGGGGCGTCAGCGGGTTGAACGGGTTGTTGGTGATTTCCTGGTTCATTTGTTACCTCAAATCTTGCGGAAGGGGGGACGGGAGAAAGGGCAGCGCCCTTACTCCTCAACCTCCGCATCCAGGAGTTCCATATTCAGGCCGAGGCCACGGACTTCTTTAACCAGAACGTTGAACGATTCCGGTACGCCCGCTTCAAAGTTATCCTCGCCCTTGACGATCGACTCATAGACCTTGGTCCGGCCGGCGACGTCATCCGATTTCACGGTGAGCATCTCCTGCAGGGTGTAGGCGGCGCCGTAAGCTTCCAGAGCCCAGACCTCCATCTCACCAAAGCGCTGACCACCGAACTGCGCCTTACCGCCCAGCGGCTGCTGGGTAACCAGGCTGTACGGCCCGGTCGAACGCGCGTGGATTTTGTCGTCCACCAGGTGGTGCAGTTTCAGCAGGTACTTGATGCCCACGGTCACCGGACGTGCAAATTGCTCACCCGTACGACCGTCGAACAGAACCGACTGACCGCTTTCCGAGAAGCCCGCACGCACCAGCGCGTCGTTGACGTCTGCTTCCTTGGCACCGTCGAAGACCGGGGTTGCGATCGGAACACCACGGGTCACGTTGCCCGCAGCCTCGATCAGACCATCCTCGTCCAGACCGGTGATGCCTTCTTCGTAGACATTCTCGCCATAGGCCAGCTTCATCGCTTCGCGAACTGGGGTCAGGTCGCCGGACCGGCGATATTCACCCAGAGCGTCGTCGATGTTCAGACCCAGACCGCGTGCGGCCCAACCCATATGGGTTTCAAGGATCTGACCAACGTTCATACGCGAAGGCACACCCAGCGGGTTCAGACAGAAGTCAACCGGCGTACCATCGGCCAGGAACGGCATGTCTTCCATCGGAACAACCTTGGAGATCACACCTTTGTTCCCGTGACGACCGGCCATCTTGTCGCCCGGCTGCAGCTTGCGCTTCACGGCGATGAAGACTTTGACCATCTTCATCACACCCGGCGGCAAGTCGTCGCCACGACGGACCTTCTCGACCTTGTCTTCGAAACGGGCGTCCAGAGCACGCTTTTGCACTTCGTACTGCTCGTTCAGAGCTTCAACGATCTGTGCGTCCTGCTCGCCTTCCAGCGCCAGCTGCCACCACTGACCACGGGTCAGGGTTTCCAGCAACTCCTCGGTGATCACCGACCCTGCCTTGACGCCTTTCGGGCCTTTGACAGCGGTTTTACCAAGGATCAGGCCTTGCAGACGCGCATAGATGTTGCGGTCAAGGATCGCTAGCTCGTCGTCCCGGTCACGGGCCAGGCGTTCGACTTCCTCACGCTCGATCTGCAGCGCACGCTCGTCTTTCTCGACGCCGTGACGGTTGAAGACGCGGACCTCAACGACCGTACCGTAATCACCCGGCTTCACGCGCAGCGAGGTGTCGCGCACGTCAGACGCTTTTTCACCAAAGATGGCGCGCAGCAGCTTTTCTTCCGGGGTCATCGGGCTTTCGCCCTTCGGAGTGATCTTGCCGACCAGAATATCGCCCGGCTCAACATCCGCGCCGATGTAAACGATGCCCGCCTCGTCGAGGTTGCGCAGCGCTTCTTCACCGACGTTCGGGATGTCGCGGGTGATCTCTTCCGGACCCAGCTTGGTGTCACGGGCGGCGACTTCAAATTCCTCGATATGGACCGAGGTAAAGACGTCGTCACGCGCGATACGTTCCGAGATCAGGATCGAGTCTTCGTAGTTGTAGCCGTTCCACGGCATGAACGCGACGACCACGTTCTTACCAAGGGCCAGTTCACCCATATCGGTCGACGGACCGTCGGCAATGACTTCGCCCTTCTGGACGGTGTCACCCACCTTGATCAACGGACGCTGGTTGATGCAGGTGTTCTGGTTCGAACGCTGGAACTTGCGCAGACGATAGATGTCAACGCCAGCGTCGCCCAGTTCCAGATCTTCGGTGGCGCGGATAACGATACGCTGGGCATCGACCTGGTCGATGATACCTGCTCGTTTCGCCTGAATCGCAGCACCCGAGTCGATCGCGACCTTTTCCTCGATCCCGGTACCGACCAGCGGCGCCTCAGCGCGCAGCAGCGGAACCGCCTGACGTTGCATGTTCGAGCCCATCAGAGCGCGGTTGGCGTCGTCATTTTCAAGGAACGGGATCAGCGATGCAGCGACCGAGACCAGCTGTTTCGGCGACACGTCGATCAGGTCCACATTCTCGCGCGGGGCAAGCGTGTAGTCACCGGCTTGACGGGTCGACACCAGATCGTTGATGAACTTGCCATCAGCGTCCAGCGTCGCGTTCGCCTGCGCCACGGTGTGACGCATTTCCTCGGTCGCGGACATGTAGTGAACCTCATCGGTCACCTCGGCGTCTTTCACGACGCGGTACGGTGTTTCGATGAAGCCATACTTGTTCACGCGGGCAAAGGTGGCCAGCGAGTTGATCAGACCGATGTTCGGACCTTCCGGCGTTTCAATCGGGCACATCCGGCCATAGTGGGTCGGGTGTACGTCGCGCACCTCAAAGCCCGCACGCTCACGTGTCAGACCACCGGGGCCAAGCGCCGAGAGGCGGCGTTTGTGGGTGACTTCAGACAGCGGGTTGGTCTGGTCCATGAACTGCGACAGCTGCGACGAGCCGAAGAATTCACGAACAGCAGCCGCAGCCGGTTTCGCGTTGATCAGGTCTTGCGGCATGACGGTGTCGATCTCAACCGACGACATACGCTCTTTTATCGCGCGCTCCATGCGCAGCAGGCCAACGCGGTACTGGTTTTCCATCAGTTCGCCGACCGAGCGCACACGACGGTTGCCGAGGTGGTCGATATCGTCGATGTCGCCTTTGCCGTCACGCAGTTCCACCAGCGCCTTGATGCAGGCCACGATGTCTTCGCGGCGCAGGGTGCGCAGAGTGTCGGGCGCATCCAGAGCCAGACGCATGTTCATTTTCACGCGACCAACGGCGGACAGGTCGTAACGCTCGCTATCGAAGAACAGAGTGTCGAACAGAGCCGACGCGGCTTCGACGGTGGGCGGCTCACCCGGACGCATGACGCGGTAGATGTCCATGAGCGCGCTTTCGCGGTTCATGTTCTTGTCCTGCGCCATGGTGTTGCGCATGTACGGACCAACATTGACGTTGTCGATGTCCAGAACCGGAATGTCGGTGATGCCCGCGTCGATCAGCTCTTTCGCGGTGCCGCCGATCAGATCGCCGTCCTTGTCATATTCCAGCGTCAGCTCGTCACCGGCTTCGACATAGATCGCACCAGTTTCCTCGTTGATGATGTCCTTGGCGACGTATTTGCCAACGATGTGATCGAACGGAACCAGCAGGTCGGTGACGGTGCCCTCGTCGATCAGTTTCTTGACCGCGCGCGGAGTGACTTTCTTGCCTGCTTCGGCAATCACTTCACCGGATTTGGCGTCAACCAGATCGTAGGTCGGACGGGTGCCGCGTACACGCTCGGGGAAGAACGGTGTGACCCAGCCCTTCTTCTTGTCCAGCTTGTAGGACACGGTGTTGTAATACGCGTCCATGATCGCTTCCTGATCCAGACCCAATGCATACAGCAGGGTCGTCACAGGCAGTTTGCGGCGACGGTCGATACGGGCGAAGACGATGTCTTTGGCGTCGAACTCAAAGTCCAGCCAGCTGCCGCGATACGGGATGATGCGGCAGGCAAACAGCAACTTGCCCGAGGAATGGGTTTTGCCCTTGTCGTGGTCAAAGAACACACCGGGCGAGCGGTGCATCTGGGACACAATCACGCGCTCGGTACCGTTCACGATGAACGTTCCGTTCGGTGTCATCAAGGGCATGTCGCCCATGAATACGTCCTGTTCTTTGATGTCTTTGACCGATTTCGCGCCGGTGTCCTCATCGACATCAAACACGATCAGACGCAGAGTGACCTTCAGCGGTGCGCTGTAGGTCATGTCGCGCTGCATGCACTCTTCGACGTCGTATTTCGGTTTTTCCAGATCGTATTTCACGAACTCCAGAACGGAGGTTTCGTTGAAATCCTTGATCGGGAAGACCGACTGGAACACACCGTTGATGCCTTCGCCGTCTGTGGGCTGTTCTGCATCGCCGGAGCGCAGGAAAAGATCATAAGAAGATTTCTGCACCTCAATGAGGTTCGGCATCTCCAGCACTTCGCGGATTTTGCCGTAATATTTACGAAGACGTTTCTGGCCAAGGAACGTTTGAGCCATGTCAGATGTCACCTTTCGATGTTCTCAGCGGGCAAAGACACCGTCGGGCCCCGGCATCCTGCACATTCGAGACGACACGCCCGGATCAATTCGTGGCCACCGTCCCGAAGGCGGCCTCCCGATCCGAAAACCGTGTCTTAGAAAACGCCCCACGGCATGAGGCCCTTTCTAAGACAGGTTCGGCTGGACCCGGATTTCTCCGGACCCAGCCAAATTTTTCGGCACATCAGCGATGCGCCAGAGACTAAGCTTAGGCCAGCTCGACTTCGGCGCCAGCTGCTTCCAGCTTGGCTTTGACGTCTTCTGCTTCTGCTTTGTCCACGCCTTCTTTGATCTTGCCGCCGGCTTCGACCAGTTCCTTGGCTTCTTTCAGGCCCAGGCCGGTGATGCCGCGAACTTCTTTGATGACGTTGATTTTCGATGCGCCGGCGTTCTTCAGAACGACGTCGAATTCGGTTTTTTCTTCCTCAGCTGCACCGCCGGCGTCGCCACCAGCAGCCATGACAACTGCGCCGCCTGCTGCGGGCTCGATGCCGTATTCGTCTTTGAGGATGGTTTTCAGTTCTTGTGCTTCCAGCAGGGTCAGACCCACGATGCTTTCTGCGAGTGCTTTCAGATCAGCCATTTTATCAGCTCTTTCCGTTTACAGTGTGTGTTCCAACGTCAGGGGGTATCCCCTACGCAGATCATTCAGTGCCAACCGCTTACGCAGCTTCCGCCTTCTCTTCGATGGTGGAAAGGATGCTTGCGATGTTGCTTGCAGGTGCGCCAATTGCACCGGCGATGTTCGAAGCAGGCGCGCCAAGCATACCAGCGATCGTAGCAATAAGCTCTTCACGCGACGGCATTTTCGACACGGCTGTAACACCAGCCCGGTCCAGAGCGTTCTCACCCATTGCACCGCCAAGGATTTCGAACTTTTGGTTCTCTTTGGCGAAGTCCTCGGCCACCTTGGCTGCTGCCACAGGGTCCTCGGAATAGGTCAGAACGGTCATCCCTGTCAGCAGGTCGGCCATGCTTTCACACGGCTTACCCTCAAGGGCGATTTTGGCGAGCCTGTTCTTGGCAACACGCACGGAACCGCCCGCGTCACGAGCACGTGCGCGAAGGTCCTGCATCTCGGCAACTGTCAGACCGGCGTAGTGAGCAACCACTACGACGCCAGAGCTTTCGAAGATTTGGCCGAGTTCCTCGACCACTTTCTCTTTCTGGGCTCTATCCACAGTTCTCTCCAAGTTTGGGGCGATCACTCACCCCGGCTCATATTTGCCGAAGGCAAGCCCCCGGCGTTCAGGTCCGTTGTTACGGGATTGGCCAAAATGCGCCCGAGGGTGGGACCCTCAGAATTCTTTGGTCTTACCCGTCTCAGGCAGGGAATTAAGGGGCCATATGGCACCACCCACCGTCTTGGACGAAACGAAATAAAGCGCACGACGAATCGCACGCTTTACTTCGCAGCCTTACTTAGGGCAGATGGCGGGGGTTTCCAAGGGGTAAATTGCCCCTATTTGCACTTGCGGCATCAAGGCGGAATACACCCTTTGCATGAGGGACGATCTGCCCAGGGGTCAATAAACGCCAGCAATGTCATTGACAGTGGGTTTCAGCTACGGTCACCTCCGATGTGAATGCCCGAAAACACTCCGGGCTTGAGGCAAAATGACAGCGGTTACTCTGGAAGAATTCGACAAGGCCAGTGCCTGCGCCCAAGAGTTGGCACAGGACTGCCTCGGCACGCCCATCACACAGGTCCGCTTTCACTGTCGATCCCACGCCTTCCCCGATACCCGCCTGGTGTGGAAGGTCGAAACCTCGAACCGATCCTACGCGTTAAAGCTTGATACCTTGTCGCCTGAAACCGGACGCCTGCGCAAAGAGTTCGATCTGCTGGTGCAACTGACCGAACACTTCAAGACGTCCAAAAACAACCGGGTCGTCCGCCCTGTTTACATGTCGCCAAGCGGCGTGTTCATGGTGACCGAGTTTGTCGAACGTCCGACCGCGACAGACATCATCTACAACAGCGACGACGACGCTCAGGTGGCACAAGTCTATCGACGGGCGGGGTCGTGGCTGCATGACCTGCACGGCGTTCAAAACGCCGCGGACTACGCGTTTCGGCCGCGTTGGATGACCGACAACATACGCGAGCAATCCACCCAAGTTCCCTCGCATATCTCGGACATCAGCCAACCCATGGTCGAGATGTTTCTGGCCGAAGCCGCATCCTTGAAAAACCGCCCCGACCTGCGCGTGTTTTCCCATGGGGATTTTCACGGCCTGAACCTGATCATGGGCCAAGGAACTGCCATCGGGCTGGATTTCACCGAGGCCCGCGACAAGCTGGCCGTCTATGATATCGTCGACTTTCTGAAGGCGGATATCTTCCGGGACGGGGCCAATAGGGACATCGATCGAAGCGGCGTTCTGACCCGCAACAAGGAGATGTTCTTCCGCCAGTATCGCCACCCGATCGACACTCAGATCCTCGATTGCTGCCTGCGGGGCCGATTGCTGAAGGACTGGCTGCGCCTTTGGCAACCGGACTTCACCTGCAGCGAATTTGAACTGCGCAAACGAGAGCGGCTGCAATTGCGTCTGCAACAGGCCTTTCGCTAGGGCATCAAAAAACCCGAGCAGCTTGCGCTACTCGGGTTTCAAGGATTTCTACGTCTGCGTTAAGACTTATTCGCCAGCTGCAGCCGCCACGTCCAGAGTCACACCCGGGCCCATGGTCGAGCTCAGCGCGATTTTCTTCATGTAGGTGCCTTTGGCGCCCGACGGCTTGGCTTTCGCAACAGCCGAGATGAAGGCACGGATGTTTTCGGCCAGCTTGGCTTCGTCGAAGGACGCTTTACCAACACCGGCGTGCACAACGCCACCTTTTTCAGCTTTGAACTGAACTTCACCGCCCTTGGCTGCTTCAACGGCCGCTTTCACGTCCATGGTCACGGTGCCAACTTTGGGGTTCGGCATCAGGTTGCGCGGGCCCAGAACTTTACCCAGACGACCAACGATCGGCATCATGTCAGGGGTCGCGATGCAGCGATCAAATTCGATGGTGCCGCCCTGGATGGTTTCCATCAGGTCTTCTGCGCCAACGATGTCTGCACCTGCTTCTTTCGCTTCGTCAGCTTTGGGGCCACGCGCGAATACGGCAACGCGCATCGCTTTACCGGTGCCGTTCGGCAGGCCAACGACGCCACGAACCATCTGGTCTGCGTGACGGGTGTCAACGCCCAGGTTCATCGCGATTTCGATGGTCTCGTCGAATTTCGAGGTCGCGTTGCCTTTCACCAGGGCAACTGCTTCTTCAACCGACAGGTTTTCCTTGCCGGCGACAGCTTCGCGCGCAGCGCGGGTACGTTTACCGAGTTTTGCCATCTTACTTCACCTCGATGCCCATAGAGCGGGCCGAGCCCAGGATGATCTGCATTGCGCCTTCGACGTCGTTGGCGTTCAGATCTTTCATTTTGGCTTCGGCGATTTCGCGAACCTGCTTGGTGGTCACGGTGGCCACGGTTTCACGACCTGGGTTTTCCGCGCCACGAGGACGGTTACGCTTGCCAACCGGCTTCAGGCCAGCGGCTTTTTTCAGGTAATAAGACGCGGGCGGCGTCTTGATGTCCATGGTGAAGGACTTGTCCTGATAATAGGTGATCACGGTCGGGCAAGGTGCACCCTGCTCCATGTCTGCGGTCTTGGCGTTGAACGCCTTGCAGAATTCCATGATGTTGATGCCGCGCTGACCCAGTGCGGGGCCAACTGGCGGCGACGGGTTCGCCTGACCTGCAGGAACCTGCAGCTTCATTGTACCAGCAAGCTTCTTGGCCATTTGGTTTTCCTTTCAACGTAGGCAGGACGCGTCCCACCCGGTTTATGTTGCGTGGTCCGATCTGGGATCGCGATCCCTAAAACCTCCCACGAGAGAATCTCGCCCGATGACGATAGAGGCGGCGTTTATAGGGGAATGAGTGGGTTGGCAAGTGGCTGACACTCTATTGCCAAATGACTTTTAGCTGGCTTGAGCCTAATGGCACTTTTGAATTACTTAACATAGTGATTTTTCTGAATACATAAGTTGCCTGAGAGACTCAGACGGGTGTCTTGTTGCAACTTGGGCACAAAAGGGGTGATCTGGGATGGCATCATCTCGGCTGAACAAGGGACTGCTGATCTGCGTTCTAGTTGCCATGCAGCCAGGATGTGGCAGCAAGGCCCAGGATCAGAGCACAGGACCCCAAACGGACGCCCAAAACAACGGGTCCAACAGTACTTCTTCATTCACTCAGACAGGAATTGATCCCGACACCTACGCCGGTCGGTTTCAGATCAAACTCACCAAAGAAGTGCCGCTACGCGATGTTCCCGTTCCTTTTACGGTCTATAGCGGTCTTGACGAAGCCAGTCCTACCAGATTGCGGATAAAGGCCTTCACGGACTTGCGTGGATTGCAGGAAAAAGCACCCCAGATACTGACCGGCCCACTGGAAGAAAGCTGCAAACGCCAAATTTATCTAGAGGTTCGAAGTGTCTCCGCCAAAGGGGCAACCGTGCAGGTCGTAGGCTCCGCCCGCGCACAGTTTACGAGGTGCAATCGGCAAGAAGAACCCGGCTTTCGCTATTTTGGAGCAACTGTTGACGCAGTTGCAGTCGCCAAGGCCGAAGTAGAAGGCCAATGCCTTAAATTCTCTATCGAAGAAGTTGACCTTAGTCCGCGCGGGTTCATTGGCTCTGTCTCTAACCTGTTCGGTCTGACCAACCGCATCAACCAAGCCGTCCTTGAAAAGGGTGGAGAGTTTTTGGCAGCCCATCCGGTGTGCCCTCCACTCCCCGAGGAATTCGCTGTTCTCGATCCAGTTTACGAGTCTGGCGGCACACGTGAGATTGCCCCCGGTGGTTTGGGGGCAGCTGTTGTCGGATCGGCCGATGTCAGCGCCGAGACTATTGTCAAAGTTCTCGGCGGGCTGAAAGAGCTGGGCGTATTGGAGTTCGCTGAATGAGACTTTGGCTAGTTCTCCCAGTCTTTGCGACGGCTCTACTGTGCCCACGAGCACCCTACGCGCAGCAGGTGGATTTTAGTGTCGCCTCGACGTTACAGATTCGCGAAACAGAACTGCCCTATACTCTTGATCTAGAACTGACGGCCGTAGGCCCCACGCGCCTTGGCGTAGGTGCACTTCTGGATCTACGTCAAACACAGAGGATCGTACCTCAACGATTGGCTGACAACGCGATTGTCGATAACTGCGGCCTGCAAGTCCGGCTCGATGACTTGACCTTGGACGCGCAGGGCGATGCGATAGACTTGGATGGGGACGTAACTATCACGATCTTCGAATGTAGCCGAACCAGCGAACGCGACTTTCAACGAGGTGAGCAGAAAAGAGCGTTCTTGGCGAATATGTTCACCAAAGCGACTGTCGAATTGCGTAACAACTGCGCCCACTTCAAACTCTTTGATCTGACACTTGCCGCGCCTGAGGAACAGCACGAGCAACTTTTAGAGGACGACACACTCGAGTCGGTTAAGGAGCTTATGCTGGCCGCCATAGACTTGGTGCTCAATGAAACCCCGTTGTGCCCGAAACTCCCAGCCGAGCTTGCCTCACTTGACCCAATCTACGAAAACGGCGGTCCGCGCGAGATTGGAGAAGGAGGGCTTGGCGTGTTTCTTGACGGATCTGTGGATGTCAGCCCCTCAACTATTTTGGACATACTGACCGTTCTTCAACAGCAGGAATTGATCCCCGGTCCGCCATAATTGTGCGGTAGTATAGGCTTTGGAATCCACGAAGTCTTCAGATTTAGGCCTGCTGGTCTAGCCGCCGAAACAATGACAAACGCCGCGGTGCTCGTGGCATCGCGGCGTTGCAAAATTCACTGGGAAGCGCGTCAGTCCTGTTTGGTGACCTGAGTAAAGTCCAGCTCGACCGGCGTTTCCCGGCCAAAGATCGAAACCGAAACTTTCAGCTTCTGGTTCTCGTCGTCCACGCCCTCGACCATGCCGTCGAAATCCTCGAATGGGCCGTCGTTGACCTTGACCTTCTCGCCGACCTCGAAGCTGATCATCAGCTTCGGCGCTTCTTCACCTTCCTGAACGCGGTTTAGGATCTGGTTCACTTCGGCGTCGCGCATCGGCATCGGACGGCCTTGGGGACCAAGGAAACCAGTGACGCGGTTGATCGAGTTGATCAGGTGATAGCCCTGATCCGACATTTCCATATGCACCAGCACGTAGCCGGGCATGAAGCGGCGCTCGGTCGTGACTTTCTTGCCCCGGCGCACTTCGATCACCTCTTCAGTGGGGACCAGCACTTCGTCGATATCGTCCTCAAGGCCCTGTTCAGCCACCGACGTGCGGATCTGCTCTGCGATCTTCTTTTCGAAATTCGAAAGAACGCTGACCGAGTACCACCGTTTCGCCATGAACCTGTCGTCCTTGTTTGTCTTGGGCCAAGCCCCGCATCGCGGGTTCACCCTGTATTGAAATCCTGTCGCGGCCTGCCCGCGTGTTCCGGAATAAAAAGCGGCGCGCAGCCCGAATCGCCACACGCCCATTCCGAATAGTCCCGTGTGAACTACTCTGAGATTCCGCGCTGTGCAAGGGGGGCTGCGGTGTTTCCGCGTCTGAGGGCAGTTAGCTGAACGCGCCCAGGATCAGTTGCAAGCCGCCACGAATGCCCAGATCGACCAGGGCAAAGAAAACAGCTGTCAAAGCAGCCATGATGAACACCATGACCGTGGTCAACAGCACCTCGCGCCGTGTCGGCCAGACGACCTTGGAAACTTCGGCTCGAACTTGCTGAATGAACTGTATCGGGTTGGTGGTGGCCATTTGGCGGGGTCTCTCTGCTAGCGGATAGGCCGGACATAGCCGGGCATTGCGGCAATTTCAAGGGCGGTTGGGATCAACTGTGATTTTGCATCCTCCGCCAGCTACTGCTTGGGTTTGTCATCCCATTCATCACTGAGGATACGGCGCGCATCGCCCTCGGGGTCTTCGTATTGGTTCGAGCGGACCGTGTAGACAAAAGCAACGAGGCCAATTCCGCCCAGAAACAGGGAAATCGGGATCAGATAGGCGAGCACTTCCATGATAGTTACCTCAGCCGCAGGGCATTCAAAGATACGGTAATCGACGAGGTCGACATCGCCAACGCCGCAATCAAAGGCGTGGCAAGCCCGATCACCGCCAGCGGCACCGCAATCACGTTATAGACGGTGGCAATGCGGAAATTCTCGCGAATCCGTTTCGTGGCTTTGACGGCAGTTTCACAAGCATCCGCGATGGGGGACAGGTCAGTTCCCAGAAGTACGATATCGGACGCAACGCGCGCCGCATCCAGGGCCGAGGCCGGTGAGATGGACACATGCGCCGCCGCAAGGGCTGCCGTATCATTCAGACCATCGCCCACCATCAGGACCTTGTGGCCCCGTTCGCTGAGGTCCTGAATGCGCTGCGCTTTGTCCTGAGGCAACGCTTCGGCAATCCAGTTCTCGATCCCCAGTTTCGCGGCCAAAGCTTTCACCGCACCGGTCGAATCGCCCGAAATCAGGATCACCTGCTTTCCAGCCTTGGCGAAGCCCGAGACCGCCTCAGCCGCGCCCGGTCGCGGTGCATCGGTGAACCGGAAAGCCACCGGCGCATTCGACCCAACCGACAGCCAGGCGGAAGTCTCGACCCCTTGTTCCGCACCGACCCAAGCCGCGCGTCCAAGGCGCACGCGCTGGTTGCGATACTGGGCCTCCGTGCCATAGCCCGGAACCTCGGTGATGTCGCGCAGCTTGGCGGGTTTGATCCCGGCCTCACGCGCAGCTTTGGCCAAAGCGACCGACAAGGGATGCGCCGATGCCTCGGCCAGAGCCAGTGCGATTTCAAGGTCGGCCGTGCTGTGATCGCCCAGATTCGTCACCTCGGGCGCGCCGGAGGTAAGCGTGCCGGTTTTGTCGAAGACGACCGTGTCGACCTCGGCCAGACGCTCCAGCGCGGTGGCGTGTTTGATCAGCATTCCCTTGCGGAACAACCGACCCGAGGCCGCCGTGGTCACTGCAGGAACCGCCAGCCCCAGCGCGCAAGGGCAGGTGATGATCAGTACCGCTGCCGCGATGTTCAGGGCCGTGCGCAGATCGCCGGAATAGATGTACCAGCCCAC
This sequence comes from Ruegeria sp. BG3, assembly GCF_056538485.1. Lineage (NCBI taxonomy): Bacteria > Pseudomonadati > Pseudomonadota > Alphaproteobacteria > Rhodobacterales > Roseobacteraceae > Ruegeria > Ruegeria sp. BG3. Next base: position 245,914 of record NZ_JBQFTE010000009.1, on the reverse strand, counting down.
AAAGCTGAGCGCCGACAGGATGTGGACGCCGGGGGCATAGAGCTTGGCCGCTTTGTCCGCCAGAGATGTGTATCGAGACCGGCCGGATTCGGCGATGGCCACCAGATCGGCCATACGATGCAGGGATGTATCTTCGCCGACCGCTGTGGCGCGGATGGTTAAAGGGCCGGTCAGGTTGACCTCGCCCGCGCTCACGATCTGACCTGCCTCTGCAAACACCGGCAGGGTCTCTCCCGTCAGCAGGGAACGATCCAATTCCGACTGACCCGAGACGATTTGGCCATCCACCGGCATCCGCCCTCCGGGCCGCACAAGGATCAGGTCACCAACGGCCAGGGTGGATACAGCAACCTCTTCTTCGGTACCGTCGATCAACCGAAGGGCGCGGGGGACCTCCAGCGCTGTCAGTTCCTCAGCCGCGGACCGCGCGGCGGCGCGGGTGCGGTAGTCTAAGTACCGACCCGCCAACAAGAAGAAGGTCAGCGTCAGCGCGGCGTCGAAATAGGCATGTTCGCCGCTCAGCGCTGTTTCCCAAAGGGATGTGACAAGGGCCAGCAGAATCGCCAGAACAATCGGCACGTCCATGTTCAGCCGACGCACGCGAAGGGCTGACCATGCGTTGGCAAAGAAGGGCCGCGCCGAGAAAGCGATCGCAGGCAGGGCGATGGCGGCAGAAATCCAGTGGAACATGTCCCGCGTCGCGTCCGTCGCCCCCGACCAGACCGAGACCGACAGCAGCATCACGTTCATCGAGGCGAACCCGGCCACCGCCAAGCGCATCAGCAGGTCGCGCCCCGCCTTGTCCGCACTGGTGGCCGACAGGGCGCCAGCGTCCAGCTCATGCGCCTCATAGCCCGCGTGCTCGAGCACCGGGATCAGATCAGCAGCGCGCATTTCCGGCGCGGCTTTGATCATCGCACGCTTCAGGGTCAGGTTGACGCGCGCGTCCTCGACCCCGGGATGGGCGTTCAAAGCCCGCTCGACATTGGCGATACAGGCGGAACAATGAATACCGGGCAGAGACAGCGCGATCTGAACATCCTCAGGGATCGGTCGCGCAGGTTCCGCCGGGGCGGCGATACACCCCGGACAAACCGCCGCACCTGAGGATAGCTGAGCCGTCACCGCCCTACCCTTTCACATACAGGGGAACCCGCTGAGCGAACTCGGCCCCTGAATGATCGCGAGCGACCAAACGGATATTCCAGTTCCCCTTGCCCAGCGTCGCAGGCGTTGCATAGGCAAGCCCGTCAAAGGTGAAATCGGGCGAGAAATCATCGCGCACATGGGTTGCACGGCCTACAACGGCCTGCAACTCGGCCACCTGAACCGGCGCGCCGCTGGCGTCTGTGATGTGCAGGATCAGCAGACCGCCCGTGTTTTCAGCGCGCACCTCCCAGCCCAACGCCTGATGCTCCTTCAGACGGTCATTGAACTCCTGACTGGCGACGTATGAGTTTTTGACCTCCAGCCCCGGGAAGGTTTTGACCGCGCTATAGGCCAGGATCAGGTTCACCGTGATGATCACACCAAAGGCACATACGAACACCGCAAGGGCGTGTTTGCCGGTGAATTTCCGCTCGGACATGATCAGTTCCCTCGTCCGTTAAAGCTTGTGTCTTTATAGGCGCGTTCACCGCTGTCGAGGTCCTCGACCCAGATTCGGACGGCAGACGTATCTGTACGCGCAGGCCCCGTATCAGGCGCCGCAGTGATATAGACCCGCACCAGTTGCGCAGTATCGGGGGCCACAGTAACAGTTTGCCCGTCAACGCCTTCGATTTCCAGTAGCATTGCCGGATCGCCGGTCAGAGACAGATTGAACGGACGTTCTTCGCCATGTTTGTTGCGCAGGCGCACGTCGTAGGTGTTGCGGATGGTGCCGTCCGACATCGTCACAAAGGTCGGATTGCGCACAGGCGCGACCGTCAGGTCGATATCAGACCGGATGAACAGCGCGAACAGCAGCGCGAACCCGACCAGAGACCACAACGCGGTGTACATGATCGTGCGCGGACGCAGAATGTGCTTCCAGATATTCTTAGGTGGCTGACCTGCGCGCTCATGCGCCTCATCACTCAGCGCCATATAGTCGATCAAACCCCGCGGTTTGCCGATCTTGGCCATCATGTCGTCGCAGGCGTCGATGCAAAGGGCGCAGGTGATGCACTCCAACTGCTGACCATCGCGAATGTCGATACCAACGGGGCAGACATTCACACAGGCCATGCAATCGATGCAATCGCCCAACTCGGAATCGGCCGTGCGCTTACCTTTGCCGCGTGGCTCACCGCGCCATTCGCGATAGCCGACGACTAGGGTGTCCTCGTCCATCATCGCGGCCTGAATGCGTGGCCACGGGCAGGCATAGATACAGATCTGTTCACGCGCGAAGCCACCAAAAAGGAAGGTGGTGCCGGTCAGGATCAACATGGTCGTGTAGGCAACGGGGTGTGCGTTGCCGGTCACCAGATCACGCAGAAGGGTTGGCGCGTCTGCAAAGTAGAACACCCAAGCCCCGCCGGTAGCCAGGCCGATCAGGAACCATGCGGTCCATTTCGTTAGACGCAAACGGGCCTTGCGGAGGTCCATCTTCTCTTGCCGGTGCAGGCGCAAGCGGGCGTTGCGGTCGCCCTCGATCCAGCGTTCGACCAGAATGAACAGGTCGGTCCAGACGGTCTGCGGGCAGGCATATCCGCACCAAACCCGGCCCAAGGCCGATGTGAACAGGAAAAGCCCAAGACCGGCCATGATCAGCAGGCCCGCAACAAAGTAGAATTCGTGCGGCCAGATCTCGATCCAGAAGAAATAGAAGCGGCGGTTGGCCAGGTCCAGCAACACAGCCTGATCCGGCAGGCTGGGCCCTCGGTCCCATCTGATCCATGGGGTGACGTAGTAGATCCCCAAGGTCACAATCAGGATAATCCATTTCAGGTTCCGGAACGGACCTGAGACACGCCGAGGAAAGATAGGTTCTCGGGCGGCATACAAGCTGGGGGCGGGATCGGAATCGCTCACTGGCTGGCTCCAAGGATGGGTCTTATGGAAGTGTGTTCTTCCAGATCATGGACGCGCAAACATTGACATGGGTCAAAACGCGCATCGGACAAACACCTTTTACCGCGCGTCACCCGCCTGCCGCCTCAACCAGCTGACAAATGTCTTTACCGCCGGTCTTAGAGGCGTTTTGGCCGTCAAAACGTGGTATCCGCTGCTTTCAGGCTCAGTATGGAGCTCGACAAGGCGGCCCGCTTTGATATCCTGCTCGACGAAATGTCGCACCGTGGCTGTGACACCCTGCCCTGCCCGCAGCCCTTCAAGCAGCAAGGTCCCCGGCAGCGAGATGCGCCTCCCCTGAGGCGGATGATCCACCCCGCGTCTGGCCAGCCAGGTCGAGGCCTCGGTGGTGCCAAACTCTTCCAGCCAAGGCAGCTGGCTCAACTCCTCCGGCGTCCAACCCAATCGACCGCCCAGCAGGCTGGGGGCCGCAACGACAACAAAAGGGGTTTCAAGCAGCATTTCGCAATCCACACCGGGCCACCCTCCGGAGCCGTATCTGATCGCAACATCGACGCCGCCCGGCGTCAATTCCACCAGATGCGGAGAAGGGTCGATCGTCAGGCTGATTTCAGGGTATTTGGCCTGAAATTCCGGCAGTCGCGGCATCAACCACGAGGCGGCGAAGGTTGGCGTCAGCGACACGTGAACCGGACGGGCGCCACCCGCGCTCATCACCTCTTCCACGGCAGCGCCGATTGAACCGAACCCAAGCTGCACGGAACGGGCCAGATGCGCGCCTTCGGCTGTTAGGGAGAGGGACTTTCCATCGCGTCGGACCAGAGCGACGCCCATGTGCTTCTCCAACACGCGCAACTGCTGGCTTATGGCAGCGTGACTCACATTCAGCGCCGCGCCGGCCTGCACCACACCACCCTTTTCAGCAAAGGCCGAAAAAGCACGAAGGGACGAGAGCGGAGGCAGTTTCAACCATTTCATATGTAATCCCAGCTTACATATAGAAATAGCAATTGGTTCGCATCCTGTACAGGGAAACATCATCCTAGGCGCATACAGAAAACGCGAAAGGAAAGCCCCATGCTGAGTGTTTTTGCGAAATCGTTCATGACCGCGACACGGATCAACGAGCCAAATCTCAGGGACGTGCCGAAACCAACCCGCAATAAAGCGCGCTGGTTGCCCGAGCATCATTGGTGGAAGAAACACCCGCACACGGTCGATCTTGACGAGTTTTGAAACGCGGCCTGTTCTGGATCGGCCAATGGCTCTATGATGGTTTTGGAAATAGGCACCGGCTGTTCAGGAAACGCGCGAACAGATGGAACAGCCGGTGCCGGGACCAAGGGGCAGCAAGCCGCCCCAAGGTATTCTTTTAGCCCTACTGACCGCCACCCAGTTGGTGGACATAGGCGGTCACGGCGCGGATTTGCGCCTCGGTCAGGCGGGTATCCCACGGGGGCATCACGCCGAAGCGGCTGTAGGTCACCGTCTCGGTAAGGGCCTCTTCGCTGCCGCCATAGAGCCAGATGGCATCCGTCAGGTTCGGCGCGCCCTGGAAGACGTCGCCTTTGCCGTCCTCGCCGTGACAAGCAGCGCAATTGTCTTCGAAGACAACCTTGCCTGCCTGCGCTGCCGCATCATCGGTCTGCGCATTGGTCAGCGACATCACGTACTGAACCACTTGGGTGATCTCTTCCCGTTCGAGAATCTCGCCAAAGGCCGGCATCTCGGAGTAGCGCGCATCGTCGCTTTCCTCGTTCCGGATCCCATAGCTGACGGTGAAATGGATATCCTCCATCGTGCCGCCCCAAAGCCATGCGTCATCCAGCAGGTTCGGGAAGCCCGCCGCGCCCTGCGCGCCCGAGCCGTGACACTGCGCACACCAGGTGCGGAACACAGCGCTGCCTGCGTTGACGGCATATTGCTGCAACTCAGGGTCCGCCGAGATTTCCTCGAGCGGGGTTTCGACCAGCTTGGCGTTCCAAGGAGCGTTGGCCTCTTCGAACGAGACCAGCTCCTGCTGGACTTCGGCCCGAGATGACCAACCCATGACGCCTGCCGTCGCCGACTGAACCAGTGGCCATGCGGGATACATGATCGTGTAGATCACACCCCAGAAGATCGTGGCGTAGAAGGTCCACAGCCACCAGCGGGGCATCGGGTTGTCAAATTCTTCGATGCCGTCCCAGCTGTGACCAGTTGTATTCGGGTCACCCGGCTGTTTATCAGGTGTCTTAGTCATTTCCGCGCCTCCTCGGATGTGGCGGGTTGGTCTTGCTGCGGTGCAGGTGCATCGACGTGGCGGAAAGGGATGTTGGCGGTGTCGCTGTATTCCTTGCTGGCGCCTGGGCGGAACACCCAGACAATGATGCCAACAAAGAAGGCGAACAGCAGAAGCAACATCCAGCTATCTGCGAACTGTCTCAGGAGAGTATATTCTTCCATTGCACCCTCCCTCAGCGGTTTGCGTCAGGCGTGAAGGTCGAGAAGTCGACCAGCGTGCCCAGCATCTGCAGATAGGCGATCAGTGCGTCAGCCTCGGTCAGGTCGGATTGACCATCGAAGTTGCGCACGTTGACCTTGTCACCATAGCGCTCCAACAGTCCGTCATAGTCACTGTCGGGATCGGCCTGAGCGCGGAAGTCGGCTTGCGCGTTCTCCAGCATCTCGTCGGTGTAGGGTGTACCGACCACCGCATTCGCCGCCATGATGTCGCCGATATACTTGCCGTCGATCTTGCGGTTTTCGAGGAAGCCATATTTCGGCATCACCGATTCCGGCACCACCGATTGCGCATCACGCAGGTGGCGTACATGCCAATCGTCCGAGTAGCGGCCGCCAACACGCGCCAGATCAGGCCCGGTCCGCTTGGATCCCCACTGGAACGGGTGGTCATACATCGACTCGGCCGCCAGCGAGTAATGGCCATAGCGTTCGACCTCGTCCCGCATGGGGCGGATCATCTGGCTATGGCAGACATAGCAGCCTTCGCGGATGTAAATCTCACGGCCCGCCATTTCGAGAGGGGTGTAAGGGCGCATGCCCTCCACCTTCTCGATGGTGTTCTCAAGGTAGAACAGCGGGGTGATTTGAACGATGCCACCGATGGTCACGACCAGAAAGCTGAAGATCAGCAGAAGGGTCGCGTTGGTCTCAAGCACTTTGTGTTTGTCAAGAATTGCCATTGCTCCGGCCTCCTTTATTCAGCCGGGACTGCGACGGTCAGGCTGGCCTCTTTGGCCGGCGCCTTACGCACAGTCATCCACAGGTTGTAGCACATGATCACCGAGCCAGCGAGGAATAGAACCCCACCAAGACCGCGAACCACATACATCGGGAACTTGGCGGCAACGGTGTCAGCGAACGAATTCACCAGGAAGCCGTTGGCATCCACTTCGCGCCACATCAGGCCTTCCATGATACCGGTGACCCACATCGACGCGGCGTAGAGCACGATGCCGATGGTGGCGAGCCAGAAGTGCCAGCTGACCATCTGTAACGAATACAGACGCTCACGCTTCCACAGGACAGGCACCAGATAGTACAGCGCACCAAAGGTGATCATGCCGTTCCAGCCCAGCGCGCCTGAGTGTACGTGACCAATGGTCCAGTCGGTGTAGTGGCTCAGCGAGTTCACCGCACGGATCGACATCATCGGACCCTCAAAGGTGGACATGCCGTAGAAGCCGACCGAGATGACCATCATACGGATGATCGGGTCAGTGCGCAGTTTGTCCCATGCGCCCGACAGGGTCATCAGACCGTTGATCATACCACCCCAGGACGGCATCCACAGCACGATCGAAAACACCATGCCCAGCGTCGAGGCCCAGTCGGGAAGCGCGGTATAGTGCAGGTGGTGCGGACCGGCCCAGATATACAGGAAGATCAGCGCCCAGAAGTGGATGATCGACAGCTTATACGAGAATACGGGACGTTCGGCCTGTTTCGGGATGAAGTAGTACATCATGCCCAGGAAGCCCGCAGTCAGGAAGAAGCCCACAGCGTTGTGGCCATACCACCACTGGATCATAGCATCCTGTACGCCCGACCAGACGATAACCGATTTCGAACCCCAGATACTGACCGGGATGGTCATGTTGTTGACCAGGTGCAGCATCGCAACGGTCACGATAAAGGCCAGGTAGAACCAGTTGGCCACATAGATATGCGGCTCTTTCCGTTTGATGATCGTACCCAGATAGACAGCCAGATAGGCGACCCAAACGATGGTCAGCCACAGGTCCACATACCATTCAGGCTCGGCATATTCCTTGGACTGCGTGCCGCCCAGAACATATCCGGTCGCTGCCAGAACAATGAACAGCTGATAGCCCCAGAACACGAACCAGGCCAGGTTTCCGCCCCACAGACGCGCCGCGCTGGTGCGCTGAACCACGTAGAACGAGGTCGCGATCAGAGCGTTGCCCCCAAAGGCAAAAATCACCGCCGAGGTGTGCAGCGGACGCAACCGCCCAAAGTTCAGATAGCCTTGCGCCCATTCGAAATTGAGCGTTGGAAATGCCAGCTGGAACGCAATGAAAGTTCCCGCCAGGAACCCGACCACGCCCCAGAAGGCCGTTGCGATCACGCCGTAGCGGATCACGCCATCCATGTACTCGCCCGAGCGATCGACAAGAATATCTGGCTCATCCGTGTTTCGAAGCGTCCAGATGAACAGACCACCGGCGATGATCATCACCAGTATCGCATGCACCTGATACGCCAAATCGCGTGCATAATTGGACCCGATCGCGGCAAACAGCACGACCAGACCAAGCACGATCAGCTTGATGTAATTCGACATATTGCGTCCCTTTACCCTGCCCTGCGCGATTTACGTGCCGCACAGAACCTTTTTGACTGTCCCCCGTAATGAAGAAGAACACCCTCTGCCGCTTTGATCTGAGTCAAGACAATCCGTTGTTTTCTGTGACACCCATAGTCAAGTGGAGGGGCGCTGGTCGCATTGGATCGGCTGCTCGAAAGACGAGGTCGATATGGCTTACAAATCAATTCTCACAATCATGACGGAAACTACGAATGCGCAGGCAGCGCTTTCTCAAGCGGCGGCATTGGCCGAAGCGCAGGATGGTCATGCCGAGGCCCTGTGCCTAGGCGTCGATCGCAGTCAGACAGGGTATTACTACGCCGGGGCGAACGCACTTATCCTTCAGGAAACCCTCAGCCGGGCCAATGCCGAGGCCGATGAACTGCTAAGCTATGCCGAGGATTTTCTGGGAAAAACCGGTGTGCGGTGGTCTGCCGAAAACGGAGTCGCCCAGATCGCGGACATTGGACGCCACGTTGCCCATCGTGCACGGTTCTCGGATTTGGTTGTCCTACCGCACCCCTATGGTGAAGGGCGCGGTGCCGAAGCGGAACCGATTGTCGAAGCCGCCATGTTCGAAGGTCACGCTCCGGTCATGGTCGTCCCGAACGCGGGGCAACCTGTTTCGAAGCCTAAAAACATCATGATCGCGTGGAACGAAAGCGTCGAGGCTATGCGCGCGGTGCGCTGCGCCCTGCCATTTCTGAAAGATGCCGATCTGGCGCGTATCGTGGTGATCGACCCGCCACGCCATGGGCCCGACCGCTCTGACCCGGGCGGCATGCTGTCCCAGACGCTCGCTCGGCACGGTGTCCGGTGCGATATCGAAGTCCTTAGCAAAACAATGACCCGGGTGTCGGACATTCTGAACCGCCACGCTATGGACACTGAATCAGACATGATTGTCATGGGCGCCTACGGCCATTCTCGCTTTCGCGAAGCGATCCTTGGCGGTGCCACGCGCAACATGCTGGAACAATCCGCTGTACCGGTCTTCATGGCGCACTGATCGCGTGCTGACCCGAACAAAAAAGCCGCCCTGCGGGGCGGCTTGATCACCTTGGTATATGACTGTCAGGTGGCGTCGCTAAACCAAGAAACCTCCGTCCGAGTCATCTCCGGCCTCTTCCATAAGGCGACCCAGATCGGGGATGGTGACGTGGCGTTTGCCTTCCAACACGATAACCCCGTCCTTTTTCAAGGCCGAGATCTGTCGGCTCACCGTTTCAAGCGTCAGACCGAGGTAATCCGCCATCGCCTCACGCGTCAGCGGCAAGTCGAACACGAGTGGGCCTGACAGCCCTTTTTGCGTGATCGAGGCATCCCGGCGCGCGATGATCGAAAGCAGGCTGGCGATCTTCTCCCGCGCCGTCTTGCGACCCAGAACAAGCATCCATTCCCGCGCTGCGTCCAACTCGTCCAGAGTCATCTGCAAAAGCCGATGCGCGATATGAGGGGTCTCACTCAACAACCCTTCGAACGGCTTCTTGCGAAAGCAGCACATCACCACATCCGTGGTGGCCTGAACGTCATATGGCGCAGAATCACGTCCGGGACGCCCGACAAAATCACTGGGCAGCAGCAGACCCACCATCTGGGTCCGCCCGTCCTCCATCGTCTGGGTTAGGGACGCGATACCCGAAACGACCGAACCGACAAAGTTCATCTGATCGCCGGACCAGATGATCGTCTGACCCGCTTCGAAACTTCGATAATATTTAATCTCTTCAAGTGACTGCAGCTCATCAGCATCGCACCGGGCACAGACGGCTCGATGACGAATCGGGCATTCGTCACAGTTGGAATGATCAAACTTTATCTCTACTGACATTCGCTTTCCTACTTGATCTCTATCAAAGCAACCAAGACTTGGGTCCCTTAAAGGTATCTCCATGATAGATAAATCACAATTGGCAAGGCTTGGACTTTTTGACGCGAAGGTGCCTCGCTACACCAGCTACCCGACCGCCCCCCATTTCAGCAATGACGTGGGGGCTGATCTATTTGGTGACTGGATCGCACGGATTAAACCCGGCAGCGCCATCTCGCTCTATGTCCATGTCCCCTTCTGTCGGCGTCTATGCTGGTTCTGCGCCTGCCGCACGCAAGGCACGCAAACCGACAGCCCCGTGGTTGCCTATGTCGACGTATTGAAGGCCGAGCTTGACCTATTGGCCGCGCGCCTGCCCGAGGGGGTGGTTCTATCCCGCCTGCATTGGGGCGGCGGCACCCCGACCCTGCTGAATGCCGACCTGATGCGCGATCTGGCGCGCTACCTTCTGGATATCGTGCCGCTGGGACCGGATGCCGAGTTCTCGGTCGAGATCGATCCGAATGAGATTGACGAAGCGCGGCTGGATGTCCTCGCCGAAGCGGGCATGAACCGCGCCTCGATCGGGGTGCAGGATTTCGATGATGAGATCCAGAAAACCATTGGGCGCATCCAAAGCTACGACACCACGCGGGATACGGTGGATATGATCCGCGCGCGAGGGATCACCAGCCTGAATGCCGATATCCTGTTTGGTCTGCCACACCAGACCAAGGCGCGGATGACCGAAAGTGTGCAGAAGCTGTTGTCGCTCAGCCCGGATCGCGTCGCGCTCTACGGCTATGCCCATGTTCCATGGATGGCGAAACGACAGCAACTGATCCCGTCCGAGGCGCTGCCAACGCCCGAGCAGCGTCTGGATCTTTTCGACACCGCCCGCCGCCTGTTCATGTGGGACAATTACGCCGAAATCGGAATCGACCACTTTGCGACGCAACAAGACGGGCTGACCAAAGCGTTGAAAGCGGGCCAACTGAAACGCAACTTCCAGGGCTATACCGATGATCAGGCCGAAGTTCTGATCGGCGTCGGTGCAAGCTCGATCTCGCGCTTTCCGCAGGGCTACGCGCAAAACAACCCCGCGACCTCGGCTCATACAAAGGCAATCCGCGACGGTCAGTTCTCGACCTCGCGCGGGCATATGTTCAAGGGACAGGACGTGCTGCGTGCCCGCTTGATCGAAGCGTTGATGTGCGATTTCCGGGTCGACTCGGCCGAGATTCTGCGCGGCCATGATGTATCCATCGCAGAGCTGAACAAGATGTATGCTGAGGTAAACGCAAGATTTGACGGCCTGCTGCGCGTCACCGATGACGGGCTGTTTATCCCGCCCGAGGCGCGTGCTCTGACCCGGATGATCGCCCGCAGTTTCGATGCCTATGACCTGAGCAAAGCCGGACATAGCTCTGCGATCTGACCTTGGGTTTAAGGGTTGGGTTTCGGCAGCTCCAAGCCGATCCCGAACGAGGGCTTGACGCAAGGCTGGTGTTTTCTCCACACTCGGGGCGTGGGTCTTCGATCAGGTCCACAGCCCGAGGCAGGCAAATCCGCAGACAAACCATGCCAACGCATTTGCGCAAGGCAGCCCCTTTCGTGCAGCCACTCTGCAACCTGAAAGAGGGACAGCACATATGCGCGTTTTCACCGTCCTAGGCCCCAGTCAATCGGGCAAATCCACTCTGGTCGAGGCCATCAGCCGCCTCGACGGGCGCCCGACAACATTCGACATCTCCGGAACCGTGCATTTGCACGGTTTTTCTTATTTGGACGAACCGTGGTGCGCGGTCGACGTGGATGGCGGCGGCGATGCGCTGGCCTATGTGGGACCAGCCATGGCGATCTCGGACGCCGCCGTGGTCGTCGTCCCGCCAGACCCCGATGCCGCCGTACTTTGCGCGCCGTATCTGCGGCTGGTGGAAGAGGCCGGCATCCCCTGCTTCCTGTTCATCAACCGAATGGACAACCCCAACGGCCGTATCCGCGACATCATCGCGGCCTTGCAGACCTATTGCACCCATCACATCGCCTTGCGGCAGGTCCCGATCCGCGACGGCGATACAATCATAGGCGCGGTTGATCTGATCTCGGAACGCGCTTGGAAGTATCAGGAGGGCCAGCCCTCGGCCTTGATCGAACTGCCTCAATCCGTCGAGGACCGTGAGCAGGAAGCCCGCACTGAATTGCTGGAAACGCTTTCGGATTTCGATGACCATCTGCTGGAGCAGCTGATCGAAGACAAGCAGCCCCCCAGTGCCGAGATTTACGATCTGGCCGCTCAGGTCCTGCAAAATCACCAGCTGATTCCGGCCTGCCTGGGGGCCGCGCAACATGGCAACGGGCTTACCCGGTTGATGAAAGCGCTGCGGCACGAAGCACCTGAGTTCGATATCGCCGCCGGGCGAGATGAGGCCGCAGACAATGCGCGCGCGATTGCGGGCTTTGCTGATGTGAAGAAACATATCGGCAAGATCACCGTGCTGCGCGGGTTGGGCGATGGCGTCAAAGCGCATGAGGCCCTTGGAGGCGACACGGTCGGCAATTTGACGAGCCTGGACGCCAAAACACAGATCGGTGCGTTGGAGGCCGGACAGATCGGGCTTGCGGTCAAGTCTGATCACCTGAACCCCGGATACATCTATGACAGCCGGTCGGCCACACCGCTTCCGGACTGGGCGTCTTCGCATCCAGTTGCGCACCGGCAGGTCGTCTCACCCGCGCATGAGCGCGACGACGTGCGCCTGTCTAACGCCCTGAGCCGTTTGGTTGAGATAGACCCGGGGTTGCACATGGAACAAGACGAGCTGAGTGGTCATTCCGTACTGGGTTCGCAGGGTCCGCAACACATGCGGCGCGTGACGGCCAAACTGCTGGAGGATTTCGGGATCGAGATCGAAACCGACCCCGTCGAGACCGCCTATCGCGAAACCATCCGTACGCCGGTCGAACATCGCCACCGTCATCGCAAGCAATCGGGCGGCGCCGGACAATTCGCCGACGTTGTGATCTCGGTCGCGCCTCTACCCCGTGGCTCGGGCTTTCAATTCGAAGAGGTTGTGAAGGGCGGTGCGGTGCCGAAGAACTACATCCCATCCGTGGAGCACGGGGCCAAAGACGCTTTGGTACAAGGCCCCGAGGGCTTCCCGGTCGTGGATGTCAAAATTACCCTAAGCGACGGCAAACACCACAATGTCGATAGTTCGGACTACGCCTTCCGGACGGCGGGCAAGAACGCGGTGCGCGAGGCGTTGCCGCAGGCCAAGCCCGTGGTACTGCAACCGATTCTCACAGCCGAGATTCATCTGCCTTCAGATTTCGTCGGCGATCTGGTTCCCACAATCAGTTCTCTGCAAGGGCAGGTTTTGGGGTTCGAGGGCAATCCGAATGCCTCAGGTTGGGAAATCTTCAACGCCCAACTTCCGGCCGTGGCGCAAGATGAGCTACACCGAACCCTCGCTAGTGCAACTCGGGGAACGGGGTGGGTCAAACTGAGCTTCGATCATTATGAAGAGCTTCGCGGACCGGTTCCCAAACCCGCCGATCGCGAGAAAGCCAGCGCTTGAAGGAAACGCGAGGCGGGCCTTAGCCCGCCGCCGCAATCAGTTCACGGGTGTAATCTGTTTGCGCATTTTCGAACAAATCCTCGGATGCGCCCATCTCGACCACGTCGCCATTGCGCATGACGATGACCTTGTGGGACATCGCCCGCACAACTTTCAAGTCGTGGCTGATGAACAGATATGCCAGCCCGTATTTCCGCTGCAGATCGCGCAAAAGATCAACGATCTGAACCTGCACCGTCATGTCCAGCGCGCTTGTCGGCTCATCCAGTACCAGTAGTTTCGGACGCAGCACCATGGCCCGCGCAATCGCAATCCGCTGACGCTGTCCGCCCGAGAACTCATGCGGGTAGCGATCCATTGAGGCCGGGTCCAAGCCCACCTCTGTCATTACTTCAGCCACCAGCTCTCGCGGGGCGCGATGCGGGTCGACATTGTGAATAGAGAGCCCCTCGGAGATGATCTGCTGGCATGTCATACGCGGGCTCAGGCTGCCGAACGGGTCCTGAAAAACGATCTGCATGTCCTTGCGCAGGCGCCGCAATTCTCGCGTGGACCAGCGGCGCACATCCTGATCGCGGAAGGTGATCCCACCCTCGGACGCGATCAGCCGCATGATGGCCAGCGCCATCGTCGTCTTGCCCGAGCCGCTTTCTCCGACGATGCCAAGGGTTTCCCCGGCCCGGACGCTGAAGGTTGCATCGTTGACGGCTTTCACATAGCCGACAGTGCGTTTCAGAAAGCCGCGCTGGATCGGGAACCAGACCTTCAGGTGATCGGTTCGGGCGACCTCTTCTGCGTCTGCGGCGACGGGATCGGGGTGTCCCGAGGGCTCGGCCTCCAGCAGTTTGCGCGTGTAGGGATGCTGTGGGTTGTTGAAAATCTCTGCCGTGATTCCGGTTTCGACAATCTCACCGTCTTTCATCACGCAGACCCGGTCGGCGATCCGACGCACAATCCCAAGATCATGGGTGATGAACAGCATCCCCATGTTCTCAGATTTCTGCAGCTCGGCCAGAAGTTCGAGAATCTGCGCCTGTATGGTCACATCCAAGGCGGTCGTCGGTTCATCCGCGATCAGAACATCCGGTTTGTTGGCCAGCGCCATGGCAATCATCACACGCTGCCGCTGCCCGCCCGACAGCTGGTGCGGATAGCTGTCCAGACGATCCTCAGGGTCGCGAATGCCAACCTTGTTCAGCAACTCCACAATTCTGTCGCGCGCGGCATCCCCGGCCAAGCCCTGATGCAGCGCCAGCGATTCTGCCATCTGTTTCTGGATCGTGTGCAGCGGGTTTAGCGAGGTCATCGGCTCCTGAAAGATGAAGCTGATATCGTTGCCGCGCACCTCCATCAACTTGTCCTCGGACGCCCCGATCATCTCGGCCCCGTCATATTTGACCGAACCTTCGACCATGGCGCTGTCGCCCAGCAGCGACACTGTCGACAATGCCGTCACCGACTTGCCCGAGCCGGACTCACCCACCAGTGCCACCGTCTCACCTCGATCCACGGTGAAGGAGACGCCTTTGACCGCAGCCGATACCTCGCCGTCCTGGCGGAACGAGACCTTGAGGTTGTTTACATCCAAAAGGCTCATGAGAAGGTCTTTCTGGGATCAAACGCATCGCGGACGCCTTCGAAAATGAAGACCAGCAGCGACAGCATGATGGCAAAGGTGAAAAAGGCGGTAAAAGCCAGCCACGGGGCCTGCAGGTTCTGTTTTGCCTGCAAGGTCAGCTCACCCAGCGACGGGGCCGAAGAGGGCAGACCGAAGCCAAGGAAGTCCAATGAAGCCAGCCCGCCAATCGTACCGGTTACGATGAAGGGCATGAAGGTCAGCGTCGCAACCATCGCATTGGGAAGCATGTGGCGGAACATGATCGTCATGTTGCCCACGCCCAGCGCCCGCGCGGCGCGGACATATTCCAGATTGCGCGCCCGTAGGAACTCGGCCCTTACAACGCTGACCAAGCCGGTCCAGCTGAACAGGATCATCAGGATCACCAGAAGCCAGAAACTTCGGCCGAGAATGGCGAACATAATGATGATGACATAGAGCGACGGGGTCGCGGACCATATCTCGATGACCCGTTGAAAGATAAGATCGAGCCAACCGCCAAAGAAGCCCTGTATGGCCCCGGCGAAAATACCGATCAGGCTGGCCACGCCGGTCACCATCAAAGTAAACAGGATCGACAGGCGGAAGCCATAGATCACCCGCGCCAGCACATCCCTTTTGGTATCGTCCGTGCCCAGCAGGTTCTGCCCGTTGGGCGGCAAGGGGGCCGCACCGGGGCGATCGACGCTAGTGTTGTAGGAATAGGGGATCAGTGGCCAGATGGCCCAACCTCGCTCGAACCCTTCGGCTTGAAATGTCCCCGCTTCGATCTGCTCGATGATACCTTCGGGATCGTCGAAACAGTCCTCAAGTCCGCCACTGTCGATCAAGCAGCGGACCTCGGGGTCGCGATAGATCGCCTCGGTTTGGAAATCGCCGCCAAATTCAGTTTCGGGATAGAAGTTAAAAATCGGCGTGTAGAATTGACCACGATATTGCACGAGGATCGGTTTATCGTTGGCAATGAACTCGGCGAACAGGGACAGGCCGAACAGCACCGAAAAGATGATCAGCGACCAGAAAGCCCGGCCATTGCGTCGGAAATTGCGCCAACGCCGTTGGTTGAGAGGGGAAAGCGCCATTTACCCCTCCCTCTTCTCAAAATCGATGCGTGGATCGACCAGCACATACATTAGGTCGCTGATGATACCGACAACCAGCCCCATGAGACCAAAGATGAACAGAGTGCCAAAGATCACCGGGTAGTCTCGCGCCACCGCGGCCTCAAACCCAAGGCGACCCAGACCATCCAGCGAGAAGATCGTCTCGATAATAATTGACCCGCCGAAGAAGACACCGATGAAAACTGCCGGAAAGCCCGCAATCACGATCAGCATCGCGTTGCGGAAGACATGACCATAGAGAACCTTGCGTTCCCCTAAGCCTTTGGCGCGGGCGGTCATGACATATTGCTTCTTGATCTCATCCAGAAACGAATTCTTGGTCAGCAGTGTCAGCGTCGCAAAGGCTGAAATCGTCAGGGCAATGATCGGCAGCGCGATGTGCCAGAAATAGTCGGCTATCTTGCCCAAAAGGCTGAGGCTGTCCCAATTGTCAGAGGTCAGCCCCCGCAGCGGGAAGATCTGCCAGTAGGATCCACCGGCAAAGAGTACCAGCAGGAGAATGGCAAACAGGAAACCGGGGATGGCGTAGGCCACGATGATCGCTCCACTGGTCACGGTATCGAACCGCGACCCGTCCTTGACTGCTTTGCGGATGCCTAGCGGGATCGAGACCAGGTAGGCGATCAAGGTCGACCACAGGCCAAGCGAGATCGACACGGGCATCTTTTCCAACACCAAATCAATCACGCTGATCGACCGGAAATAGCTCTCGCCAAAATCGAGCGTCAGATAGTTGCCCATCATTCCAAGAAAACGCTCAAGAGGCGGCTTGTCGAAACCGAATTCCTTTTCCAATTCCGCAATGAACTCAGGAGGCAGGCCGCGCGCGCCCACATATTTGTCGTCGAAGACACCGCCTGCAGGCTCGGACCCGGCACCGGCGTCTCCACCCCCGGCGAAGCCCGCAAAGACATCGCCCTGTCCTTCGATCTGAGCGATGATTTGTTCAACGGGTCCACCCGGAACAAACTGCACCAGCGTGAAGTTGACGACCATTATGCCCAGCAAGGTCGGAATGACCAAAAGCAGGCGTCTTAGAATATAGGCGCCCATTTTACCGCAGCGCGCCTTTTGCCTTCAAATCGGCTTCTTTCTCGGGGTTGATCCACCAAAGGTCCAAATGACCTAACGAATAGGGCGGCAGGTTCTCAGGGTATTCGTACATGTCGTAATAGGCTGTCCAGTAGTCCGCGATGTATCCCACGGGGATCACGAAAAACTCATATCTCAGGGCACGGTCCAAAGCCATAAGTGCCGCGTCCTGATCAGCCTGATTGTCGGTTTCAAAAGACGCTTCAATAATCGCGTCGACCAACGGGCTTGCCAGGCCAGCGGGATTGAACAGGCTAAAGGCTGCCTCTTCGGACCCATACATCTGGCTCAATCCGCCTCCGGTCGACAGGAACGACCCATACCGCGTGGAATAGACCATGTCGTAGTCGCGCTCTCGGCTACGCAATGTGTATTGTGCCGGATCAACCTTTTCCGCAGATGCATCTACACCCAGTGCCTGAAGATTCTGAACATAGGTTTCGATCATCGTCGCCGTCGATGTCGGCAAGTTCGAAGGGTATGGGATATTCACCTTCAGCGTCTGCCCTTCGGCATTGCGACGCACGTTGCCTTCGCCCACGGGCCAACCCGCCTCGTCCAACATCTTCGACGCTTTGCGCAGGTTGCGCCGGTCGTTCAGGCGCGCCGGGTTGGATTCATGCGCAACGACGACATCCTCGGATATAAAATCGGCTGGGACGACATCGCCAAGCGTTTCCAAGAAGGCCAGCTCTGGGCCCGCTGGGGTGCCCTGCGCTTCAAGCGGTGTGCCTTGCACAAAAGAGTTGCGAGGTGAATTCAATCCAAACAACAAGGATTCGTTTGCCCATTCAAAGTTGAATGCCAGAGCCAACGCTTTGCGGACGTTCTTATCTGCGAATTGGGGCTTGCCGAGATTGAACACAAAACCAGACGGTGTCGGCGGGCTGCCATCCTTGATTTCGTCACGCACAACCGAACCTTCTGTCAGCTTGGGGAAGTCATAACTTGTCGCCCAGAGCTTGGGATCGCTCTCGATCCGCATCGTATATTCGCCCGCCTTGAAACCTTCGAAAGCGGCAGTCTGGTCAGCAAAATATTCGACGCGAATAGTGTCAAAGTTGTTGCGGCCTACGTTGAATGGCAGGTCTTTGCCCCAATAGTCGTCGCGGCGCTTGTAGACGATACGGCGGTTGATGTCATAACTGTCCAGCTTGTATGGACCCGAACCGACCGCCACTTCCAGCCGAGGTTCATCCAGACGACGCGACTCGTCGGCTTCAAACCATGCTTTCGAGAAAACGGGCGTCGATCCTACGGTTTCGATCAAGCTACGGCGTGTAACTTCTGGGTTGAAAGTGAACCTCACGGTGTGATCATCCAGCGCCTCAGCCCCGGTGACCATACGCCCGACGGCCTGCGCGTAAGACGGCAGGCCCTGCTCGATAAACAAACGGTGGCTGTAAACAACGTCTTCAGCCGTGACCGGTGTTCCATCCCAGAATATGGCCTCAGGGCGCAAGTTGAAAATGACGTAGTTGCGCCCTTCGTCGTACTCGAGGCTTTCCGCCAGAACACCGTAGTACTGACCGACGCTGTCATCCGCGCTTTCAAACAGGCGGTCATATTGGATTGTGGTTAACGCTCCACTCCGACCCTTTCGTGAGTAAGGATTCAGCGAGTCAAAGGTTCCAGAGGCTGCCAGTGACATCTCACCGCCCTTGGGAGCGTCGGGATTGACGTAATTCAGATGCGGATAGTCCGCCGGGTAGTCCAGATTTCCAAAATAGGAGTACCCATGACTGGTTGTAACGTTTTCATCATTTGCTTGGGCGACCTCGGCTGATCCGAGCGCTACGGCGACCAACCCTAAGACCACCCCCCAATGCCGAATACTCATGTCGCGCGCAGCAGGCAGGAGGGGTTTCATATGGCTCATCCTCTGGATTGTTGTCGTCATCTATGTTTGTTCCGCCAGCTAAATCGCCAGTCCTGGCTGATTCAAGTTTAGAATGCGTGAACGCTTTGTGAAGATTTTCGACATAAAAAAAGCCGCTGCACAAGGCAGCGGCTTTGGGTTTTTTCACAAACGTGATGGCAATCAGTTGCCGATGGTTTGCAGATAGGCAATCAGGTCAGCGCGTTCTTGAGGCTTTTTCAGGCCGGCAAAGCTCATGGATGTACCCGCGAT
Organism: Ruegeria sp. BG3; assembly: GCF_056538485.1. NCBI lineage: Bacteria > Pseudomonadati > Pseudomonadota > Alphaproteobacteria > Rhodobacterales > Roseobacteraceae > Ruegeria > Ruegeria sp. BG3. The sequence goes on along the minus strand of NZ_JBQFTE010000009.1, from coordinate 226,709 downwards.
ATATGCGTTGGGTCTTTCAACGAAGGCATCAAGCGCTTCGGGGGTCCAGTTGCCACCATGCGCCTGCATCGCCGCCGAATAGCCGGTGAAGCCTTTGGCCGACGCAACGGGCCGGTCTACAATGCCGTATAGGTAGGGTCCGGTGCCGTTCGCACCGTCTTCCAACTTGTGGCACGCAGTACATTTGCGGAAAACTCTGGCGCCCTTTTCAGGGTCCGCGGCGGCCAGCAGGTCTTCAAAGACCACCTCTTCGCCATCGGCGCTTTCACCCGAGCTTTCGGTCTCGATGATGTAGGCAGCCTGTGCATCCCCATGGCCCCCATGCGAATGGTACAGGATGTCACCACCCCATTTGGCAAGAAGCAGCACAAGGAACGTGCCAAACAGGCCCGCAGCGGCCTTGGTAACTGTCATCGTGTCGAACATTGATCGCTAGTCCATTTCAGCTGTCTGAAAAGGTGTCTAAGGCTTCCCCTTGCGAGAGGCAAGGTATAGACACCGCGACGAAACGCCCAATTTTGTAACTTGTTGCACGGGACCGACCAAATGACCAAACGCATTGCCTTTCAAGGCGAACCCGGCGCCTACAGCCACGAGGCCTGCCGCAACGCGCGCCCGGAAATGGAGGCGCTGCCGTGCCGTACTTTCGAGGATGTGATCGAATCAGTTCGGTCCGGCGTGGCTGATCTGGCGATGTTGCCGGTCGAAAACACGACCTATGGGCGGGTGGCCGATATCCACCGCCTGTTGCCGCATAGTGGCCTGCAGATCATTGATGAGGCCTTCGTGCGCGTTCACATCAACCTGCTGGCCGTACCCGGCGCGACGCTGGACGACATCACCGAGGCGCATTCCCATCTGGTGCTGCTGCCCCAATGCGCAGGCTTCCTGCGCCAGCACGGTATTCATGGGCGGGTCAGCCCCGACAACGCCCGCGCCGCGCGTGAGGTATCCGAGGCGGGTGAAATCCATTCCGCCGCTCTGGCCAGCGAACTGGCCGGAGAGATCTACGGTCTGAACGTCCTCGCCCGTCATATCGAGGATCATGGCGACAACACCACGCGTTTTCTGGTCATGTCACCCAAGGCTGACCTGTCGCGTCGGGGCGAGCATGGCATGATCACCAGCTTTGTCTTTCAGGTCCGCAACATTCCTGCGGCGCTCTATAAGGCGATGGGTGGGTTTGCGACAAATGGGATCAACATGACCAAGTTGGAAAGCTACATGGTCGATGGCTCGTTCACCGCGACCCAGTTCTATGCCGATATTGTCGGGCATCCGGAAGACCGGAACGTGCAACTGGCCATGGACGAGCTTGAGCATTTCACCACCAATGTGGAAATACTTGGCGTCTACCCGGCAGCCCAGCCACGCGGCTAGGCCCGCGCTTCAGGTAAATGTGAGTTTAAGCGCCATGCCTGTGGCGCTGCTCCAGTTCTCGGGCGAATTCCGCAAGGCGCATTTGAAAGCGTTTGCGAAACCGCGCTTGGCCCAGCTTCATCGACTGCAGCAGCAACCGCGCCGGCAGGGACTTGGCGCTGAGTGACAGGTCCACACTCAAGCGGGTCCGACGCTGAGACAGGGCCATAAAGTCAACCACCGTAACCCCGGTCATGCCCTTGCCCGTCGCCTCGAATCGCATTTGCGAGGGGTGGTCGCAATCGGTCAGCAGTACGGACATCTTGCGGGGTTTGCCGCGCAGCTTGAACTCGGTCTCCCACGCCATGCCTGCGGAGGGTGCGACCCCACCAGTGGTACGGCGCACGTCAACGCCACGGCGCATCGCCATGCGTTCGAACCGATCGAAATCGGCAACCATGTCAAAAACCGAGTGGATGGGAGCCTCGATATCTTCGCGCGCTGAAAACTGCATGTGGGCCTTTGCTGCTCGTTCTTTCCGTTTAGTGTTTCTTTAGTCCAGCGTATCTGCAAGCCAGTTCTGAAGCAGGAAATGCGCAATCGCCCCCTTGCGAGCGGGCAGCAGGCGCGGGTGCTCCCCCGCGAAGGCCTGCATCATCTCGGATTTGCTGACCCACATTGCCTCTTCGATCTCAACCGGGTCGATCTGGATGTCCCGAGACAAAGCTTCGCCGGCACAGCCGAACATCAGCGACGCCGGAAACGGCCAGGGCTGGCTTGACAGATAGGACACGGCACCCACGGGAACGCCCGCCTCCTCCATCACCTCGCGCCGCACTGCAGATTCGAGTGTCTCGCCCGGCTCGACGAAGCCTGCCAGCAACGAGAACATGCCCTCAGGCCATCCCGGCGAGCGCCCCATCAGCACGCTGTCGCCATGGGTGATCAACATGATCACAACCGGGTCGGTGCGTGGGAAGTGTTGGCCGCCACAAGCCGGGCAACTGCGCTGCCATCCGGCTTGCGATACGTCGCTTGGCGCGCCGCAGCGGGCACAGAAGCGGTGCGTCTCGTGCCAGCCGATAACCGCCTTGGCTGTCGCCGCAAGCTCGGCATCGCGGGCGGATAGGCGCGTCATGATCCGACGCAGCTCGGCAAACACATGGCCCTCAGGCAGATCGGGATGCTGTTGCTCGGACGGGTCGATGAAATTGCCCAAGCTCGACAGATCCAGCCCCTCGGCCTGCCATTCAGAGATATCGGCAGCAAACACCGCCGCCCCTTCATCGGAACAGCCAAGCAGGATCGGAGCCTCAACCACGCCACCTGGGCCATTCGCGACCAGAGGATGCGCCATGTTGACCAGACCCAACCGATCCAGGGCCTCGCCCTGCACCAGCACTTTTCCACGCCACAGCAACAAGCAACGGGCCTTTGGATCTTGAGCCGCTTCCGTCAGCTTGTCCGCATCCCCACGCAGATGGGCCGCACGCTCAAGGCCTGAGCTGCCGAATGTCACGGTCTCTGCGTTTTTCATTGGGGTCCCCTCGGGTGTTTGCGCCTAGGGCTGCCATGTCCGCGCAGGTGTTGCAATGTCAATTCACTACTGCGGCATATCGACAGGTGCCACCGAAACACCGCATGACCGCCTCGGATTTTTCACTTATTTGTCCTCTTGGTAAAATTTCTTAACTCTCATAGCCCAAAAGTAGACAACCAAACGTGAACGCAATTTCCCCGCGCATGAAAGACGCGCAGGACGCAGGAACGCATATCCGCATTCTGGCAACCACAGATCTGCATATGACCCTGACAGGGTTCGACTATTATGCGGACAAAGCAGACCCGACCATCGGGCTGACGCGTACGGCGTCGGCGATCCGAAACGCCCGCAAACAGGCCAAGGGTGCCTTGACCCTTCTGTTCGACAATGGCGACGCGCTGCAAGGGACGCCGATTGGGGACTGGGCGATGGAAAACGATGGCCTGCACCCGATGATGCAGGCCTTCAAAGCACTAGAATATGACGCGATCGGCTTGGGCAATCATGATTTCGGGTTCGGGCTGGATGTGCTTGAACGCGTCATAGACCAAGCCCCTTGCCCCGTGATTTGCAGCAATTTGACCCACATGGACAACCGGCAGCCCTGGCTGCGCAGTGTCGTTCTAACCCGGTCCATTGCGCAGGAAGAAACGATCCGAATCGGCGTATTGTCAGTGCTTCCGCCTCAAACCACGATGTGGGAGGCGCATCACCTGAAAGACACGTTCATTGCCGAGGACGCCCTGACCGCCGCCCGAAGAGCAGCTGAGGCATTGGGCGCGCAAGGCTGCGATCTGGTCGTCGCGCTGGCGCATTCAGGGTTGGAGCAATCGGTCGCTCAGCCGGGGCTTGAGAATGCGGTGATTCCCCTCGCCGAGATTGAGGGCATAGACGCGATTGTTGCTGGTCACACGCATCTGACACTCCCCGGCGCGGGGCATCACGGGCTTGACGGTGTTGATGCCGAAACCGGTCTGGTCCACGGCACACCTGTGGTCATGGCCGGGTCTGCCGGGTCTTATCTGGGGGTCATAGACCTGCATATGACCAAAACGCCCGAGGGGCGCTGGCAGATCACGGATCGCCACTGCAGCCTTGTCGCCACAGCCGGTGAGGTTGAAGACACCAACCTGAGCGACCTGCTCAAGCCTGCTCATCTGGCCACGCGCAAGAGAATGGCCGAACCTGTCAGCCAGACCAAGCAGAGCCTGCACAGCTATTTCAGCTTCTGCGCGCCGGATCGAGGCCTCGCCCTGGTGGCGGCGGCGCAAGCGGCGGGTTTGCGCCCGTTTCTGCACGGCACCGCTTTCGCCGACCTACCGCTTCTGTCTGCAATGTCCCCTTACAAATTCGGCGGTCGCGCCGGGCCGAGGAACTACACAGACGTGCCTGTGGGCGAGATTTGCCTGCGTCACGTCGCTGACCTGCATGTCTTTCCCAACGAGTTGCGGGCCGTCGAAATCACCGGCGCGCAATTGCGGGACTGGCTTGAGATGTCGGCTGGTGTTTTCAACCAGATCCACCCAGACACCCAGGCCGAGCTAACGGATTCCCGCCGGGCAGGGCATAATTTTGACGTCATGTTTGGCGTGACCTATCAAATTGACCTGTCCAACCCGGCGCGGTTCGACAGCAACGGCACCTTGACCGATCCAACCGCCCGGCGCATCCGCGACCTGAGCTTTGACGGACAAACACTCCGCGATGACCAGAGTTTTGTCGTCGCCCTCAACAACTACCGCGCCAGCGGTGGTGGGCATTTCCCTTTCGTCGGAAAGGCACGGACCATTCCGCTGCCGTCCAGAGATATCAAAGGGATATTGCGGGACTACCTGTCAGATCGCCTGCCCGCAGACCCTCTGGATCGGGCTCCATACCCGTTCTCCTTCGCTCCGATGAATGGCGCGCGCACGCTCCTCAAAACTGGCGGCGGAGCATTGAAGTATTTGCCTGAGCTAGGCGAATACTCCCCCGAATTACTGGGGCCCGATGCTGAAGGCTTTGAAAGTATACGACTGACCTTGTGACGGGTTGTCATTTTCACATCGCTTCCCTATATCAGGCCCTGAGAGGTTGGCGCGGGCGAGCGCCTCGCCAACCTGGTCAGGTCCGGAAGGAAGCAGCCACAACGAGCCCCGCTTGGGTCGATGTCCAACCTCTCACTTTATAGAAACCATCAGCCGCAGGAGGGCTTTATGATTGTAGCAAACACCCTTCGGGCAGATCGGTTCTAAACCCAACTCTCCGATTGCCTGAACACATCACCAACGGATGCGCGTCTGCCATCCGATGGGATTGCTTTATCTGAACACAGGCAAACCAATGTCTTTTACTCTTTCGGACCTGGGATGGTCCTCTCACTTTGCTGCACAACACGCGGCGCACGCGCAGCTTACACCTTTTCGTATTACCGGTGTTCACAGGGACCGTCTGGTCGGGATGAACGAGACCGGTGAAATGTCTCTATTGGCCCCTGGTCACTCTACCGGCGATTTTGCGGTTGGAGATTGGGTGCTGGCCGATGACCAAAACCGGGTTCGGCATCTGCTTGACCGGCGCAGCCTGTTGCGACGCCGTGCCGCTGGAACCGGGGCCGAGGCACAGTTGATCGCCGCCAATGTTGACGTGCTGTTCATCGTCAGCTCGTGCAATGCGGATTTCAATGTGCCCCGGCTCGAACGGTATCTGGCGCTGGCGCATCAGGCCGGGTGCTATCCTGTCGTGGTCCTGACCAAAGCGGATAGCTGCTCGGACCCCGCAGCCTATGCCAAACAGGCCGAAGCGTTGGCCCCGTTTCTGACAGTCCTGACGGTCAACGCGCATGACGCGTCAGACCTGCAACAGGTTCTGGCATGGTGTCCGGCGGGTCAGACAGCAGCTTTGGTCGGGTCATCCGGGGTTGGTAAAACAACGCTCGCCAACGGAATGACCGGTCAGGATCAGGCAACAGCCGCAATCCGCGAGGATGACGCACGAGGCCGTCATACCACGACGTCTCGCGCCTTACGCCCGATGCGAAACGGCGGTTGGCTGGTCGACACCCCCGGCATGCGCGCCCTGCGCCTGCTCGATGCGCAGGATGGGGTGGACGAAGTCTTCTCGGACATTCTGGAACTGGCCCACACCTGCCGGTTCTCGGATTGCCAGCATGAGGCCGAACCCGGCTGCGCTGTGCAGGCGGCAATTGAGGCCGGCACGCTGGATGCAGATCGGCTGGACCGCTGGCGCAAACTGAGGCGCGAGGATCAGCGCAACTCTGAGACCGTGGCCGAGGCGCGGGCGCGCGACAAGGCTTTCGGCAAAATGGTCCGGTCCGCGATGCACGGAAAATCCGCGCGGCGCGGCGATTGAAACAGGAGCGCCGGTCCGCCGGCGTCCCCCATCAAGCGATCAATCGGGGCCAGAGCGCCGCATTGCGGCGGGCAAACACACCGATATGGCCGATTTCCGGAACGCCAAACTCTTCTGGTGACAAAAGGTGACGGCGTGCCTTCGGCCCGTAAAGTTCAGCCAACCGCCAAACGGCAGCTTCTGGGACCATCTCATCGTCGGTGAAGGCAAACAGGTCGACGGGAACGTCAGCATCCTGCCACGTAGCTTGCGGCAGTGTGTCTCCGATCTCGGGCAGATAGCTTTGCGGCGCGGTGCACCATTTGCGCCATTGCCAATAGACCTTAGGCGGTAGGTCTGTTCCAAACCCAAGTGCCTTGCCCGGCAAATACCCCAGGCCGCTCACGACCAGAGGCACATGCCCATACCAGAACAACCCGGCCAGAGCGCGGTACGGCCAAGGATGATCGCCCAATTTCACAAGGCCAGAACAGACGCAGATCATGCGATCAATCTTGTCGATATCCGGCTGCACTGGCCCCAGCATCCCTCCAAGCGAATGACCAACTGACCATTGCTGCGCCAGCGGGAACCGTCGGCGCATCTCGGCCCGCGCGGCGGGCATGTCCTGCAACGCCCAATCCGCCATCGAGATCTTCGACCGACGCTGTGGCCCCGATTTCGAATGACCGAATTCCCGGTAGTCATAGATCAGACAGGCGATATCCCGATCCGACGCCAACCACTGTGCGAAATGCTTGTAGTAGTCGCGCGGAACCCCTGTCGCGCTGTTGACCACCACCACGGTTTCGGGCTGCGCCACGGGCCGGTAAATCCGCCCGGACAGGGCGCCATCCCCCACCGGGATCTGAACATCTTCGATCAGCACTGTTTGGTTTGAATCCAACATGGGTATCCTCGGCGGAAAACTGAACTGATGAGTTCATATTGCAACTTGACCCCAGACAGCCCATGCAAGTCAACTGCGATCCCGCTTGACCACGCGTCCACTTCGCGGATCGGCTTTCCGCAACGCAGAAAGTTCAACTTGACTCAGAATGGTTATGAACGCTAGCGATGGTGCGATGGTTCCCGGCTTTCACAAGAGGTCGGGATGAAAAGGGAACACGGTGCGGTTTTCCCCGGCTTGCTCGGGACGAACCAAATCCGCGACTGCCCCCGCAACTGTAAGCGGTGAGCGATGTCGAAGAGCCACTGGCCGAAAGGCCGGGAAGGTCGGCAAAGCAATGACCCGCAAGTCAGGAGACCTGCCATCGTCAACATAACCCAAACTCGGGCGGGGTGTCCGGGCAGGCCGTGACAGACCATATCTGCCCACCTGATCCCAGCCCCTGTCCACCGCGCGGAGGGCGCAGGATGATCTGGAAGACGAAGACTCATAGGTTCTCAGCAACCATCTGCCAACATACGGGCAAGACTTGCCCCGCACTGGCACGGCTGGCGCGTTCGATGGTTGACGCGCTGGAACAAGCCGGTCCGGCGACCACATCGGATTTCGAAATCGAAGGCAGTAGCGATCTGACCCATTGCTCGGACGGCTGCCACGCCCGGTTTCGAGCCAGCCAGTCTCAGGTGCGGGTCTATTGCGGAGCGGACCCTGATGCCGACAGCGAGACCCTCGATCTCTATGCTGACCTGATGTTCGGTACCGACACGAGCAGCCTGCCTAGCGCAGCCATGACTTCCCTGCCCTGCGCCATGCTCGAGGCATCAGTGATTGCGCCGCGCAAACCGGCCCCGGCGGAACTGCAACTGTCGGCTTAGGAGTCTGCCAAAACTCGGGCGGGCAAGATGGCCCAGTGCTTCTGCGCATCGGTTTCGACTGCGCAGGGGCGTAGCTTGCGCAACCGATCCAGCGCTTGGGTTGGAGCCTCGCCGCATTCGATCATCAACCTCAGCACCACCATGCCAGAGCGACCACATCCGCCCTGACAATGGACAAGCACGCGCCCTCCGCCAGACAAAGCCTGCCGCGCCGCGGCACTAACATCGGGCCATTGCGCATCAACTTCTGACGGTGGCACGCCGAAATCCTGAATCGGCAGGTGCACCCAGCGGCTGGCGCGACCCTGAACATCGCGGCCAAAATCGCGGGCTCCGAACTGGACCAGCTCAGCCTCGGTTGTCATCGACAGCACAAGGCCCGGCCTCCAATCTCCGATCGTTTCAAGGTCGCCTGCATAGTCGCCGCCCTTTCCCGGCATCGACGTCAGGGCAAGTGTGCCCCCGCCCACTTGCAAAGCATGAATGACCAAATTCGTCATGACAGCATCCCCCCGGAAGCGTTGATCCTGACTTTAAAGCGTTTCGGGTTTTGTCTGAATCACTCTGCGACACGAATGTCCCGAGAACGCCGCAGGCGTGGCAGGGTATTCGTGTCTCAAGTCAAACCTGAAACGCTCTAGGCTTGATTCACAATCCGCAGAGTGTACCCCTGACGCGCCAGTTTCCAAAACAAAATCGTTCTTTAACTCATGTGGACGCGGGCGGCGCGGGCCTCTACGCTGCGGTGACGTCCCGAATCCGCCAGAGCAGACATGACCGACTCAGACAGCCCCGCCTATCAGGTTCTCGCCCGCAAATATCGCCCGGAAACCTTTGCCGATCTGGTGGGCCAGGATGCGATGGTCCGCACGCTGAAAAACGCGTTCGAAGCGGACCGCATCGCGCAAGCCTTTGTCATGACAGGCATTCGCGGAACCGGTAAAACCACGACCGCGCGGATCATTGCGAAAGGCATGAACTGTATCGGACCGGACGGAACTGGCGGACCCACGACCGAGCCTTGCGGTCAATGTGAGCATTGCGTTGCCATCATGGAAGGTCGCCATGTCGACGTGATGGAGATGGACGCCGCCAGCCGCACCGGCGTCAATGATATTCGCGAGATTATCGACAGTGTCCGCTACCGTGCAGCCTCGGCCCGCTACAAGATCTACATCATCGATGAGGTCCACATGCTGTCGACCAGCGCCTTCAACGCGCTGCTCAAGACGCTCGAGGAGCCGCCGGCGCATGTGAAGTTCATCTTCGCCACAACCGAAATTCGCAAGGTTCCCGTCACGGTTCTGTCGCGCTGCCAACGCTTCGACCTTCGCCGGATCGAACCCGAGGACATGATCGGCCTGTTGCGCAAGATCGCCTCAGCTGAGAGCGCAGAGATTGCCGAGGATGCGCTGGCGCTGATCACCCGTGCTGCCGAGGGATCTGCTCGCGACGCGACCTCATTGCTGGATCAGGCGATCTCGCACGGGGCCGGAGAGACGACGGCAGATCAAGTACGCGCGATGCTGGGCCTGGCGGATCGTGGCCGGGTTCTGGATCTCATGGACATGATCCTGCGGGGCGATGCAGCTGGGGCGCTGACCGAGCTTGGTGGCCAATACGCCGAAGGGGCTGATCCACTGGCCGTGCTGCGTGATCTGGCCGAAATCACTCATTGGGTCTCTGTTGTAAAGATCACTCCGGACGCAGCCGAAGACCCTACAGTTTCCCCGGATGAACGCGCCCGGGGCCAGCAGATGGCTGAGGCCCTCCCCATGCGGGTACTGACTCGGATGTGGCAGATGCTGTTGAAAGCGCTTGAGGAAGTTTCAGCCGCCCCCAACGCCATGATGGCTGCCGAAATGGCTGTGATCCGCCTGACTCACGTGGCCGACTTACCCAGCCCGGAAGAGTTGATCAAACGGCTGCAGGATACGCCTCCGCCCCCCAACGGCGGCCCAGGCGGCGGGATGCCAATCCAAAGCAACGGCGCGGCCCCGGTTGAAGCCCGCGCCGCTACAAGCTACGCCCCTGCGCCACGCAGGTCCGGCGGCGCTCCAGTCGCCGCTTTGGCGCAAGACACGCAGACCGCATTGGCGCGATACCCGAGTTTCGAACATGTGGTCGAGCTGATCCGGAACAACCGAGACGTCAAACTTCTGGTCGAGGTCGAAAACGGCGTGCGGCTGGTCTCTTACCAGCCGGGACGGATCGAGTTCACCCCTTCAGCGCAAGCCCCGACCGATCTTGCACCACGGCTGGGATCGGCCTTGCAACGTTGGACTGGCAACAGATGGGCGGTGTCCATTGTATCGGATGGCGACGCTCCGACGATCGCCGAAATCCGCGACAAGGCCGAACTGGCGCTGAAAGAAGAGGCCACGGCACATCCGCTTGTTCAGGCCGTTCTGGCGAATTTCCCCAAGGCCAAAATCACCCGGATCGAAACACCAGAACAACGAGCCGCCCAAGTCGAGACCGAAGCTCTGCCCGAGGTCGAAGATGAATGGGATCCTTTCGAAGAAGACTGACCTCTATACAAAGCAAAACCCTCCCGCGCCCGCTACGGGCAATCGGCTAAAGCCGCTCACCCTGAGCGGCCTTGGGCCCGGCAGCGCTCGGGCTTTGCCCGAGCGCTGCCGGGCCCAACGGGAGGAAAGGTCTTGCCAAAGACCTTGACGACGGGCGGGAGCGCGCTCTGCTCTTGTGTCACCACGGTGACCCCCGTATCTAGGCACAAACCGGACTTACAGGAGAAGCAAAATGCTCAAAGGATTAGGCGGCCTGGGCGATATGGCCAAGATGATGAAATCCGCGCAGGATCTTCAGACCAAGATGACGGAGATGCAGGAAGAGCTGAACAACCTGATGGTTGTTGGCGAATCCGGCGCAGGGCTGGTCAAGGCAACCGCAACCGCCAAAGGAGAGCTGAAGGGCCTGGATATCGACCCGTCGATCTTCAATGGCGACGACAAGGAAGTGGTCGAGGACCTGATCCTGGCCGCCATCAAGGACGCTCAGACCAAAGCCGCCGAGCGCTCGCAGGCCGAGATGGCCAAACTGACCGAAAGCATGGGCCTGCCCGCAGACATCAAGCTGCCGTTCTGATCTCCATCTTTTCAATAATACTCCCGCCGGAGGCTCCCTCCGGCGCCAGACAGGACAGGCCGTGAGTTCCAACAGCGACATCGACAATCTGATCGACCTGATGGCCAAGCTTCCCGGCCTCGGCCCCCGCTCGGCTCGCCGCGCGGTGCTGCACCTGATCCGGAAGCGCTCCCTGCTGCTAACGCCCCTGTCCGACGTGATGCAGCAGGTCGCCATCACCGCCCGCGAGTGCCTGAATTGCGGCAATGTGGGCACTACCGACATCTGTGACATCTGCAACGATGAGGCCCGCGCGACCGGAGAACTGTGCGTGGTCGAGGACGTCGCCGACCTCTGGGCGATGGAGCGTGCCGGCGTGTTCAAAGGCCGCTATCACGTGTTGGGCGGCACGCTGTCGGCGCTGGACGGCGTCGGCCCGGACGAGTTGCGGATTCCCCGCCTCAAGGACCGTGTAGTGGCCGAAGGCGTCACCGAGATCATTCTGGCCCTGAACGCCACCGTCGACGGCCAGACCACAGCGCACTACATCGCCGATCAGTTGGAGGGGCAGGTCCGCCTGACCTCACTAGCGCAAGGTGTGCCGATTGGGGGAGAGCTGGACTATCTGGATGACGGAACGATTACAGCAGCACTGAGAGCCCGAAAAGAGCTCTGAGTATAGCGATATGACAGCAACCGGAACGCTTTCACCCCTTCCGGTTGCACATGAGACTCTGCCTCGTTTTTCAGGAGTAAGCGCCCGACGAGTAGGTCAATTCGTAGGAATGGCTATAAATCTCGAAGACAATACCAAAGGGGTCTTCGACATAGACCATTCGGTAGGGTTTCTCTCCGGGATAATAGTATCGAATCGGCATACGTTGTTTGCCACCCGCTGCAACGATTTTTTCTACCAGGCCTTCGACATCCGGGTCTTGGACGCAAAAATGGAACGTCCCATTCTGGCGAAAGTCGATATTGTTTTCCGGTACATAATTTCCGTCAAACTCGAAAAGCTCGAACCCGATGCGATCAGCAGTCGCGAGATGCGCAATACGTAGTTTTTTCCATTCCGGACCAAACACATCAGTGCACATGATACCAATATCCGAGTCATCCTCCACCACATCAGTCGGCGGCATGATCACGTAGAAACCAAGGACTTCGGAGTAGAACTTTACAGCCTCGTCAACGTTTGGGACGGACAATCCGATGTGAGAGAACGTTCTTGGATGTTGCGGCATAGCTCGCTCCTTGTTCTATGGGACGAAAACTATTGTTCCACAGCTGAGTTTCAAGCGCCTACCCAGCGAGGCATAGCCGGGTTCAGCCATGCACATAGGTCTTCTTTCGTGGTGCCATCAGTCAAGAATGGCCTTTGCCTGCCGCACGCGGCGTGTACTATGGCTATGACCTTATCCGTTTGATTTTGGGAACTGTTATGAAACGCCTTTTTGCCCTCGCACTTGCCGCCTTTACAGCCACTGCAGCGTTTTCTCAGCAACTGATCGACAAAGGCTTTGTCGACGGCTGGAACATCATGATGGACCCCGCGTTGGGCAATGGGTGCTTGATCCAGACGGTGTATCAGGACCTCTCGGTCGTGCGGATCGGTTATGACGCGCTAGGCAATCGCGGGTATTTCGCCGTCTACAACAAGGCCTGGGGCGAAATCGAACAGGGCAAATCTTATCCGATCCGATTTGCTCTGGACGGCAAAAGCTATGACGCCACCGCCATTGGCTTCAACGAGCGTGACGTCCCCGGCGCGACCGTCTTTTTCACTGACAGGAATTTCGTCACCGCGATTGCTCAGAACAAGACGATGACCGTTTACAACCCGGCGGGCGAGGTGGTGATGGCCATCGACCTCAAAGGCACCGCCAAGGCGCTGGAATACGCGCGAGATTGTCAGAATAAAAAGCTCTAGCGAATCGGGTCGAACAGGGCGTCCTTGGCCGTGCAGTCCCGGATGACATCGCGGCCACAGGGCACGGGATCAAGGTCGCGGGACAGGCACAGGCGGACCTCTTCGATATAGCCCTGTTTGCAGGTGATGGTGATCATGTCGCGCTCGAGCTTAGGGTTGGCCTTTAGAAAGGCCTCTTCGACGATCGACGCGGGCAGTTTGACCGAGGTATCAAGCTGGCGGAACACCTCGGGCCGGGTCACGCGACCATACGCTTCGCGCGACAGATCCATATAGCCCCGCGCCGATAGGCCCGAACAGGTGCCGTGTTTCTTCCACTGATGCCATGCAAGGCCCGCACTGCCCTGAATATCCTCCATCGCGCGGGTCATCGCGCGCGACGGCGGGGCCTCGGGCGTGCGGCAATAGGAGGGCCAGCCCTGATGGAACTGCGGCCAGAGCCCGTGCAATATCCAACCGTGGTCGTGCCGGGCGTCGCATTGATCTGATCCACGCGCATCCCCTTCGCGCGCGCACCAGTTCGGAGACCAGCTCAGCGCCAGAACGTAGTAGTCGAACTCACCAGCCTTTTCGCCCTCGGCCAGCGCGGCGACTGCGCTTATGGCCCACAAAACCAGCGCTAAAAACCCTTGGCGCATTCGCCTCTTCCCTTCTTGCGTCGCGGCGACTATATACACCCCAAGTTCCCCGACAACGGAAACCTGCCCCAAAACCCGGGGCCGCCGAATTCCGGCGACGGGACAGATGTATGTATAGGAGACGGGCTGATGGCAAAACCGCTGATGGCCAAGGCAACAGCCGTATGGCTGGTGGACAACACCACGATCAGCTTTAAGCAGATCGCGGATTTCGTAGGAATGCACGAGCTTGAAGTGCAGGGCATTGCCGATGGCGATGTGGCCGCTGGCGTCAAAGGGTTCGACCCTCTTGCCAACAACCAGCTGACGCAGGAAGAGATCGACGCGGCGCAGAACAACCCGCTGCACAAGCTGAAACTCAAGTTCAACCCGTCGGCAACGGGCGAGGAAAAGCGCCGTGGCCCGCGCTATACCCCGCTGTCCAAGCGTCAGGACCGTCCGAACTCGATCCTATGGCTGGTCAAGTTCCACCCCGAGCTTAGCGACGGTCAGATCGCCAAGCTGGTTGGCACCACCAAGCCGACCATCCAGTCGATCCGCGAGCGTACGCACTGGAACATCGCCAACATGCAGCCCATCGACCCGGTTGCCCTTGGCCTGTGTAAACAGTCCGAGCTGGACGCTGTGGTGCAAAAGGCCGCCGCGAAGAAAGCGGCCGAAGGCGGCGTCATGAGCGATGACGAGCGCCGCAAGCTGGTCTCGACCGAGCAGTCGCTGGAAATGGATGCAGCACCGAAGATCCCGACCGCGATTGAAGGTCTGGAAACCTTCTCGCTGTCTGAAGAGCCGGAAGCCGACAAGGAAGACAGTGATCCGATCGTGGACGCCGACAGCTTCTTCAACCTGCCCAAAGGTGGCGGGGACGACGAAGATGAAGACGATCTGCGCCCCTGATTTCTGGCCCGCCCCGGTCTAAACTGGCTGGGGCGTTTTCTTGAGACCTCTCATGCTCAGCATTCTATCTGCCATCTTTGGCCCACATCGCGCCGTTACGATCTACGCCTTCCTGAAAACCTGGGGTTTGGGTCTGGCTGCTGCTGTGGTCATGGCGGTCATTGTCGGCGGCCTGTTCCTGCTGGGGGATGACGGCGAGCATGAGCATCATTCCTTCATGACCGTCCCGGTTTTGTCGGCCACAGCGATCAACGGGGATCTCAAGAACGGGGTCATCGCTTCGGTTCGTTTGCCGGATGGGACAGCCACGTCGATCACCTCGACTGAGGCGCCGGTTTCCCAATCGGTGGGCACCAGCGCCTGCGTGGAAAAACGCGTCTACGTGGAAAGCGGTGAGGCACGATACCGGTTCAAACTGCCTCGGTTCTGCGAGGCTGGTTGATCCCTAGCGAACCAGAGGAAAACGCCCGGGCACTGCGCCGGGCGTTTTCTTTTTCAGAGCATCCGGAAAAGGATCCCGGCGACAATCGCGCCCCCAACCCCAAGGGTCAAATAGGTTGCAAAGACGCGCGGTTTCACCAGTGACCAAACCGCAGCCATGGCCGGGATTGAGCTGACCGCCCCTGCCACCATGAAGGACATGGCCGCCCCCGCCGTCATGCCTTGCTCCATCAGCCCCGCCAAAAGCGGTGGCGCGACGTAGGAGTTCAGATAGGCGGGCATTCCGACCAGCGCGGCAACGACGATGGGCAGAACGCCTTCTCCGCCGACAACGCGTGCGATCAGGTCTGCTGGCACATAGCTGACCAGAAGCGCCTCAAGCACATAGGCCAGAGCAAGCCATTTCAGCAGGAAGATACCGTTATGAACGAACTCAGAGCGGAAACGCTGACGTCGTTCGGGTTCCTGCCAGAACTTCCAGACGGGTTTGTCATCCAGCTTGGGGCCGCAGCCACAGCAACCGGCGGGTTTGTATTCGCGCAGGGGCTGAACGAAGGCTCCGTTGCGCATCAGAAAACGCACTGCGAACCCGCCGAACAGACCCAAAGCGACTGCTGCAACGGCCTTGCCGATGGCAAAGGGCCACCCTAATGCGCCTGCGGTGATCAGCAATGTCGGCGGATCGATGAGTGGTGAGCTGAGCCAGAAGGCCATCACGGCAGAGAGCGGCGCGCCCAGTGCCAGAAGCCCGGCGATGAACGGGATCACCTCACAGGAACAAAACGGCGCAAGCCCCCCGAAAACGGCGGCCAGAAAGATCATCCGGGTTTCCCGTCCTTCAAAAGCGCGCGCCACCATGACTTCGGCCCCGGTGGCTTTGAGATAGGACAACAGAAGGACTGCGAAAAGGATATACTGGCCCGTATGCGCCAGCGCTTTGGCGGCGAAGGTTACGACCTCAGCCCAGTTTCCCGGATCGAAAACGGCGACAAGCGCCAGTATCGCGACGATCAAAGCCCAAGGCGTTTTGATCACATCCAACGCGAGTTTGGCCGATGCTTTCGGATTTTGTGATAGTTCAGCCATCGTTTGCGGCCTTTCCGATTTCGTCTGCGCAGCATTCGCTTAGAATAAACTGCGCCAGGTTTCGCAACTCGTTGAAACAGGCGCGATTGATCGTCGTGCGCCCGATCTTTTCCTGTTCAACCACACCTCCTGCGGCCAGAAACCGAAGGTGATGCGCAAGGGTGGAGGGGGCGATGCCGGTACGTGTCTGGATCTCACCCACGGTCAGACCGGCCTGCCCGGCCCTCACAAGTGTTTTCAGAACCTTCAACCGGGCCTCGGACCCCATGGCCGAAAATCCTGCTGCAGCGGTTTCCCACATCTGAAATCTCCATTAAACTAGATTTCTAGTTATTTAAGTGATTCGAATTTACTCGTCAAGCCGCATCACAAATTCACTCCGAGGCATGTAAGTCCAGATTGCCACCACCTTAAGTCCAATCTATAAGCGCTCATGGCTATCTCGGTTGACACTTTCTTTCTTGAGCTGAACGGACAGGGGACTCTGCAGGCGCAAATCCAGCAGATGATCGCCGAAGGCATCCTGTCGGGCCGGTTCCACATTGGGGAAAAGCTGCCCTCGTCCCGCAAGCTGGCAACCCATCTGGGCGTCAGTCGGATTACGGTGACACTGGCCTATACCGAGCTTCTGGCCAATGACTATCTCACCGCTAAAGGGCGATCCGGCTACTACGTATCAGAAAATGCGCCGGTCCCTCCGAAATACACACCCGTCCCGCGCAGCGAAGAGACGGTCGACTGGGACAACGCGCTGGCCCGGCGGTTTTCGGGCGGCAATGTGCTGACCAAACCTCAGGACTGGCGCAACTACAAATACCCGTTCATCTACGGGCAGGCCGACAGGACACTGTTTGACCACGCGAATTGGCGGCTTTGTGCGGTGCGGGCGCTGGGACACAAGGATTTCGAGTCCCTCACGACTGACTACGCAGATCAGGACGACCCGCTGCTGGTCGAGTTCATTGCCCGCCACACCCTGCCACGCCGAGGCATCACCGCCCGCCCCGAAGAGATCCTGATCACGCTGGGCGCGCAGAACGCATTGTGGCTGGCCTCGCGCATTCTTTTGAAAAAGGGGCGCACAGCGGCAATCGAAGACCCCTGCTATTACGCTCTGCGTGAGCTGCTGAGCCATTCGGATTGCACCATGGCACCGATCCGCGTGGATGGCGACGGGCTGCCGCCTGGGGCTTTGCCAGACGACACCGATGTTATCTTTACCACCCCCAGCCACCAAAGCCCGACAACGGCCACCATGCCCGTCAGCCGCAGAACCGCCCTTTTGGAACGCGCGAGCGAGTTGAACGCCATGATCGTTGAGGACGACTACGAGTTCGAGATGGCCTATCTGGGCGCGCCTTCACCCGCGCTCAAGTCGATGGATCGCGACGGGCGGGTAGTCTATGTGGGTAGCTTCTCGAAATCGCTGTTTCCGGGATTGCGACTGGGCTACATGGTCGGGTCCGAGACCTTCATCCGCGAGGCGCGTGCGCTTCGGTCGCTGGTGTTGCGGCATCCTCCGGGGCATGTTCAGCGCACAGCAGCCTATTTCTTGTCCCTCGGGCATTACGACGCTCAGATCAGGCGCATGTCCAACGCCTTGGCCCAACGGCGCGAGGCGTTGGACAAAGCCGTTCAAACCCATGCGCTACAAGTCGCAGGGCGTGGCGTGCTTGGCGGGTCGTCCATTTGGATGCAGGCCCCTTCGCATATAGACACCGCGCAACTGGCCACCACATTGCAGGCGCAAGGGGTGCATATCGAACCCGGCGCGCCCTTCTTTTCGGGAACAAAGCCGCCTCGGAATTTCTACCGTCTTGGGTATTCCTCAATTGCGCCAGACCGCATCGAGGCCGGGGTGAAACTGATCGCGGATGCAATCCGGGCCAGTTAACCGTCGGCTGGACGTATTCCGCCGCCTCATCTGGCCCTAACGCCGTCCGCACCCATACGCCAAAACCGTATCAAAGGCCGGGCTGAACCCCCCCGGCCAATTCACGCATTCAGTTTTGGAGAGCCACCGATGAAAATGACCACGGAAGAAGCCTTTGTTAAGGTTCTGCAGATGCACGGAATCGAGCATGCCTTTGGCATCATCGGTTCAGCCATGATGCCGATCTCGGATATTTTCGGGAAAGCGGGCATCACGTTCTGGGATTGTGCACATGAAGGCTCGGGCGGGATGATGGCCGACGGCTACACCCGCGCCACCGGCAAAATGTCTATGATGATCGCGCAGAACGGCCCCGGCATCACCAACTTTGTTACCGCCGTCAAAACCGCCTACTGGAACCACACCCCGCTGCTGCTGGTCACTCCTCAGGCCGCGAACAAGACCATGGGCCAGGGCGGTTTCCAGGAAATGGAACAGATGCGGATGTTCGCAGACTGCGTCTGCTATCAGGAGGAAGTGCGCGACCCGTCGCGTATGGCGGAAGTTCTTAGCCGCGTGATCACCAAAGCCAAGCGCGCCTCAGCCCCGGCACAAATCAACGTGCCCCGTGACTTCTTCACTCAGGTCGTCGATATCGAACTGCCTGCCGTGGTCGAATTCGAACTGCCTTCGGGCGGCGCCTCTGCCGTGACCGAAGCCGCCGCTCTGCTGTCCGATGCCAAGAACCCGGTCATTCTGAACGGTGCTGGCACGGTACTGTCCGCGGGCGGCATCGAAGCGTCGAAAGAACTGGCCGAGCGTCTGGACGCCCCCGTGTGCGTTGGCTACCAGCACAACGACGCTTTCCCCGGCTCGCACCCGCTGTTTGCCGGCCCCTTGGGCTATAATGGCTCGAAGGCCGCGATGGAACTGATCAAGGAAGCGGACGTTGTTCTCTGCCTTGGCACCCGTCTGAACCCGTTCTCGACCCTGCCCGGATACGGTATGGAATACTGGCCGACTGACGCGAAAATCATTCAGGTCGACATCAACCCAGACCGCATCGGCCTGACCAAGAAGGTCTCCGTTGGTATCGTTGGCGACGCAGCCACGGTTGCAACAAGCATCCTGGCACAGCTTTCAGGCACTGCGGGCGATGAAGGCCGCGATGCGCGTAAGGCGAAAATCGCTGAAACCAAGTCGCGTTGGGCGCAGGAACTGACCTCAATGGACCACGAGCAGGACGACCCGGGCACGACCTGGAACGAACGCGCTCGTGCGGCCAAGCCGGACTGGATGAGCCCGCGTATGGCTTGGCGCGCGATTCAATCAGCACTGCCGAAAGAGGCGATCATCTCGTCCGACATCGGTAACAACTGCGCCATCGGCAACGCTTACCCCTCGTTCGAAGAAGGCCGTAAATACCTCGCCCCCGGTCTGTTCGGCCCCTGTGGCTATGGTCTGCCGTCAGTGATCGGCGCCAAGATCGGCTGCCCGGATGTGCCCGTTGTTGGGTTCTCGGGCGACGGTGCATTTGGTATCGCGGTTACCGAACTGACGGCGATCGGCCGTGAAGAATGGCCCGCCGTGACCCAGATCGTCTTCCGCAACTATCAGTGGGGCGCTGAAAAGCGGAACTCGACCCTGTGGTTCGACGACAACTTCGTCGGCACCGAATTGGACACCAAGGTTTCTTACGCCGGTATCGCAGAAGCCTGTGGCCTGAAAGGCGTCGTCGCACGTACGCAGGACGAACTGACAGCTGCGCTGAACCAGGCGATCGAAGATCAGAAGAACGGCATCACTACCTTGATCGAAGCCATGATCAACCAGGAACTGGGTGAGCCGTTCCGCCGTGACGCGATGAAGAAGCCGGTTGCGGTTGCGGGTATCGAAGCAGCAGACATGAAGCCGCAAGTCGAGGCCTGATCGCGGTGAAGCCCCTACATCAAATTCTCGGGGCTGCGACCAGTTCCAAAAAGATCATCGCTCTCGCTGAGGGCGATGATCCACGTGTTGTAGAAGGTGCGTTGAAAGCACGCACCGAAGATGCCGCCGATATTATCCTTGTCGGCGATCAGACCAAAGTTGCCTCTTTACTGGCTGAAAAAGGCGGAAATGATGTAGCCGGGATAGACATTCACGACCCGGTAACTTCGCCCCATTTGGATCGCTTTGCCGATGCCTATTTCGAACTGCGCAAACACAAAGGCGTAACGCCTGAGACTGCGAAGTCGCTGGTGCAAAACCGTCTGAACTACGCCGCTATGTTGGTCCATCTCGGGCTGGCTGACGGCACGGTCGGCGGTGCTGTGGAAACCACTTCGGACACTGTTCGTGCCGCTTTGCAGATCATCGGCAAAGCACCTGACGCCCATATGGTGTCCAGTTTCTTTCTGATGATCTATGACCGCGACCATCACTCGGTTCAGGGCGCCCATATTTTCGCCGACTGCGGGTTGGTTGTTGATCCGAACGAACGCGAATTGGCTGAGATCGCTCAGGCCTCAGCCGCGTCCTATCGCACACTTACCGGAAAAGAGCCTCGTGTTGCGATGCTATCTTTCTCGACGAGCGGCAGTGCCAGCCATCCGAAAGTGTCCAAGGTGGTCGAGGCCACACAAATTGCCAAAGCCGCCAATCCAAACCTGGTCATCGACGGAGAGTTGCAGTTCGACGCTGCCTATGTGCCAGAGGTCGCCAGTAAAAAGGCCAAGAACTCACCGCTGGAAGGGAAAGCAAACGTGTTTGTCTTTCCCAACCTCGATGCGGGCAACCTGGGGTACAAGATCGCCCAGCGCATTGGCGGGGCCGAGGCCATTGGGCCCGTTCTACAAGGCTTGGCAAAACCCGCAAACGACCTATCGCGCGGCTGTTCTTCGGACGATGTGTTGCACATGATCGCCGTGACCGCCGTGCAGGCACAACAAGTGGGTTCATCGCAAGAGCCAGTTCATCCAGCTACTGCATAACCTCTGCGGCTTTGCCGCTTAACTGTAAACGTGTTCAAGAAAGATCAACGAACCGATGCTGGGTAAGACTGAACTCAAAAGCTCCTTCGGCGCGGATGTCGCTCAGACGGCTCGAACCATGTTCCCCGGGGTTATGGTGGCGATCACCGTAGCCGTAACGGCAAAATTCCTGTCGGAGCACTACGCGACCCCAGCCATGCTGATGGCTTTGCTGCTTGGCATCGCGCTCAGCTTTCTTGGCGAAGAGGGAAAGACCGTTCCCGGCATTGGTTTTGCAGCCAGATCCCTGCTGCGCCTCGGCGTGGCACTTTTGGGTGTGCGGATTTCGATGACGCTGATGATGGGGCTGGGTTGGGACCTGATCGCCCTTGTGGTTGGTGGCGTATTGGCCACCATCGCGTTCGGCCTCTTAATCGCGCGGTTCTTTGGTCACAAATGGCGTTTCGCGTTCCTGACGGCGGGCTCTGTCGCCATCTGCGGCGCGTCTGCGGCAATGGCGATCAGCGCCATCCTGCCCAAAGACGAACGCTCAGAAGAGCGGCTGATCTTCACCGTTCTGGGTGTCACCGTCCTGTCGACCATCGCCATGATCGCCTATCCGATTCTGGTGCGCACGCTGGGCATGGATGACGTGGCAGGCGGCGTATTTCTGGGTGGCACGATCCACGACGTGGCACAGGTTGTCGGCGCGGGGTTCTCAATCTCGGAACAAACCGGCGACACCGCCACGCTGGTCAAACTGTTCCGCGTGGCGATGCTGGCCCCGGTGGTTCTGGTCGCCTCGCTGATCATCCGCAGCGTCACCGACATGGACGAAGCAGGCAAGCGCCCTCCGATCCTGCCCGGCTTTGTGATCGGGTTTCTGGTACTGGCCGCAGCCAGCTCGTTGGGCCTGATCCCGCCCTTCCTGTCCGAGTTGCTGAGCCAGACCTCCCGCTGGTTGCTTCTGATCGCGATCGCGGCGGTTGGAATGAAGACGAACCTGAAACAAATCCTATCGGTCGGAGGCGCAGCCATCGCCCTGATCGTCGTGGAAACTCTTTTTATTGCAGGAATTATCCTCGCCGGACTAACATTCCTAACCTGACCCGCCGCCCCGACATAAGGACGCCAGATGACAATCCAGCAACC
Source organism: Ruegeria sp. BG3 (assembly GCF_056538485.1). Taxonomy (NCBI): domain Bacteria; kingdom Pseudomonadati; phylum Pseudomonadota; class Alphaproteobacteria; order Rhodobacterales; family Roseobacteraceae; genus Ruegeria; species Ruegeria sp. BG3. Next base: position 204,640 of record NZ_JBQFTE010000009.1, on the reverse strand, counting down.
GAAGATCGACACCAGCCCGAAAGTCTCGGACGAGATCCGGCGCACCACCTGCTATATGTGCGCCTGTCGCTGCGGCATTAATGTTCACATGAAGGACGGAAAGGTTGCCTATATCGAAGGCAACCGCGACCATCCAGTCAACAAAGGCGTGCTTTGCGCCAAGGGCAGCGCCGGCATCATGCAGGTCAACGCGCCCTCGCGTCTACGCAAGCCTCTGCGGCGCGTCGGTCCACGCGGCTCGGGCGAGTTCCGCGAGATAGAGTGGGACGAGGCGATCAGCACCGCCGTCGGTTGGCTGAACGAGCTGCACGAGACTGCCCCGCACAAGCTGGCCTTCTTCACCGGCCGCGACCAGAGTCAGAGCTTCACAAGCTTCTGGGCACAGAATTTCGGTACGCCCAATTATGCAGCCCATGGCGGGTTCTGCTCGGTCAACATGGCAGCGGGCGGCATCTACACAATGGGCGGCGCGTTTTGGGAGTTCGGCCAGCCAGATTGGGACCACACCAAGCTGTTCATGCTGTTCGGCGTGGCGGAAGACCACGACAGTAACCCGATCAAGATGGGCATCGGCAAGATCAAGGCGCGTGGCGCGCGGGTGATCGGGGTGAACCCGATCCGCTCGGGCTACAACGCGGTGGCTGACGATTGGGTCGGGATCACGCCGGGCACCGATGGGCTTTTCATCCTGTCGCTGATCCATGTGCTGATGAAGGCTGGCAAGATCGACCTCGACTACCTTGCCCGCTACACCAACGCGCCGGTTCTGGTGAATGCTTCTGACGGCCCCGAGAAGGGCCTTTTCCTGCGCGATGCAGACGGAAAGCCTTTGGTGATCGACCGTGTGACCGGTGAGCCGACCGCCTTTGACAAACCCGGCGTGCGCCCGGATCTGTCCGCCACCTACGACAAAGATGGCGTAACTCACCGACCGGTCTTCCATCAGATGGCCGAGAAATACCTCTCGGACGATCACGCCCCCGAACAGGTGGCCGAGCGCTGTGGTGTTCCGGCCCAGAAAATCCGCGCCATCGCCGCCGAAATCGCCCGCGTCGCCTTTGATGAGGCCATCGAGCTTGACCAGGAATGGACCGATTTCCGCGGCGAAAAGCACTCCAAAATGACAGGCCGCCCGGTCAGCTTCCACGCCATGCGCGGAATCTCGGCCCATGCCAACGGCTTCCAGACCTGTCGCGCGCTGCATGTGCTGCAGATCCTGCTGGGTACGGTCGAGGTTCCCGGCGGCTTTCGCTTCAAACCGCCCTACCCAAAACCCGTCGAGGCGCACCCGACACCGCACGGAGACCGCCGCCCAGGCCGCCCGCTGGAAGGCCCTCACCTTGGTTTCCCGCGCGGCCCCGAAGACCTGCTACTAGATGAAGACGGCACCGCTCAGCGCATTGACAAGGCCTTTACGTGGGAAAACCCGATGTCGGCCCACGGGCTGATGCACATGGTGATCTCGAACGCCGCCGCGGGTGATCCCTACAAGATCGACACGTTGTTCATGTATATGGCGAATATGTCGTGGAACTCCTCCATGAACACCAAAGGTGTGATGGAGATGCTGTCGGCCAAGACCGAGGACGGCAAATACGTTATCCCGCATATCATCTACTCGGATGCCTATTCATCGGAAATGGTCGCCTATGCAGACCTGATCCTGCCCGACACCACCTATTTGGAACGCCACGACTGCATCTCGCTACTGGATCGCCCGATCTGCGAGGCCGACGCCGCCGCTGATGCCATTCGCTGGCCGGTGGTTGAACCCGACCGTGACGTGCGCGGGTTCCAATCGGTGCTGATTCAACTCGCCAACCGCATGAGCCTGCCGGGCTTCACAAACGAAGACGGCACACCCAAGTGGAAGGACTATGCCGACTATATCGTCAATCACCAGCGCAAACCCGGCATCGGCCCGCTGGCCGGGTTCAGAGGCGAAGATGGCACCAAGGAAGGGCGCGGAGAGGTCAACCCGGACCAGCTGAAGCGCTATATCGAAAACGGGGGCTTCTACGTCGCCCACATCCCCGAAGGCGCGGACTACTACAAACCGTGGAACGCCGCGTATCAGGATTGGGCCGTTGGAATGGGCCTCTACGACAGCCCGCAGCCCTACCTGTTCCAGCTATATTCAGAACCGATGCGCAAGTTCCAACTGGCCGCCGAAGGACACGGACCGAACCAACCCCCCGACCACCTGCGACAACGCATCAAAGACGCCATGGACCCTCTGCCCATTTGGTACGAGACCGACCAACAGGGCAACGAAGGCTTCACCGTCAACGCCCTGACTCAGCGCCCCATGGCGATGTATCACAGCTGGGGCACCCAAAACGCGTGGCTGAGACAACTTCATGGGCGCAACCCGCTTTACGTTCCAACCAAGCTGATGCGCGAACACGGGCTGCAAGACGGCGACTGGGCCAAGGTTACCTCTCCTCACGGCGAGATCACCGTACCCGTGATGGAAATGGCCGCGCTGAATGAAAACACCGTCTGGACATGGAACGCCATCGGCAAGCGCAAAGGTGCCTGGGCGCTGCAAGAGGACGCACCCGAGGCCACCAAGGGTTTCCTGCTCAACCACCTGATCCACGAATTGCTACCGCCCAAGGGGGACGGTATGCGATGGGCCAACTCAGACCCGATCACCGGTCAGGCCGCGTGGTTCGACCTGAAAGTCAGGATCGAAAAGGCCGCCCCTCCGGCGGATACCGAAAGCCAACCCGAATTTGCCCCGATCAATTCCCCCGTCGGCATCGGCCCGAAGGATATCGCGTGGAAGGTAGGCAAATGATCCAATCTTCATCTGGCCAAAAATATCTCGGGGGTGAATTGAGCCAACGGCTCAAGAGGGGGCTGGCCCCCTGCCCCGCCCACCAAAGCCGAGGTTCCTTGATATGACGCAACTCCCCGAATCCACCGATCGCAAAATGGGCCTCGTCATCGACCTCGACACCTGCGTCGGGTGCCACGCCTGCGTGATTTCCTGCAAAGGCTGGAACACCGAAAACTACGGCGCACCCTTGTCTGATCAGGATGCCTATGGCGGCAACCCCTCGGGCACATTCCTGAACCGTGTCCACTCCTACGAGGTCACACCGACCGAGGGCCCTGCCCAACTGATCCACTTCCCCAAATCCTGCCTGCATTGCGAAGACGCGCCCTGCGTCACGGTCTGCCCAACCGGGGCCAGCTACAAACGCGTCGAGGATGGGATCGTTTTGGTCAACGAAAGCGACTGCATCGGCTGCGGCCTCTGCGCCTGGTCCTGCCCCTATGGCGCTCGGGAAATGGATATGGCCGAGGGCGTGATGAAGAAATGCACCCTCTGCGTGGATCGCATCTACAACGAAAACCTGCCCGAAGTGGATCGGGTACCGTCCTGCGTCCGCACCTGCCCAGCCGGCGCTCGACATTTCGGGGACCTCGGTGATCCAGACAGCGACGTCAGCAAGCTGGTCGCTGAACGGGACGGCATGGACCTGATGCCCGAAATGGGCACCAAACCCGTCAACAAATACCTACCGCCCAGACCCAAGGATCAGATCGAGGACCAGATCGACATTCTGGCCCCACTGCTGGCCCCCGTCGCGGAAGAACCCAAAGGGTTCCTCGGCTGGCTCGACAAAACTCTGGAGAAGCTCTGATGCATCCGGCCCCTTCCGTTATCATCTTCACCACCCTGTCCGGCCTCGGTTTTGGGCTGCTGTTCTTTCTGGGCCTCGGAATGCCAGACGTTTCAGGCTGGGTCGCCTTTGTCTTCTTCCTGCTAGCGTACGGGCTGGCCGTCGGCGGGCTGCTGGCGTCAACATTTCACCTCGGTCACCCAGAGCGGGCGTGGAAAGCGTTCACGCAGTGGCGCTCTAGCTGGCTCAGCCGCGAGGGCTGGTGCGCGGTGATCGCACTGGTCCTGATGGGCCTGTTCGCAATCGGTTCGGTCTTTCTGGGCGAAAGGTGGAGCCTTTTAGGCTGGCTCGGCGCGTTGTTCTCGCTGGCGACGGTCTTCACCACGTCAATGATCTACACCCAGCTCAAGACGATCCCCCGTTGGAACATGAAGCTGACACCGGCCATGTTCCTAAGCTTCAGCCTGGCCGGAGGGGCCTTGATGGCCGGTCAAACCTCGGTCGCGCTGCCTTTGCTGTTGATCGCCGCTCTGGTGCAGATTCTGTACTGGCGTCAGGGGGACAAGGCGCTTGCCAGCTCGGGGACTGACCTCGGGACAGCAACAGGATTGGGCCAACGCGGGTCGGTGCGGGCGTTTGAGCCTCCGCATACCGGGACCAACTACTTGCTACGAGAGTTCGTCCACGTGGTTGGCCGCAAACATGCTGAGAAGCTGCGGATCATCTCGTTCCTGCTGGCCTTTGCTCTGCCCGTCGTGTTCATCGCGATTCCGTTGGAAGGGCTCGCGCTAAAACACCTATTCGCGCTGCTGGCCGTGGTTTCGCACTTGGCTGGGGTTGCCGCGTCACGCTGGCTGTTCTTCGCGCAGGCGGAGCATGTGGTTGGGCTCTACTACGGAAAGCGTTGATCACCTTTGCAGCAGACAAAAAAGGGCGGCGCTCGATATTCGAGGCCGCCCCCTTCATTAGAACGTCTAATTTAGATCAGACCTGCATGCGCCATCGCGGCTTCGATCGCAGTCTTGGTGCTGTCTTCCAGTTCAGTCAGAGGGGAGCGAACCTCGGTGCTGCACAGGCCCAGTTTGCTCAGCGCGTATTTCGCGCCGACTAGGCCGGGCTCGATGAAGATCGCTTCGTGCAGAGGCATCAGGCGGTCCTGATAGTCCAATGCCTTGGCATAGTCGCCCGCCAGCGTGGCCTGTTGGAACGCGGCACAAAGTTTCGGAGCCACGTTGGCCGTGACCGAAATACAGCCTACCCCGCCATGCGCGTTGAAGCCCAGCGCGGTGGCGTCTTCGCCCGACAGCTGACAGAAGTCGGCGCCACAGCTTGCGCGCTGCTGGCTGACGCGCGCCAGATCGCCCGTCGCGTCTTTGACACCGACAATCCGTGGCAGCTTTGCCAGTTCACCCATGGTCGCGGGGGTCATGTCGATGACCGAACGGCCCGGGATGTTGTAGATGATGATCGGAATCTCGGCGCAATCGTGCAGGGCGCGGAAATGGGCCAAAAGACCTTTCTGGGTCGGCTTGTTGTAATATGGTGTGACCACCAGTGCCGCATCGGCCCCGACAGTCTTGGCAAACTGAACGAATCGAACTGCCTCGACCGTGTTGTTCGAACCTGCGCCCGCAATTACCGGCACCCGACCTGCGGCCGCTTTGACCACTTCGGCCACGACGGTTTCGTGTTCCTCATGGCTCAGCGTCGGGCTTTCGCCGGTGGTGCCTACAGGAACCAGACCGGTCGAGCCTTCCTTTATCTGCCACTCTACCAAGTGTTTGAGCGTATCCAGGTCCAACTCGCCGTTGCTGAACGGGGTGACGAGGGCTGGCATTGAGCCTTTGAACATGGGTCGCGCTCCTTGAAGTGCGGTTGCAGTATTTGCGCCATCCTCGCTCACGTTTTTGGCTTTGTGAGTTGATACTGGCGGCGCAAGGTTTATCCTGAATGGCTCTATCCTCGGTTGGTTGGGAAATGCAAGGGATGACACGCGTTCTGGCCTTTTTGGCAACAGTGATTCTGTGTTTTGGGATGCAGGCAAGCGCCGCGCGGGCCGATGCTGCCGGTGATCTGCGCGCCGGGCTGGCCGAAATGCGCAAAGGTGACTGGAACGAAGCGCTAGCGGTTTCTGGCTCACGCGGCTCGGTTACTCGTGACATCATCGTATGGCATTGGCTGCGAGAGGGCTTTGGCAGCTCAGGCGATGTGCTTGTGTTTCTTGAGCGCCGCCCCGACTGGCCCGGACTGGCCTGGTTGCGCCGCAAGAGCGAGCCGTCCTTTACCGGGGCTGATCCGGATCGAGCGGTGAACTTCTACGCCGATCAGCCGCCGCAAACGGCCGAAGGCGCGCTGAACTATGCCGTTGCCCTGAAAGCCAAGGGCCGGATTGGGGACGCCGAGGCCGATATCGTAACAGCCTGGCGCACCATGCCCATGGGGTCGGGCTTGCAAAAGGATTATCTTGAGAATTTCGGCAAATTGCTGAAACCGCACCACACTGCGCGGCTGGATCGGATGTTGTGGGACAATCATTTGGTCAGCGCCGGGCGTATGCTGCCTCTGGTCAGCGCCGATCAGCGCAAACTGGCGGAAGCCCGAATTGCCCTGCAAAAACGCGAACCGGGCGTGGACGGTAAGATTTCTGCCGTACCCAAGGCTCTGGCAGGGTCTCCGGGACTGGCTTTTGATCGCTTTGTCTGGCGCGACAAGAAAGAGTTGGACGACAGCGCCATTGATCTGATGCTGTCACGCTCAACTGGCCCGGACGCCCTAGGTGAGCCCGACAAATGGGCTGAGGGGCGACGCCGACTGGCCCGGCTTGAGATGCGGCAGGGCAGTGCGTCCCGTGCCTATGAGGTTGCTGCCAATCACCACATGACGCCCGAGATGGGCTATGGCTATGCCGATCTGGAATGGTTGGCCGGGTTCCTGGCTTTGCGCAAGTTAAACGACCCGGCAACGGCGGTTCGGCATTTCCAGAACTTCGAAGGCGCGGTGAAGTCTCCGATTTCACGAGGTCGTGCTGGTTATTGGCTGGGTCGCGCCTACGCGGCACAAGGAAATGCCGAGAAAGCCTATGACGCTTATGCCATGGGAGCAGACTATCAAACGTCATTCTACGGCATTCTGGCAGCCGAGCAGATCGGGCGGCCGTTCGACAGCACCCTCGCCAACCCGCCCCGCGCCGCGCATTGGCGGCAAGCCGAATTTGCGAACTCCAGCGTATTGGAGGCCGGTCTGCTACTGCTCAAAGCGGGGGAGGACAACCTCTCTGAACGGTTTCTGACCCATCTGGTCGAAAGCCTCGATACAGCGCAAGCCAATCAACTGGGCGATCTGGTCATCGAGTTGAAAGAGCCGCATCTGGCCGTGATGATCGCCAAACGCGCCGCGACCACAGGAACGGTTCTGCCCGCAGCTTATTACCCAGCGCATCCGGTCGCAGATATCGGCTTGCCAATGGCAAAAGAGATGACCTTGGCCATCGCTCGGCGTGAAAGCGAATTTGATCCCGTTGTGATCAGCGGCGCAGGCGCGCGCGGCTTGATGCAGGTGATGCCAGCGACCGCGAAATTGGTCGCGCAGGAGCTGGGCATCCTCAGCGGACATCAGACCGGACGGCTGACTACGGACTGGGAGTATAATGCCAAGCTGGGCGCCAACTACCTGTCCAGCCTCGCGGCGGATTTCAACGGCAACGTGGTCATGATGGCCGCCGGGTATAATGCCGGTCCACGGCGACCGATCTCATGGATGGAGCGCTATGGCGACCCCCGCGCCGGCGAGGTGGATGTGGTCGACTGGATCGAGACCATCCCCTTCAGCGAAACGCGCAACTATGTGATGCGCGTGACCGAAAGCCTTCCGGTCTACCGCGCGCGTCTGGGGAAACCAGCCCTGCCCGTGCCCTTCTCGCAGGAACTGACCGGATCAACCCTTGCGGCGTTCGCGCCATAGGGTGAACAGCCCCGCAGCAACAACCAGCCCTGCGCCGATGACGACCTCGGGGCGGAGGACCTCGTTGAAGATCGCGATACCAAGGATCGCGACCCATACCAGATGGAGGTAGGCAAAGGGCTGCACCGCACTGGCCTCGGCCGCCTCATAGCATTTGATCAGCAACCAATGGCCAAAGGCCCCGCTGACACAGAGCGTTGCCATCCAGGCCCAGTCCGCCTTTGCCATCGGCTCCCAGAACCACATGCCGACTAGCGTCATGGCAACGGCACCGCTGACGCCGGTCCAGAAAAAACTGGTGGCGGCGCTGTCTCGGCGCGCCGCATAGCGGGTGAGCAGCGAATAGACCGCAAACAGAAAGGCCGAGATCAGCGGTATGATCGCCCAAGGGTTAAACACGCCGACCCCCGGTTGCAGGATGATCAGCACGCCGACGCAGCCGACCCCGATCGCCGTCCAACGCCGCCAGCCCACGCTTTCACCCAGAACCGGGCCACTGAGGGCCGCGACCAAAAGGGGGTAGCAGATGAAGACCGCCATGCTGTTGATCAGACCCAGCTTGGTGAACCCGAAAACCGCGACGCAGATCTCGGTCACCAGCAGAACACCGCGAAAGATCTGCAGTTTCGGCTGATCGGTGCGCGCCGCCGCCTTCAACCCTCCCGGAGCGCGGGCCGCCAGCGCAATGACAAAAGCCGCGAAGAACCAATAGCGGACCATCACCACCATATAGGTGTTATACGTCCCCGCCAGATGGCGCGAGATCCCGTCCTGCAGGGCAAACACCACTGTTGAGGCGACCATCAGCGCGATCCCGGCCGAGATATTGTTCTGCTGCGTCACGCTTTCACCGCGCGTGTCATATGCCGTTTGCGACCGTATCCGGGCGCGCGAGTGACTGCGAAACCGGCCTCTTCCAGCCCGCGGCGGACAAAGCCTGCTGCGGTGTAGGTGGCCGCGGTGCCGCCCGGCGCCGTGTGATCGGATACCTGCTGCATCAGATCCGCGCCCCAGAGTTCGGGGTTTTTGGCAGGCGAAAAGCCGTCCAGAAACCACGCATCGGCCTTGCCTGTCCAGCCGGGCAGTGTCTGACGCGCGTCGCCTTCGATCACCTCAAGGTGCAGCGTGTCGAACTGACAGGACCCGCCGCGCCATTGCGACAGGAAGCGCTCGGCCCAGGGTTGAACCTCGGGGAAAGCGGCCAAGGCGCGCGCCATATCCTCGGGGGCCATGGGGAAGGCCTCAAAACTGGTGAAACGCAGCGGGGTGGTCTGGCCCGCGGCCTCCCACGTGGACCAGACGGTCAGCAGATTCAGGCCGGTGCCAAAGCCCAGTTCGGCAATATGAAATCCCGGCGCAAAGCGTGCGGGCAGGTCGTTGCCCGATAGAAAGACATGCCGCGTCTCCTCCAACCCGTTCTGTAACGAGAAATAGGGGTCATCGAACTGGTCAGAGACCGGAATCCGGTCCTCTCTCCAAGTCAATTCGGCGTGCTGGTCTGCCATCGGGGAATCCTGTAGCTAAGCGGCGCGACACTGAACAAGGAAGAGGGGTTTGGCAATGGTCGATGTGACGGTACGCGGCGCTGGCATTTTTGGCCTATCCATCGCCTGGACCTGCGCCCGGCGCGGCGCAAAGGTGCAAGTTGTCGATCCCTTTGGCTCCGGCGCGGGCTCCAGCGGAGGGTTGGTCGGCGCCCTGGCCCCGCATGTGCCCGAGAATTGGAATGCCAAGAAAGCCTTTCAGTTCGACAGTCTGATCATGGCCGAACCCTTTTGGGCGCAGGTCGAAGCGACCGGAGGGGTCTCAGCCGGCTATGGGCGTTTGGGACGTCTGCAACCGATCATGGATGAGCGTAGCCTCCAGCTGGCGCACCAACGGCATGCCACCGCGCAAGAGCTCTGGCAGGGTCTAGCCGAGTGGCAGGTGCTGTCCACGTCGGAGGCAGGCCAATGGTGCCCGCCCAGCCCGACCAGCTATGTCATCCAAGACACCCTGACCGCGCGGATGCACCCGCGCAGGGCCTGTGCCGCGTTGGTTGCGGCGCTCTCGGTCATGGGGGTTGAGGTGGTTGGTGAGGCCCCGGACAAGGGCCATGTTCTGCATGCGACAGGTGTCGCCGGGTTGGAGGAGCTCAGCCAGAGCTTCGGGAAAACCGTCGGCAATGGCGTCAAGGGACAGGCGGCCTTGCTGCGCTTTGATGCGGGCGCGGTGCCGCAGCTATTCGCCGATGCGATACATATCGTACCGCATGCAGATGGCACGCTGGCCATCGGCTCGACCTCTGAGAGGGACTATGATGATCCAACCGGCACCGACGACGCGCTTGAGGATGTGATCGACCGCGCCACCCGCGCCGTTCCCGTGTTGCACGGAGCCGAGGTGATCGAGCGGTGGGCCGGTGTTCGTCCCCGCAGCAAAAGCCGCGCTCCGATGCTGGGTGCGCACCCGCTGCACGACGGTCAGTTCATCGCCAATGGCGGCTTCAAGATAGGCTTCGGCATGGCCCCGAAGGTCGCCGAGGTGATGGCGGACCTCATGCTGGACGGTCGCGATGAAATCCCTGAGGACTTCCGGCCCGAAGCATCACTCTGACTGCGCCTCGGCCTGCATGCACTGTCGCCCATCGGGGCCTCGAACCCACAGGTCCGGCCCGTTGCGGCAGAGTGTGGCGGTCTCAAAGTGCAAAAGCGGCGCGGTTGCCCGGAACGAAAAGCGCGTCAGCGGGCCGATCACCTCCTCGGCAAACAGCATCAGCAGCTGCGCCAATAGCGGCCCGTGTACGACCAGCCCGCCATACCCTTCGACATCGCGCGCATAGTCCAGATCGTAGTGGATCCGGTGGCCGTTGAAGGTGAGCGCGGAGTAGCGGAACAACAGGGTGCTGTCGAAGCTCACCTCGCGATGGTCTGTTTCGTCGCGACGCGCCATGGGCGGCGATGGCTTCACCTCGTCCAGAGCGGGATCTTCGCGATAGACCAAATCCTGCCATTCGGTGACACAGAGCGTCCCATCCTGCCAGATCTCATGTTTGAGCGTGACAAACCCCAATGGCCCAGTGCGCCCGGTTTTGCGGCTCTGTTTCTCCAGAACGGAATGCCGCTCGGCCTCCACACCTGCCCGCAATGGGGTATGGAAGTGCAGCCCCCCCCCGGCCCACATCCGACGCGGCAGGCCCATGTCCGGGATCAGATCAATCCCAACCCGAGGGTGCCCGTCGCGCCCCAAATCAGATGGCCTGCGCGGGGACCAGAAGTAAAGCTGATGAAAGAACGGTGGCAACGCAGAACCGTCCGAGATCATAGGCTCCAACCCCAGCGCAACTTGCAAGGCCGCCGCCCGGGCCGGGTCCATCACATCGCTTTGCCGATCCCCCAGCATACCGTATCCGCCTAAAGACGCCCGACCTCAGCCCGCAGCTTTTGCATCAACGCATGGATGGTCTTTTCATAGCGCTCACTTGTCAGCCGTCCCCCGTCGTCAAACGCGTTGGAGCTGTCGGCCAAATGGACCTCAGGGCCTTGTAGAATGCGTGGCTGGAACGGCACCAAATAGGCGCGAAGGACCATCTGGGCGCGCTCCCCTCCGGCCCGACCCGCCGCGGCGGACATCACCGCAACCGGCTTGTCGGCCCAAGGTTTGCCCGACGTGCGGCTGACCCAGTCCAGCGCGTTTTTCAGCACGCCCGACGGCCCCTTGTTGTATTCCGGTGTGGAGATAATCACCGCATCCGCTTGCGCGATCTGGTCAGCCAGCGTTTGCACGGCGACTGGGATGCCCTCACCCTCTTCCAGATCCCCGTCATAAAGGGGCAGGTTCAGATCCGCTTCGACAAAGCTGGCAGGATCAAAAAGGCGTGCCGCTTCGCGCAGAAGCTTACGGTTTGTTGCTGACTGACGCAGGGAACCGGACAGGCCAAGAAGGGTCGGTTGGGACATTGCGGGAAACTCCGTTTTAGTGTTTCCCAATAGGTAGACCGAGACGCGCCCGATCCAAACCCCATTTCTTGCACAGTTCGTGCGCGCAAAGGGGCAGCCCGAAGGTCGCCCGCAATGCACATAGGATTACGAGTTTGCGCTGGGTACGATAACGATCTCGACCCGGCGGTTCTGCGATTTGCCTTCCGGCGTCAGGTTCGAGGCAACCGGGTTATCTTCGCCACGCCCGATGGTGACAATCCGGCTGTAGTTCACACCGTTCGCCTGAAGGACATCGGCAACCGCATTGGCGCGACGCTCTGACAGGCCTTGGTTATAAGAGGCCTCGCCATCACTGTCGGTGTGACCGATGATCTGCACGTTCGAGTTCGAATAGTTCACGAGGTTCTGACCAACTCGCACCAGATCGGCACGCAATGCCGGGCGGACCGTCGCACTGTCAGTGTCGAAGGTAATGTCATTGGGAACGGTCACAATCAGCCGGTCGCCCGCATTGACGATGGTGATCCCGTCATTGGCCAGTTGCTGACGCAATTCTGCGGCCTGTTTATCAAGCTGGTTGCCGATCAGGCCTCCGCCAGCCGCACCGATGGCACCGCCTGTTACCGCGCCCAAAAGAGGGTTCGAATTATTCGCGATTGCGCCAACACCAGCACCGACCAAACCACCCAAAACTGCGCCTTGCTTTGCGTTCTGATTCGGATCGGAGGGCAGGTTCAACGTGCCCGGATCGGTACAGGCCGCCAGAGCCATGGCCGAGCATAGCCCGGTTGCTAGAAAAAACTTGGAAATCGTCATGGTATCACCTTCTGCTCGGGCCCCCGTTGATCGGGTTTGCCTTGTTGCAAATCAGTATATCACGGCAGCGTTGCGCAGGCTCAAGCAACAAAGCGGTGAAGTCGGCGAATCCCCGCCCATACCAGTTCAGACGGTCTGCGCGGCCGGATCTTCACGCTCCTGCTCGTTCCACAAATCCCGTAGCGAACTGCCTTGGCCCCGGAAACTCTGGCCCGTGTCTTCACAGGCCCAGATGCGGTCCGTCCGGAAATGCCGGAACCCGCCCCGCAGCTCGCACCACCCGGCCAGCATCGTGCATTCGATGTGGTAGATCAGAGCCACAGGCCGAATGACTCGTTCCGAGCGTTCGCCCGCGCCGTTGACATAGGTGATGCGCAGTTTCTGCTCGGCCCGTATAGCTTCACGGTAACTGGCCACTGGGATGCATCCCTTCGCGGGATCATCAACCGGCGCGCCCCAAGTCGAGACCTGCAGCCAATCGGCAGGACAATGGAGCGCGTCGATCTTGTCACAGATGCGCCGCGCCGCCCGTTGCAGATGACTGTCCCCGGTACGCGCCAGCATCGACAACCCGACCCACAGTGCCTCAACCTCTTCGGCGTCGAAATTCAACGGTGGCAGATCATAGCCGCGCCGCATCAGATATCCGACGCCTGCCTCCCCCTCGATCGGCGTGCGCTGCGCCTGTAGCTCGGCGATATCGCGGTAAACCGTGCGCGTGGAGACCTCGAGCTTTTCCGCCAGTTGATCGGCTGTCACAGGCGCATCTGCGGCCCTGAGCATCTGGATGATTTCGAACAACCGGGTCGAGCGGCTCATGTCGGGGTCTCCTGTCAAACTGCTGACAGCCTAGCACATCCCCCTGACAAGAGGGTGTCAGGAGTGGTGCGCAACTTTGGGTTGGATTTCAAAAACCCGGAGGCCCAATATGCCCAGTCTGGACAACCATGTTCTGATGCATCTGAAACTTGAACGCTGGTCGCAGGATCACACCCTTCGCGCCTATGAGATCGAGCGTGAACTAGCCGCAGATCGACACCGCGCACAACCCGCGCGCCGCAAAAGATCGCGTAGGTTTTCTCTCGGGAACCTGAAACTGTTGTGGACCAACGTGGCCTGAACCTAGAAATCCGCCTTGGCACGAAACTTCATCGCAACGCCCCCTTCGGGGCTTTTCAGGCGCAATTCCTCGGAATGCAGCATAAGGCGTGGGAAATCGCGCGCGGCGCCTTCGGCGTAAAACGGGTCACCCAGAATCGGGTGGCCCAAGGTCAGCATGTGAACACGCAACTGATGCGAGCGACCGGTTTTCGGAAACAGCCGCACGCGCGTCGTGTCCCCTTCATATTTGACGACACGCCAATCGGTGACGGCCTGCTTGCCCGTATCATGACACACCATCTGGCGCGGTCGGTTCGGCCAGTCGACGATCAGCGGCAGATCAACCGTGCCCGTCTTGGCTTCCAGCCGCCCCCAAACACGGGCAATGTAGGTTTTGCGGGTTTGGCGCTGCTCGAACTGCATGCTCAGATTGCGTTGCGCGTGGGGCGTCTGCGCAAACACCATCACGCCCGAGGTGTCCCGGTCCAATCGATGCACCAGCAGGGCCTGCGGAAACACCGCCTGCACACGGGTCAGCAGGCAATCCGCCAAATGCGCACCCCGCCCCGGCACCGACAACAAGCCCGAGGGTTTGTTCACCACAATCAGTTGCGCATCTTCATGCAGCACATCCAGTGGCGTCTGGGGGGGATCGTAGGTCTCGCTCATGCCCGCGTGCCTATCCCACAGCGTCCCTTCCCGCAACGTCGTCCTTGCGTGCGGCGCGCTTATCGTGAACCGTTGAGGAAAGAAGGGGAGAGGACATGCATCCAACAATCGAACGCATGCAAGAGGTTGTCGCCAAAGGGGACGAAGCCCTCATTCATGAGCTTTTGGCCGAGGACGTCCGCTTCATGCCGCCCACTTATTACAGCACGTGGACCGGCCGCGCGCCGGTTGCGGCCGTATTGGGCCATGTGGGCAAGGTATTTTCCGACTTCCGCTATCGACGGATCATGGGCAGCGGCAATGACTGGGCGCTTGAGTTTCAATGCAAGGTCGGAGATCTGGATGCGGTCGGCGTGGACCTGATCACGCTGAACGACGACGGATTGATCCAGCAGTTCGAGGTCGTGATGCGCCCTCACAAAACCATTGGCGCCCTGCGTGAGGCGATGATGGCCCGTGTGATGACCGACCCGCGGTTTCTGGAATTCAAATCCGCGCTAAGCTGATCATGTCAAATCCGCTTGCCGCCGATCAGATTCTGCGCGTGCCCCTTCTGCCAGTTCTGGCCGCTCAGGGCTTGGCTGTGCGCCGCAAAGCCCAGTTGCTGCCGGAACCTATTGGTCCGCGCGAAGGGCGAATAGGCCGTGGACCTCGCCTGCGCCTGTTGATTGTGGGCGACAGTTCTGCCGCTGGCGTTGGCGCGGGCACACAGGATCAGGCGCTGTCAGGCCATTTGGTCAAACACTTGGCGCGGCATCACTCGGTCGAATGGCGGCTTGAGGCGACAACCGGACACACGACACGAGACACGCTTGAGAGGTTGCAGGCAATTGATGGCACATACGATGCGGTCGTCACCGCGCTCGGCGTGAACGACGTGACCCGAGGCGTGACCTATGCGCGCTTCGTCGAACGGCAAAACCAGTTGGCACGGATACTGACCCAACGCCTCGGAGCGCGACGCGTCGTGGTGACAGCAGTGCCACAGATGAATCGATTTCCGTCCCTGCCCCATCCTTTGGCATGGGTATTGGGTCGACAATCCGAGCGCTTGGATCGTGGTCTGCGACAGGTCGTTGCCGCCCATCCGCAACTCCGACACTTGTCGCTGGATTTACCGGATGATCCCGCTCTGGCCGCGCCGGATGGATACCACCCCAGCCCCAAAACCTACGCGATTTGGGCTGAAAGCGCCGCGCGGCTTCTGCTTCAGGCCTGAGCCCGCGCCTGCCGGATCATCGGGATCGAATACACCACAAGCGCCGCCCAGATCAGAGGGAAGGCAATCATGCGGGCCCGGTCGATATGTTCTCCGAACACGGCGACTGCGGTGATAAAGATCATGGTCGGCGCGATGTACTGCAGGATACCCATTGTCGACAGCCTAACGAGTTTGGCCCCATTGGCGTAGACCAGCAAAGGCACCGCCGTCACGACGCCTGCACAGGACAACAAAACAGTATCCGATGCCAACACCCCGAAATGCCCAGTCCCCTGAACACCCAGCCACGTCACATATGCGATTGCAGGGATCAAAAGGATCAGAACCTCAAGCAGAAACCCCTGATTGGGGCCAATCGGCAAAGACCTTTTGAAGAACGCGTAGAATCCCCAACTCACCATTAAACCCAGCGCCGCCCAAGGAAGACGCCCAGCCTCGACCACCAGAACCAAAACGCCCAAAGCCGCCAGACCAACAGCAACCAGTTGCATGCGCGTCAGAGGTTCTCGCAGCAACACAGCGCCCAAGGCGATACTGAACAAAGGGTTGATATAATACCCTAGCGCTGCATCCAACGCATGGCCGGTTGAGATCGCCCAGACATAAATCGCCCAGTTCACCGAGATCAGCCCCGCCGTCAACGCCGCCATTCCCAACATCTTGGGATTGCCCAACGCCGCCCTAAGGTCTCGGGTCCGCCTCAGAATGACCAGAAGAAGCCCTGCCACCGGCACCGACCAGATTACTCGATGCGCCACAACCTCAACCGGGCCAATATGGCTCAGCGCTTTCATATAGAGAGGCAGGAAACCCCACATGACATAGGCTGAAACCGCCAGCACAAACCCTTTTGGGGTATCCGCATTTTGTGAAGGTGAGGAGGCAGTCGCCACGGGAAATCTCCGACAAGTATCGGACCCATTTACGGCAGTTCCTGAAGGGTTGAAAACTCTGAAAACAGTGAAGTCGCACATAACGAATTGTGATGGGTCGACTTCGAAACCGTGCTTTTTAGCGAGGCTCTGCCTCGCGCTCCGGGATATTTTTAGCCAGATGAAGACTGGATCCCCTGCTTCATCTGGCTAAAAATATCCCGGGGGAGTCGCGGCTTGCCGCGGCGGGGGCAGAGCCCCCCTGCTCTGCGGTTTAAACTTTCACGCGCTCGGACTTGGGATCATACATCGGCTTCAAAGACGCCTCGGCCTTCACTTTGACACCACAAACGTCGATCTCGTAGCTCGATGCCAGAACATCCGCAGCTTTTTCGCCTTCGCACGGCACGTAACCCAGACCGATTGCGCCACCCAGAGTGTGCCCGTAGTTGCCGGAACTCAGGTAGCCGACATACTCACCATCGCGCACAATCGGTTCGTTGTGGAACAACAGAGGCTCGGCATCCGTCAGCTTGAACTGCACGAGACGGTTTTTGGGCCCGCTCTCTTTGCGCGCAATCACGGCTTCGCGGCCGATGAAGTCACAGCCCTTGTCGACCTTCACGGCAAAACCAAGCCCGGCATCAACCACGTGGTCTTCACAGGTGATGTCATGCCCAAAATGGCGGAAGCCCTTTTCGATGCGGCAGCTGTCCATCATGTGCATGCCGCACAGCTTAAGACCCATATTCTGCCCAGCTGCGTGCAGCGTCTCGAAGGCATGACCTGCCATGTCTGAAGAGACATAGATCTCCCACCCCAGCTCTCCCACATAGGTGACGCGGTGCGCGCGGGCGAGGCCCATGCCAAGCTCGATCTCTTGCGCGGTACCAAATGGGTTGGCCGCGTTCGAGAAATCGTTGGGTGAGACTCTTTCGAGCAAAGCGCGCGCGTTCGGTCCCATGATGGCCAAAACGCCTTCGCCGGCGGTCACATCCGTGATGACGACGTTGAAGTTGCCTGCATGACGCTGCATCCATGTTTGATCTGACAGACGGGTCGCGGCTGGCGTGACGACTAAATAGGCGGTCTCGGTCAGGCGGGTCACGGTTACGTCGGCCTCGATCCCGCCGGTGCGGTTCAGGAACTGGGTGTAGACAATCTTGCCGTTCGGCACCGAGTAGTCGCCGCCGCCGATGTAGTTCATGAATGCCTCGGCATCCGGACCTTCGACGCGGATTTTCCCGAAGGAGGACATGTCATACATGCCGACATTCTCGCGCACGGCGCGGTGTTCTGCGGCAGAGTTTTCGAACCAGTTCTGACGCTTCCAGCTATATTGGTATTCCCGTTCCTGACCTTCATTGGCGAACCAGTTGGCGCGTTCCCAACCGGCCAATTCCCCCATGACCGCGCCTTGTTCCAACAGGTGATGGTGAAACGGAGTTCGCCGCACTCCGCGTGCGGTGGCTTTCTGACGGTAGGGGAAGTGATCGGCGTAGAGCAGGCCCAGAGTCTCTTTCGAGCGCTCGAACAGGTACTGCTTGTTGCCTTGGAAGGGCTGCATCCGGCTGATGTCGACATCGCCCAGATCAAACGGCTTCTCACCGCTGTCCATCCATTCGGCCAGCGCCATGCCCGCGCCACCGGCCGACTGGATACCAATGGAGTTAAAGCCCGCCGCGACCCAGACATTGTCCATCTCGGGCGCAAGACCCAAGTGATAGGCATCATCGGGAGTGAAAGATTCAGGTCCGTTGAAGAAGGTGTGAATCCCGGCTTCGGCCAGCATCGGCATACGGTTCACCGCCGCTTCGAGGATTGGTTCAAAATGGTCGAAATCCTCGGGCAACTGGTCGAACTCAAAGCTGTCGGGGATACCATTCATGCCCCAAGGCTTGGCGTTGGGTTCAAATGCACCCAGCAGGATTTTGCCAGCGTCTTCCTTGTAGTAAGCGCATTCATCCGGGACGCGCAGCACCGGCAGCTGGGTCAGGCCATCGATGCCCTCGGTCACGATGTAGAAATGCTCACAGGCATGCAGCGGAACGTTCACGCCCGCCATGCGACCCACTTCGTGGCCCCACATCCCGGCGCAGTTCACCACCATATCGCATTCGATATGACCCGAGGCGCTGCCATCGTCGGCCACCCAGTCGACGCCGGTGACCTTGCGCCCTTGCCTGACGACATCGGTGACCTTCACGCGTTCTTTAACAATGCCACCGCGCTGGCGCGCACCTTTGGCCAGAGCAAGCGCGATATTCGCCGGGTCACCCTGCCCGTCCAGCGGCAGATACACAGCCCCCTTGACGTCTTCGATATTCAGATGCGGATACAGCTCGGCCACGCGCTCGTTCGAGATCTCTTCGACTTCGACCCCAAAGGCGCGGGCCATGGCGGCCTGGCGGTAGATCTCTTCCTTACGCTCTTCGGTCAGCGCGACAGTGATCGAGCCGCAGCGTTTGAAGCCCGTCGCGACACCGGTTTCTTCCTCGAGCGAGCCGTAGAGCTCCTGACTGTACTTCGCCAGCTTGGTCATGTTCGCCGTCGCGCGTAGCTGGGCGATCAGACCGGCTGCGTGCCAGGTGGTGCCGCTGGTCAGCTGCTTACGCTCAAGCAGTACAACATCTTTCCAGCCCTTCTTGGTCAGGTGATAGGCAACCGAGCATCCGATCACGCCGCCGCCGATGATGACCACGCGGGCCTTGCTGGGAAGATCAACCATAATGCAGACTCCGTTCGTTCAGGTTTGTCCCTGAATGGCATGAAAAATCGGCGCAGAATCCATCAAAAACGTCATCGCATCCGCAAAAATCATCTCTGCGCGGCTTGTCTCTTTTGTTGGCGTATCACAAAGGGCGTCACACCGAAAAAACTCCGGTAAACCGATGAGAACCCGTTCGGGAAACCGCAGGCCAAACCTATTTCGCGCACGCTCATGGTGGTATTCAGTAGAAGGTTATTGGCTTTAGCCAACCGCATTTCACGATAGAACCCGTTGGGTGTAGTGCCGAAGAACGCCTTGAACTTCCGCTCGAGCGATCGATTCGAGATATTCAGGCTGTCAACAAGGTCCTGGATCGGCAAAGGGTCTTCGATATTGGCCTGCATCAGCTTGATGCACTGATCCAGTTTCTTGTCCCCAGTCGCGGTGTTTTTCGCGCCCGAGAACGGCTGCATCGACGAAAAATCGCGGATATTTTCATGCAGCATGACGTCCGCCACAGTCAATTGCGTGGGCCCCGAGATATGGCGCCCGATCACGACCAGTGCGATATCGGTGGTGGCCCCCATACCTGCACAGGTGACGACTGCGCCGCGCTCGGTTGCGATGGACAGTTTCGCTTCGAACCGTGCACCGCGCTCACGCAGGAATGAGGCGTTTTCCCAATGGGTTGCCAGATCGGCTGTACCTTGCTCGTCGATATACCGGCTTGCCGCCTCAGCCAACAAAAACACCCGCGCGCCGCGGTAGGTATAGTTCGACACCACTCGGCCCAAAGACAGGTCGGGGTGATCCGGGTCCGAGTTGCCAATCACAAACAGATAGGTGGCATCGGGTTGGTTCGGGATGGTTTCGGTCTGAACCGTTGCGTCGCTGCTGCTGGCGATCGGACCGCCACGCAGGGATCGGTAGGTATAGGTGAACGGCGGCGTCGCAGACACCCGATTGGAAATCCGTAGAACATCCACCAGCGACGCGAGTTCCAGCAGCACAAAGCCCGGCGCCACCAGAATGTCGAAATGCACGGGGCTGGTCTGACGCGTGGTGGGGGGTGGCGATGGTGTCTCGGACATACCTTTCCCTTGTCGGTTCAGACGATCCGATGACCGGCTGACTTCAGGCGACGCGCGAGGGCCTCGATATGATCCGGGCCGATCTCGCAGCATCCGCCAACAATTGTCGCGCCTTGGTCGACCCAGGCCATCGCGTGGTCGGCATAGGCCTCGGGGCTTAGGTCGTGGCGCTGTGCGAGACTATCAACCGTGGGAGCGTCTTGCAAAAACCCCTCGGCGATATGGGTGAAGCCGTTGGCATAGGCGCCGTAGGGCAGCCCCATCCCTGACAATATCTCAAGCCCGGCTGGAACCGCTTCGGGACGGGTGCAGTTGATCAGCACCGCTTGCGGATTGTAACCCTCGACCAAGGGGGCAATCTGATCCAACGGCTCGCCGGATCGCAGACGCGTTCCGTCCTCATCCATCGGAGACAGGGCCAGCCACACAGGTTTCCCGCAGCCAGCAGTGCCCCTTAGGGCGCCTTCGGCCTCCATCACCGACGAGACGGTTTCGATCAGGATCAGGTCCACACCATCCCCCATAAGCGCGACCAGTTCAGCGAATTTGCGTCCGGCCTCCTCCGGATCAGGCTCAAGATCGGGTCTGTAGGAGGCCAATAGCGGCCCCAACGCCCCAGCGATGCGCCCTCCGTTTCCTGCGCGCGCCAGATCGGCCTGAGATACGGCGGTGTGGATCAATTGCGCCAACTGGTCCTCGATCCCTTCGCGCACAAGGCGCGAGCGGTGGACGGCATAGGTGTTGGTTGTCGCAACTGTGGCCCCGCGCCGGAAGTATTCCGCATGAACCTCGCGCACCAATTCCGGACGATCGATCATCACCCGCGTCGACCAAAGCGGCGTCGGTTGTTTGCCGCTGCGCTTGACCAGCTCCTGCCCGATCGAGCCATCTAACAGAGTAATTTCGGCCATGTCATAAACTCCTTACGGGATCAGCACCAATTTCCCCGGCAACGCTTTGGATTGGAAATCCTCTTGTGCCTTGGCAATATCCCTTAGGGGATAGGTGCGGGAAATCAAAGGCTTGATCCGACCAGCGTTCATCAGCTCAACCAGACGGCCAAACACCTCGGGCGGCTGGTGAGTGCAGCCGTGAATGGTGATATCGCGCAGGTAGATTTCGCGCAGATCGGCCTGCACCATCGGACCTGCAATCGCACCTGATACAGCGTAGTGCCCGCCGGGTTTCAGGGCCAGCATGAGGCCCGCCCATTTAGGGCCTCCAACCACGTCGATCACGACGTCGAACATGTCTGCAGGCAACGCAGCATCGCGATCAAAGGTCTCAACCGCGCCTTGGGATTTCACAACCTCGGCCTTGGCGGCCCCGGTTACGCCAAACACAGACGCGCCGCGCAGGCGGGCCAGTTGCACAGCGGCCAGCCCAACACCGCCCGAAGCGCCTGTGATAAGCACCTTGTGGCCAGCTGTGACCCCGGCGCGGGTCAAAAGGTTCTCGGCCGTGCCATAGGCGCAGGGAATGGCTGCGATCTCGGTATCTGAAAAAGGCGAAGCGGAGACATCGTAGAGATCATCCGCCTCCACCAGACAGTATTGGGCAAAGGCTCCGTCGATCTCCGAGCCTAAGGCAATGAACCCCTGCGGATGGCCGGGTCGCGGGCGCGGCAAATTGATTGGGCAGGTCACGCGCTGACCGGGTTGGAACTCTGCACTCGGACCGACCGCTTCGACGATGCCGCACAGGTCGCCGCCTTGAATTCGAGGGAACTGCAGCGCGCCGCCCCACCCTCCGGCATCGACATCCTGATCGACGTCATCGGTGGCCCCGGTCACGTCCGAGGAGTACCACCCGACCCGCGTATTGATATCCGTGTTGTTGACCCCGGCAGCTGCGACGCGGACCAGAACCTGCCCGGGACCGGGCGTTGGAACGGGAATATCCTCGCGCCACTGTAAAGCCTCCGGCCCGCCGTGATGAGTGAGGTAAACGCCGGACATATGTGCAGGGATCGTCATTTCAGCCTTCCGATTTGGACTTTGGTGAAAGGCAGACTGGGGCCCGCCATGGGCCCCAGCTTGGAGTTTTGTACCAATTTGGCAATCCCCAAAGGGATCAGGCACGCAGACGCTCGTTGGCGGGATCCCAGAGCGGCTGGTCTTCCTGAACAACGGCGCGGTACTTCTGGCCGTAGATCTCAACCTCAAGCTCTGTGCCCGGGTTTGCGACGTCGGTCTTGACCATGCCCAACGCGATGGACTTGCCAACGCGATAGCCCCATGCGCCCGAGGTGGTCTCGCCCACGATCTGATCGCCCTGCCAAATGCAGGACATGTAAGGCGCGTCGCAATCGCCTGCGTCCACTGTCAGCGTGACAAAGGATTTCTTCACGCCCTGTTGCTTTTCGTTCAGGATCGCGGCCTTGCCGGGGAAGTCTTGCGGTTTATCCAGTTTAACGAAGCGCTCCAGCCCACCTTCCAGCAGCGAGTAATCGGTCGACAGATCGCCCTTCCAAGCACGGTAGCCCTTCTCGATCCGCAGCGAGTTCAGGGCGTACATACCGAACGGGGTTGCACCCGCGTCTAGGATGGCGTCGTAGATGGCTGGCATGTCTTCGTTGAGGGCGTGAACCTCCCAACCCAGCTCTCCGGCAAAGGAGACGCGGATCAGGAAGGCTGGTTTGCCCGCAACCGTCGCGGACTGATGCGTCAGCCAGCCGGTGGACAGATCCGCATCGCTGAGTCCCGAGAGGATCTCGCGCGATTTCGGGCCGGTCACGATCAGCGTGTCACGAGTGGTAGTGACGTCCTCGACTGAAACGCTAGAGGGCATGGCGGACATCAGGATGTCGCGGTCGTGCCACTGCGCGGTGGCGGCTGTGATCATCACGAACTCATCCTCGCCTAGTCGGATACAGGACATCTCGGTCAGGATACGGCCACGGTCGTCCGAAATGTAGACGAGGTTGATGCGGCCAATCTTGGGCAGACCACCGGTGATCAGGCCACGCAGAGCTTCTGCCGCTCCTTCACCTTTGACCATGAAACGCGAGAAACCCGGCAGGTCCAGCACACCGCAATTGTCGCGGACAGCTTCGCACTCTTCCTTGATGCGCTGCTCCCACGGGCCCGAGCGACCCCATGTATGCGTGGCCTCAAGCGAGGTGTCGTCGCCCGGCTTTGCAAACCAGTTGGCGCGTTCCCAGCCGTTATAGACGCCCATGACGCCGCCCAGTTCCTTGACCTTGGCATGGACTGGTGACAGCTTTTTTTCGCGCGCTGCGGGCCATTCGTGGTGCGGGAAGTGCATGGCATATTCGTTGCCGTAAACCTCCATACCCTTCTGGTTGCAATAGTCCTGATCGGTGTAGTCGGTGTAGCGGCGCGGATCGACGGCCCACATATCCCACTCGGTGTGGCCATCGACGATCCATTCGGCCAGCACTTTGCCTGCACCACCGCCTTGCGCGATGCCGAAGGTAAAGCTGTGTGCTTCGAACGCGTTTTTCACACCGGGCATCGGGCCGATCATCGGCAATCCGTCTGGCGCGTATGGGATCGGGCCGTTAATCACGCGGCCAACCCCCGAGGTTGCCATCAGCGGAACCCGTTCCATCGCGTCGGTGATGATGTCCTCAATCCGGTCCAGATCGTCGTTCCAAAGCTGGAAGCTGAAATCCTCGGGCATCGGATCGTCTTCGGTCATCCACTCGCCCTTGCAGTTGGGCTCATAGGGACCAAGGTTGAAGCCGTTCTTTTCCTGACGCAGGTAGTATGAGATATCCACGTCGCGCAGCAGAGGCAGCTTGCCGCCGTTTTCTTTCGACCATGCCTCAACCTCGGGGACTTCATCGGTCAGCAGGTACTGGTGGCTCATGACCATCGCAGGCACCATGCGGCCGCCATAGGGTTTGAACATCTCACCTACACGCTGCGCGTAGTAACCGGCCGCGTTGACAACATAGTCGCAGGCGATGTCGCCCTTTTCGGTGTGAACGGTCCAAGTGCCGTCGTCGTGCTGCGTTACATTGGTGGCCGGGCAGAAGCGGATGATTTTTTGGCCCAGATCACGCGCGCCTTTGGCGAAGGCTTGTGTCAGCTGCGCCGGGTCGATGTCGCCATCGGTCGGGTCGTACAGCACGCCTTCCAGATCATGTGTTTCGAGGAAAGGGTAGCGCTCTTTCGCCTGCTCTGGGGTCCACATCTCCATCGGGATGCCCTGGTACAGGCCCATCGACATGGCGCGTTCGAATTCCTGCATGCGCTCTTTACTGTGCGCCAAACGGATCGACCCCGAAACGTGGTAGTTCATCGGATAGTCGACCTCTTCGGCCAGACGCGAATACAGCTCGGTCGAATAACGCTGCATGTTCATGATTGCCCATGAGGTCGAGAAGGTCGGCACGTTACCCGCCGCATGCCATGTAGACCCCGCGGTCAGTTCGTTCTTTTCCAGCAGAACGCAGTCCGTCCAGCCCTTTTTCGCCAGATGATACAGGGACGAGCAGCCGACAACGCCGCCACCGATGATGACCACACGGGCCTTGGTTGGAAAATCACTCATGTGTTTTGATCCTCTGTTACTGTGCCCGCTGGGGCAGATCGTCTGAGATGTCGTAGTAGTCACCCTTGTCCGCGACAAAGATGTGCTTTGAGAGTTTCAGTCCTGTTGGTTCGCTGAGCGCGCCCATCGAGATCGAAATCGTGTCTTCTTCATTGTGCTGCCAGAACAGGAATGAGCCGCACTCGCTGCAGAACCCGCGCCGTGCGGTCTCTGAGGCGCGGAACCAACGCAGCGTGTCACTGGCGGTGAAGCTCAGGTTGTCCTGATGTGTCGAGGTCGATGACCAGACATGACCCGATTGTTTGCGGCACTGACCGCAATGGCAGGCGGAGGGCGGCGAGAGGTCTCCGTTAATCGTAAACGCGACTTTGCCGCAAAGGCAGGATCCCGTCTGCATATAGCTACCCCCTTGCTGCGGGCGCAGAGCTGGCACCCAGCAACACGCCATAGATGATGAAACAGGTCGCCATGATCCGGCGGACCCAGATATTGAACACAGCCCCCAACGCCGCCTTGCCCATCAGCGCGCCCAATAGGGTGAAGCCGGTATAGCTGAGCGTCGTGATGATCAGAGCGGTCGGCATGATCACCCCCATCTGCTGCCAGATCGGCACGTCGGGCTGCACGAATTGCGAAAAGGCCGCCAGATAGCCAGCAACGCTTTTTGGATTGATTGTCGCCACCGCAAGCGCATGCAGATAGACATGCCGCGCAGGGCGCTCAGTGGCAGGCGCCGGCCGTTTCGCGTTGATCCATCCGCGAATACCGACCCAGATAAGAAACCCCGCACCGATCAGTTTAGCGAAGAAGAAGGCGGTAGGTGAGGCTGCGATCAGGGCCGTTACACCCAATGCTGACAAGATCAGAAATGCGCTGGCCTGTGTCAGGATCGCAAGAACACCAAGCATCGCCTTCGGGAAGGGCAAGCTCATACCGTTTGAGATACAATTGACGGCATTCGGCCCCGGAGTGGTGACGAACACCACCCAGAACAGCGCGAATATGGTCCAGGCCTCAAAGCTCATCAGTATACCGGTGGTGCAATGACCCAGATGGCCACGGCGGGCTCATCATAGGGGTTTGCCCATTGATAGGGTTCGTGCTTGATGCGGAAACTATCGCCCGGCCCGACCGTGAAGTGCCGTGCACCGATCGTCAGGTCCAGTTGGCCCGAGATCATATATCCGACCTCCTGCGTTGGCCGGTCCGCGGGTTTTTGCATTTTGGATCGGGGCTCAAACGTGGAATGCACCATCTCGAAATCATCGGTCAGGTCTGGCGACAGCAGTTCTTCGATCAGACCTTCTTCACCCGAGCCCATAGGACGTCGTGAAACGGCGCGAACCACATAGCCTTGCTCCTCAACCGGAGCGGCAGAATGCGAAAACAGCATCGACATGGGAACACCCAGACATTCCGCGATCTGACGCAGGTCCGAGATTGAAGGGTCGGACATGTCCCGCTCGACCTGACTCAGCCAGCCGACCGAGCGGTTCAGGCGATCGGCAATTTCAGTCAGCGTCAAACCCCTTGCCTTTCGCAAGGCCCGCAAGTCCGCTCCGAGCGTCGCGCGCTGAGGGGTTTGCGTGTTCAAAGCCAGACTCCGATTCTCGTGAAATTCCTTCTACGTTTTTCACGATGCCTCAGTTCCGTGAAATTTCAAAGCATTTTTTCATGACAGGTCGTAAGTCAGCGACCAAACCCAAACATAACAAAGGCTTAGGCAGAGAACACGTCTTGAAGAATTTTCGTCAGTTCGGACGCGTCCACATCCGTGAAAGCATCCGGCTGGTCGCTGTCGATGTCAAACACGGCAATAACCGCGCCCGAGTCATCGCGAACCGGCAAAACAAGCTCTGACCTTGTGGAAGATGCGCAGGCGATATGACCAGGAAAGGCATCCACATCCGGAACCAGCTGCACCTCACCCGTGCGCGCGGCTGCGCCGCACACGCCGCGCTCGAACGGGATGACTAGACAGCCGTGACCGCCTTGATACGGGCCGATCTTCAGCAGGCCCGGTTCGGTGACGCGGTAGAACCCCGTCCAGTCAAAGCGATTATCGGCGTGATGCACCTCGCACGCGATGGTCGCCATCAGGGAGACCTGATCGGTTTCGCCTTCGGTCAGGGAGGCGATGGTTTTGGCGAGGGTGTCATAGTCGACGGTCATATTGGCACTGCTCCGATCCGGGTCTTGGGGTGGCGACGCCCCCAGTCCCCGGAGTATTTGCAAAAGCGCGAAGGGTCAAACGCGTTCGATGGCGATCGCCGTGCCCTCTCCGCCTCCGATACAGATCGCAGCGATCCCGCGTTTCAGATCGCGTTTTTCCAGAGCGTTCAGAAGGGTGACCATGATCCGGGCACCAGATGCGCCGATTGGGTGACCCAGGGCGCAGGCTCCGCCATTGACGTTGACCTTGTCGCGCGGCAGGCCCAATTCGTGCATGAAAGCCATCGGAACCACGGCGAAGGCCTCGTTCACCTCCCACAGGTCCACATCATCTTTGGTCCAGCCCAGACGCTCAAGCAGCTTTTGCGCCGCAGGAACCGGAGCGGTTGTGAACAGGCCCGGGGCCTGCGCATGGCTGGCGTGGCCCAAAACGCGCGCGCGGACGGTTAGTCCTTTCGCCTCAGCGGTGTCTACAGAGGCCAGAACGAGAGCGGCCGCTCCGTCAGAAATGGAGGAGGAATTTGCCGCCGTTACAGTGCCGTCTTTGCGGAAGGCTGGTTTCAGCGTCGGGATTTTCTCGGGTCGGGCGGATTTGGGCTGCTCATCCGCCTCAAGCACCAGCGCCCCCTTGCGGGTTTGCACCGTAACCGCGGCAATTTCCCCATCAAACGCGCCACTGTCTTGGGCAGCCAACGCGTTCGAAAGGGATCGCAGCGCATATTCATCCTGCGCCTCGCGGGTGAACTGATAGGTCTCGGCGCAGTCTTCGGCAAAAGTTCCCATCAGACGGCCTTTGTCATAGGCATCTTCAAGCCCATCCAGAAACATATGATCCACAACCTGCCCGTGCCCGATCCGCGCACCGCCGCGCATCTTGGGCAGCATGTACGGCGCGTTCGTCATACTCTCCATCCCGCCCGCGATCATGGTATCTGTGTGGCCCAATGCGATCTGATCAAACGCGATCATGGCGGCCTTCATACCCGAGCCGCACATTTTGTTGAGGGTCGTGGCGGGCACCTCTTCACCCAACCCGGCGGCAAACCCCGCCTGACGCGCTGGGGCCTGTCCCTGCCCCGCCGGAAGCACGCAGCCCATCAGGACTTCGTCGACAGTCTCCGCACCCGCCTGCTGCAAGGCGGCGCGAATCGCGGTTCCACCAAGTTCGGCAGCGGGAACGCCATCAAACATGCCCTGGAACCCGCCCATAGGTGTACGGGCTGCGCCTGCGATCACTACGTCTTTCATCGGAAATCCCTCCTCTTGCCGGAACTTGAATACCGAATGGTAAGATTTGCCGTCTAGCGTATTTCTACGACGCAATTTCAGCTGAAAAGGGCGGTCAATCATGGGGCTGACCAGCACAACTACCGAAGAGGCACAGATCATCACCGTTCATTCGGAACGGATAGATGCGGCCATCGCAATCCAGTTCAAGGAAGACATGCGCCGCGAAACAGAAACCGACGCAACGCGCATCGTTCTGGACCTGGCAGGCGTAGAATTCATTGATTCAAGCGGATTGGGGGCCATCGTCGCCTCGATGAAACAAATCGGAAGCGAACGCCGGTTGGATCTGGCCGGGCTGCAACCCGTGGTCGAAAAAGTGTTTCGCCTGACGCGAATGGATACCGTTTTCAGGTTGTTCGATTCCCTCGACGAAGCGCTGTCGGCGCAAGCAGAGTAACGCGGCCAACGTAGATGTGTGTGACGCCGTCCAGTGATCAAACCTGCCTGCAGTTGAGCTTTCCGGCAATTGAAGCGGAAGCCAGCGCCGGCATTGCAATATTGAGCGCAGGCCTGGCCAAACACGGCTTACCTGTTGAAAAAGCGGACGACGTGAAGATCGCCTTGGCGGAAGCAATCAACAACGTCGTCGAACATGCCTATTCTGGCAATGAACCCGCCAAAGTGCAGGTCTGTTGCCGGTTGGAGCACAACCAGCTGGACATTCTGGTATCGGATACGGGGCGTCCGCTGCCCGGCTGCAAACCTCCGGATGGGACCCCGACCTCAGTTGAGACCAGCCTGCAGGACCTGCCAGAAGGGGGCTTCGGGTGGTATCTGATTCACGAACTGACAAGCGAGATTCGGTATGAGCGTCGTGATGGTTGTAATATTTTGTCATTGCGGTTCGACGTCCCAATGCCCGAAAGAACCAAGGGATTTGACGCGAAATGGCCACAATAAGGCCTTTTTCGAACCATTACGCCGCCCCAAACGACTGTCAAACATGTCACCGTAGCTCAGATAGCTTCCCTCGGCGTCAAGTGTCACAGCCCCCACCCAGTGAACGGCGCCGAGGAACCTCCCTCCCCTCATTGAAGAACTGGACAATCATTCCCTGCGCGATAGGTTCGCGGTGTTTAGAAGAAGGGGATGATGATGCGGGATTTACACAAGCCGGGCCGGTCCGAAGTTCTGGCCACAAACGGGATGTGTGCGACCTCGCACCCCCTTGCGGCGAAAACCGCCGTCGACATTCTGGAACGCGGCGGCAATGCCATGGATGCAGCCATTGCCGGGGCGGCCTTGCTGGGGATTTGCGAGCCGCAGATGACCGGATTGGGAGGCGATTGCTTTGTCCTCTATAATCGCGCGGGGGAAAACCAGATCCGCGCGTTGAATGGCTCGGGCCGGGCACCTGCTGCTGCGCAAGCCGGCGCGCTGCGGGATCGGGGCTTGACCTCGGTGCCTCTGACCAGCCCAGACTCGGTTACGATCCCGGGCGCGGTCGACGCATTCTGTCATCTCAGCCAGACCGAAGGCCGACTGGGACTGGATGCAATTCTGCAACCGGCCATTCGCTATGCGGAACAGGGTGTGCCGGTTGCTCCACGCGTTTCCTTTGACTGGCGCAATGGCGAACCGACCCTCCAGGGGGCCGCGCGGGATCACTATCTTATCCACGGGCAAGTCCCCAAGACAGGTCAGGTCTTTCGTGCGCCAAAACAGGCCGAAGTTCTACGACGGGTCGCAAAGGATGGTCGGGATGCCTTCTACTCAGGTGAAATCGCGGAGGATATGATCGCCGCCCTTTCCGCCTTGGGGGGCCTCCACACCGCCGAGGATTTCCAATCGACCCAATGCACCTCCTCCGAACCGATGCGCGGCACCTATCAGGGCATTGATCTGGTCGAGCATCCCCCCAACGGCCAAGGCGCCACGGCGATCTTGCTGCTCAATATCCTCAAGCATTTTGACCTTGCCAGCACTGACCCATTGGGCGCCGAACGGGTGCATATTGAGGCCGAAGCGACAAAATTGGCCTATGACGCGCGCAACCGTTTCATCGCAGATCCCGACCATATGGCCCGGTCCGAGCGGTTTTTGGACAAAGACATCGCCGCATCCCTCGCGGCTTTGATAGACCCCAAACGGGCCATGCCCGCTGCCGCCCCGCTGACCGAAGCGATTCACAAGGACACCGTCTACATTACCGTCGTCGACCGCGATCAGATGGCCGTGTCGTTGATCTATTCGATCTTCCACAGCTTCGGCTCGGGGGTCGCGTCCGAGAAATATGGAATCTTGCTGCAAAACCGAGGCGCAGGCTTCACCCTGCAAGCCGGGCACCCAAATGAGCTGGGTGGCGGCAAACGCCCGATGCACACGATCATTCCCGGCATGCTGGCCGAGAACAACCGCGTTACGATGCCTTTCGGCGTCATGGGTGGGGCGTATCAACCCACAGGACATGCGCGGTTCGTGTCAAACCTGATGGATTTCGGTTTTGACCTGCAAGAGGCCATCAACGCCCCCCGTGCCTTCGCCGACGGAGGCATCCTGAAGCTCGAGCGCGGGTTCCCCGAAGCGGTTGCTCAACAATTAAGCGAAATGGGTCACACTGTGGAGGTCCCAGAAACTCCACTGGGTGGCGCACAGGCCATACGAATCCGTGAAGACGGTGTTTTGGAGGGGGCCAGTGACCCCAGAAAGGACGGTTGCGCGTTGGGGTATTGATCAACGCGCAGGCGCGCCGCCCCGCTCAGTTCAGATGGAAGTGCAGCGGGTAGGATCCATCTTCGAATGGGCCGAACATGTTAGGGATGTCGGGATGCTCAACCGGCTCACCCGATCGGTCCTCGATCAGATTTTGTTCTGAAACATAAGCTACATAGAAGGATTGGTCGTTCTCAGCCAACAGGTGATAGAACGGCTGATCCTTGATCGGCCGACTGTCTTCGGGGATGGCTTCGTACCATTCCTCGGTATTCGAAAACTCTGGATCCACGTCAAAAATCACCCCTCGGAAGGGATGTTTCTTATGTCGCACAACTTGTCCCAGGCCGTACTTGGCATGTGTCTTTAGCATTGTTTCAGCCCCCAAAGAGGTTACTACCTCTTTCCGGGCAGAAAAGCCAATCATTGATGTGAAATTAAGGGAAACAGTCTGTGAACCTCTTACTGACAGTGTTCGAAATTGCGGCACCCGTGTTCCTTTTGTCAGCAATCGGCTTTGTCTGGGTCAAGCTTGGCTTTGAATACCGCCTACAGTTTGTGACGCGTTTTGCAATGACGCTGGCAGTCCCCAGCCTGATTTTCGTGGCCTTGATGCAGACCGAAATTCCGGGGGGTGATCTGTCACGGTTCACGCTGGCCACCATTGCGGCCAATCTGGTTCTCGCGGTCGTTTTCTGGGTCATTGTAAAGGTGCTAAAGCTTGAGCAACGCACCTACCTTTCGCCGCTGATCTTCGGAAATACCGGCAATTTGGGTCTTCCATTATGCATCTTTGCATTTGGTCAGGCCGGTTTGGGATATGCGGTTATCTTTCTGGCCGTGACCGCACTGTTTTCCTTTACCTACGGGATCTATCTGGTCGCGGGCAAAGGCGCGTTCGGACAGGTCATCCGACAACCCATGGTCTGGGCCACGCTGCTGGGGGCGCTTTTCCTGTGGCAGGATTGGGAAACACCTCAGTTCCTGACCAACACCTTGGATTTGCTGGGGCAAATGGCTGTTCCGATGATGCTTGTGACCGTTGGAGTTGCGATCGCGCGCCTGACCTCTCGCAGTCTTCACCAAGCCATTTGGCTGTCACTTCTCAAGCTGGCGGTTTGCTTTTCCTTGGGATGGGGCGTTGCGATCCTCTTCGGGCTTGAAACCATCGCATTCGGTGTTCTGGTCTTGCAAATGTGTACCCCGGTCGCGGTCACCTCATACCTGCTGGCCGAGCGGTTTGAGGCCGACGCAGACGCCGTAGCAGGCATGGTTATGGTCTCGACAGTGCTGTCTGTCGCCGCGTTACCGGGTGTTTTGGCTATCGTTCTGTAACGATTGTGATTTCCTCAGCGCTCAATCTGCGCTAGAATGCCAGAAAAAAGGCACGAGGCACATGAGCAGAATTCTATTCGTACTCCTAGGGGTGCTGCTTTTGGCATCCTGTGGTGGCGGGTCTAAACAGCCACCCAGCAGACTAAATGACGCGTGCAGCATTGCGCGCGAGAAACCTGACTACATCAAAGCCTTCAAAAAAACCGAGCGTAAATGGGGCGTCCCCGTTCACGTTCAGATGGCGACGATCTATCAGGAAAGCCGTTACCGTCACGATGCGCGGACCCCGCACCGCTATGTGCTGGGCGTAATCCCAATGGGACGGCAAAGCAGCGCCTTTGGCTACAGCCAGGCTCTGGACGGCACGTGGGAAGAATACCAGCGTGAAACCGGAAAACGCCGCGCCAAGCGGGACCGAATTCGCGACGCGTCCGATTTCATCGGCTGGTACATGAACAAAACCTACGAGCGGAACGGCATCAACCTGGGCGACACGCGCAACCAGTATCTGGCCTATCACGAAGGTCATACAGGCTATGCGCGCGGCAGCTACAACCAGAAATCCTGGCTATTGAATGTGGCCAGCGATGTCGATGCACGGGCCAACCTGTATCAAGCTCAGCTGGCCAGCTGCCGCTACTGAATTGGGCGGGTCAGCGATCGCTGGACCCGACCCGCTTTCCGTTCGAGAACAAGCTCTGATCGAGGCGCCCGCCCTCGGTCAGTTCCCCCAGAAGAACCGTGGTTTGGGTGCCTGCGTTGTCGTGGATCACCCATTTCCGCAGCTCTACCGGGTTGTTCGTGAACATAAGCTCAATCCGGCCCGATTCAGGGTTTTTTGGGTCCTGTGCCGTCACAACGGTCGCGGTGCCGTCAAAGTCATGACCAACGACCATATTGGCCTGCCCCAGATTCACGTTCCGGGCCAGCACAAGTGACAGAGGCGTCCGTTTCAGCGGGTACTGCTCGGGCGGCTGGTTGGATTTCGGATCAAAGATCTGAACACTACCAGAGCGTGCAAGAACAACAGCACTGTCGGGCGGATCATATTCGAACCGCATCTTTCCGGGTCGTTGGATCCACAGCTTGCCGGTACTGAGCGAGCCATCATCATTTACTTGGGTAAAGCTGGTCTGAACCGTTTTCATCTTGTTCAGATAATTGGAGATCTCCGACAGCGGCAGCTTGTCCGCCGCCCAAGCGGCAGGCGCGGCCAGTGTCAGAGCAAGGGCAAAAGCAATCTGTTTCATACGACTCAGATAAGGCTTCTGCCCTTGTTATTAAATATCCTACTGCTCGGGGACGAGGATTTCCCGCTTACCCACGTGATTTGCCGCCGAAACAACGCCTTCGTCCTCCATCTGCTCAACCAGACGGGCGGCTTTGTTGTAGCCGATGGCAAGTTTCCGCTGGATGTAGGAGGTCGAGCATTTGCGATCCTTGATCACAATCGCCACCGCCTGATCGTAAAGCGCGTCCTCACCGTTGGTATTGCCACCAGTGCTCAGGCCCAAGACGGCGTCGATGTTGTCTGCCTTTTCTTCAGCCGGGCCATCGACCACACCGCTCATGTAATCGGGCGGACCGAATTGCTTCAGGTGGTTGACGATTTCCTCGACCTCTTCGTCCGAAACAAATGGGCCGTGGCAGCGGGTAATCTTGGCACCGCCCGCCATGTAGAGCATGTCACCCTGCCCCAGCAGCTGCTCGGCGCCCATCTCACCCAGGATGGTGCGGCTATCAACCTTCGAGGTCACCTGGAACGAAATCCGGGTCGGGAAGTTCGCCTTGATCGTACCGGTGATCACGTCGACCGAGGGGCGCTGTGTGGCCATGATCAGGTGGATACCCGAAGCCCGCGCCATCTGCGCCAGTCGCTGAATACAAGCTTCGATCTCCTTGCCTGCGACCATCATCAGGTCGGCCATCTCGTCGACGATGACGACGATATAGGGCATCGCCTCAGGCGCGAACTCTTCCGTCTCGAAGGTGGGTTCGCCGGTCTCATCGTCAAAGCCCGTCTGGACCGTGCGGCTGAACATCTCGCCCTTTGCCAGCGCGTCCTTCACCCGGCCGTTGTAGCCTGCGATGTTGCGGACACCCATTTTGGACATCTTGCGATAGCGATCCTCCATCTCGCCCACGACCCATTTCAGAGCGACAACCGCCTTTTTCGGGTCTGTCACAACCGGCGACAGCAAGTGCGGGATGCCGTCATAGACCGACAGTTCCAGCATCTTGGGGTCGATCATGATCAGGCGGCATTCGTCCGGCGACAGCTTATAGAGCAGCGACAGGATCATGGTGTTGATCGCCACCGACTTACCCGAGCCAGTCGTACCCGCGATCAGCAGGTGAGGCATTTTGGCAAGGTTCGCGACAACCGATTCACCACCAATATCCTTGCCCAGCGCAAGAGGCAGAGCATGGTTGCCATCACCGAAATCGCGGCTGGCGAGGATTTCGCGCAGCACCACCATCTCGCGGTTTTCGTTGGGCAGTTCGATCCCGATCACCGAGCGGCCCGGCAAGGTCGAAACACGAGCCGACAGCGCCGACATCGACCGCGCGATATCGTCCGCCAGACCGATCACGCGGCTGGCTTTCAGACCCGGAGCAGGCTCCAGCTCATACATGGTGACCACCGGACCGGGACGGACGCTGACGATCTCACCCTTCACGCCGTAGTCGTCCAACACGTTCTCCAGCATCCGCGCGTTTTCTTCCAATGCTTCGTCGCTCAGGTGATGACGCTGAATACTGGCCGGGTTGGACAACAGGCCCAAGGGGGGCAATTCGAAATCGGAATGGCGTTCCTCGAACGACAGGGTCGGCTGCGCCTCGGCCTGTGCCCGACGGGACGGCGGCGGAGTGCGACGGACGGGTTGTGCAACAACCGGCTTGCGCGGCTCGGCCACTGGGATTTTCATCGCCGGACGGGCTTGCAGCGCGGGGTCGGGCGCATCCTCGAACACAGCCTCATCGTCGAAATCATGCGCGGCATAGTCATCCTCCGGCAGGTAATTCGCCTCGGGTGCATAGTCGGGCTCTGGCTGATAGTCATGCGCCGTGTCTTGCCGCGTCGGTTCAGCCGACAGAACAGGCTCGGGCGGCAGGCCGGCGGCGGTCATGGGCGGCTCGGGCGGCAATTCATCCACCCCTCTGGCGTTCAGGATCAGCGGGTCCGGCCCACGACCGCGGCCCTTGGTCAGAGGCAGGTTGGGGTCATGTTCCGGGGCCATCTCACCGGTCGCCACCTTACGATTGCGCACAGCGGCCGAAATCTTCGAGCGGATACGATCTTCACCCGGCATTTCATCAAAACCCTGCACTGGCATGGCTTCGACCAATTCAGGCTCTGGCAGCGGCTCGGGGCGACGGATCAGCGCGGGCATCCGGGCCAGCAGGCCGGTTTTGGGGGCAGGTTCGGGTTCTTCCTCGACCTCTTCGAAGATTGGGTCTTCAAACGCGATCTCATCATCGAATACGGGTTCGAGCCGCGCGGCGCGGTGCTCTTTCCATTGTTCACGACGCTCTCGAGCGGACTGTACCGTGGCCGAGGCGCCCCGACCCAGTAGGTTCATCAGCATGTCGTATGACATCACCAGCCCCAGCAGGAAAGCTCGCGTTCCACGCGCGACATCAACTTTGGTGAAGCCAAGAACAAAAATACCCAGCGCCAGCATTCCGACGGCCATGGCCAGCGACATCAGCTTGACTAGGAAATGCGAGGAGATCGGCAGAAGCGTCAGCAAGGCCCCCATGACAGTGTCGCCAAACAGTCCGCCCAAACCGTAGCTATGGGTCGCGCGCCAGACCTCGCCCGGAACCAAAGTGGCGGCGTAGACGGACACGATGGCAATCCAGATCGGCGCAAAAATCAGCCGCGCCACGGCGCGATCTTCGCCGAAATGACCGGCAAAACGCACACCCCAACCGATCAGAACCAGCGCGATCCCCCAGCTGCCCCAGCCAACGATCATGAACAACGGCGCAGCGATCGAGGCGCCAATCCGCCCCATCCAGTTCTGCACTGGCGCGTCGGTCGAGACCATCCAATTCGGATCTTCCGGCGTGTAGGACCAGATCATTGCCGCAGCGGCCAGCCCCAACAAGATCAGAGCGATCCCGATCAGTTCCTTGGTACGCCGCTCAATCGCGGCCTGAGTCGTGCTGTCCAGTAGTGGATCGCGGTTGCGCGCGTTCAATGATGCCATTTTGCCCTCGTACCTCACGAATAGATGCAGTCACGAAGCTTGATCAGCCCCTGCTGCAACTCTTTTTTTGGAGCCACCAAAGCGGCCCGGATAAATTGCTCTCCCGGGTTTTGCCCCGGATCACCCTGAGAAAGATATGCGCCCGGCAGGACCCGAACGCCGGTCTCCTGCCACAGCTTCAATGCGGTTTCTTCGCCGTTCTCGACTGGCAGCCACAAGAAAAACCCAGCCTCGGGCGGCATATAGCCCTGCAGGCCCGAGAAGACCTCATCCGCGATGGCGTATTTTTCCTGATAGAGCGCGCGGTTCTGGGCGACATGCGTCTCATCGGCCCAGACCCGCGCAGCGGCAGCCTGCAACGGCAGCGGCAATGGCGCACCCGCGTAATTTCGCAGCTGTTTGACCCGTTTGATACTGTCCGGCCCGCCCGCAATCAGGCCCGAGCGCAGCCCGGCCAAATTCGAACGCTTGGACAGAGAGTTGAACAGCAAGACCCGCTCAGGATCCGCGCCCAGCTCGTGCGCGACGGTCAGGGCACCAGTTGGGGCCTCATCGCGGTAAATCTCGGAATAGCACTCATCGGCGAAAATGCGGAAATTGTATTTCTCGGCCAGGCCGATCAACTCGGCCCAATAGTCGCGCGAGGCGACAGCCCCCTGCGGGTTCGCAGGCGAGCAGATATAGGCGGCAACCGTCCGGTTCAGCACATCCTCAGACAGGCTGGCATAGTCCGGCAAATGGCCGGTCGCCGCGGTGGCGGATACGAAATAGGGCTGCGCCCGGACCGAGATGGAGGCGACCATATAGACCTGATAAAAGGGGTTCGGACACAGAATGATGGGATCTCGCCCGTTCTTCTGTTCAGGGCACAGCGCCATCGCGGCATTGTACAGCCCCTCCCGCGTACCGTTCAGGGCCATCACGTTGGTATCGGGGTCCATCGTCACGCCGTAGCGGCGCTTGATCCAGTCGGTGATTGAACCTCGCAGCTCGGGCGAGCCTTCATTCGGGGGATAGCCCTGAAACCCGGCCGCATTTTCTGTGATGACGTCTGTGACCCAAGCGGGGAAATCATGCATCGGCGCGCCGATGGTCATGTGAATCACGTCTCCGCCCGGTTGATGATGGTCCAACAGGGTGCGCAGACGCGGGAATGCGTATTCCGGTAGGTTCGAAAACCGCTCGGGGAAATTCATATCTACTGCCTCAATATCGGGATCGTTTTCGCCCCGTTTGATTGGCAGATTACAGATCAGACCCCGCCCCGTCCAGACAAAGAGGTTCCGAATCAGGGGATTGTGGCATTCACGCCAATGCGGTTTCCGCCGCCGAACCCAACCGCAGCAGTGCTTCTTCCGAGCCGGGATAACCCAGCATCATCAATCCACAACCCGCAGTTCTTGTTGGTAGCGTCAGCGCCGCAAGCCCCATCAGATTGCCGATACGCGTATTACGCAGGGCCAACAGATTCTCGGTTACGTAGTAGTCGTGATCGCTGAGGAGCCGCTCTAGGTTGGGCGGTAGGATGGGAGCGGTTGGCGCCAGAACCGCATCAAACTCAGCGGTCGCCGCATCCCATGCCGCGCGGCAGGCCTTGAGCTTGGACCACGCGGCCACATAGTCGGGGCCTGAAACATCTTTGCCGGTGCGGAACCGCTCAAGAATCTCGGGATACATCGCCTCGGGGTTGGCTTCGATGACGTCTTTCCACAGCCCGTAGGCCTCAGTCGTGTAGAGCACACCCGAAAGCGCCATTGCATCGTGCAGTTCAGGCACCTCCAGCGGCACGATCTCGGCCCCGGCATCGCGCAAACGGTCCAGCGCATCGTCGAAGGCCTGTCGCGGCGCATCGCGCAGGTCGTCCTTGGCGACGTTTTGCAACTCGGCAAAGCGGCGGCCTTTCAGGCTGGCACCACGCAGATCCGCAGGTGTGCTGCCTTCCAGCAAGGCCAGCATATGCGCGGCGTCTTCGACGGAACGCGCCAGAGGGCCAACCGTGTCGAACCGCAGACAGAGCGGCACGACCCCTTCGAGGCTGAGCCGACCGGCCGTGGTTTTCAGCCCCACCAGATTGTTCCAAGCCGCCGGTATGCGCACCGACCCACCCGTGTCCGAGCCAATCCCGCAGGCCGCCAGCCCCCAGGCCACCGAGGCCCCGGCCCCCGAGGATGAGCCGCCCGGCACGGCGTCCTCATCATCCACACAAGGCGGGGTGTCCGTGATCGGGTTCAGGCCAAGCCCTGAAAACGCCAGCTCGCTCATATGGGTTTTACCAAGGCAAACGGTGCCCATGGCCGTTGCGTTGCGCAAAACCACCGCATCCGCGTCCGGCACGCGCCCTTTCAACAGGGCCGAGCCCGCCTCGGTTCCAATACCAGCCGTGTCGAACAGATCCTTCCAGCTGATCGGCACGCCATCCAGCAAGGATCGACGCAAGCCTAAGGCGGCGCGCTCTTTCGCGGCTTTCGCCTCAGACCGGGCGCGGTCATGGGTGACGCGCGCATAGATACGGTCGCGATGGGGATGGGCGTCAATGGCGGCCAGATAGGTCTCGGTCAATTCAACGGGGTCGATTTGCCCCATACCGATACCACGGCCCAAATCACAGGCCGTCATGGTTAGCCATTCCTGCATCACACCCCTCCTTGCGTCTGACTTTCTGGGACGGTAGCGACAGGACCGCACATGGACAATCCCGAAAGGGCGCGCATATTGCAGGGCATGACACAGGCATCGAAAATCCTGATCGTGGGCGGAGGCCTGAACGGCGCGGCCCTGGCATTGGCACTGGCACAAACCGGGCATTCTGTTTGCGTGATAGACACGTTGGGCGAAAAGGTCCGCAAAAACGCGGCATTCGACGGGCGGTCTTATGCGCTGGCGCTGGCGTCAAAGCGGTTGCTCGATGCAATCGGCGTGTGGGAGCGGGTCGAGGACCATGCCCAGCCCATGCTTGAGATCAAGGTAACCGACGGCCATGCGGGTATCGGGCCGTCGCCCTTTTTCATGCATTTCGACCATACCGAGATCGAGGAAGGCCCGATGGGCTACATGGTCGAAGATCGCCACCTGCGCCGCGCGTTTCTTGAGGCGATGGCGCAAGACAAAGCGATCACCCAGATCAACGGCAGAACGGTCGTTTCGCAACAGGTCGATGCAACCGGCGTGACGTTGAAGCTGGATGATGGTGCGAGTGTTGAGGGTCATCTAATCGTAGGCTGCGACGGGCGCAGCAGCGGAACCGCGTCCCGCGCCGGGATCAAGCGTACCGGTTGGGATTACGGCCAGACTGCCCTTGTCTGCGCGATTGAACACGAACTGCCGCATCACGGCATTGCCCATCAGTTCTTCATGCCTCCCGGCCCACTTGCGATCCTGCCACTGACCGGCAATCGTAGCTCGATCGTCTGGAGCGAACGCACCGAAGCCGCGCAGCGCATCAATGCCCTGCCCGAGGCCGAGTATCTGCAGGTCTTGCGCCCTCGGTTCGGGGATTTTCTGGGCGACATTCGCCTGCAGGGTGACCGCTTTACCTATCCATTGAACCTGACCATAGCCAATTCCTTCATCTCGGATCGCCTTGCCCTTGTGGGGGATGCCGCACACGGGATGCACCCCATTGCAGGCCAGGGCCTGAACGCCGGGCTGCGGGACGTGGGTGCCTTGGCCGAAGTGCTGACCTTGGCCGGACGGCGCGGCGAGGATATCGGGTCGGTTCTGGTGCTGGAGCGCTATCAGGAATGGCGGCGGTTCGACACGGCCTCGCTGGCGATGGCGACCGACGTGTTCAACAAATTGTTTTCAAATGACAACCCGCTGCTGCGCCTTGGGCGGGACATCGGGATGGGCATTGTCGGATCCCTGCCCGGCCTGCGCCGAGGGTTTGTCCGCGAGGCCGCCGGGTTGACCGGCGACCTGCCGAAGCTCTTGCAAGGACGGGCAATCTAGAGCATTCGTGAGCGTTCAGAACCGCTCAGTCCAGCGTGCGCGCCTCATCGACCAGCATCACGGGGATGCCGTTGCGGATCGGAAAGGCCAGACCCGCGGCCTTTGACACCAGTTCCTGCTTATCCGCATCATAGTGAAGCGTCGTATGCGTCTGAGGGCAAATCAGCGCCTCAAGCATGTGGCGGTCAAAAGCGTGTTCAGGCTCGCTCATTGCAGTTTTTCCTCGTTTGATCCGCCCCGCAGCGCGAATTCGATCAATGTCACCAGCGTCTCACGCCTTGTGCGTAGACAAGGGGCCTCTAACAGGGCCTGTTTGTCCTCCGGATCGAAATCCATCAGCATCGACAGTGAATTCACCAAAAGCTCATCATCTGCTTCTTTCAGCGAATCCCAATCCGTCGATAGATCGCGCGAGTCGAAAAAGCGTTCCAGCAGGTTCAGAAAGCGGCTGCGGTCGAAAATGTCGTCCTTCTCGGCCTTACCAAGATCGCGGTCAAACCCCTCCCAAGACACTTCGCACCGGCGGTAAGGTGTGAAGGCGTCCAGCTCGGACTTGATACGGAACCGGGACACGCCGGTCAGGGTGATCAGATAGCGGCCATCCTCAGTCTCTGAGAATTGCGTGACGCGACCGGCGCAACCGATCCGATGCAGCTTTGTGTCATCGCTCAGCGAGGGGTTCGGCTGAACCATTCCGATCAGCCGCTCCTTTGTTTTCAAGGCATCGTCAAGCATCTGAAGGTAGCGCGGCTCGAAGATGTGCAACGGCAGTCGCGACCGGGGCAGCAACAGCGCCCCGGGCAATGGAAACACGGATATAGTATCCGGCAAGTCGGCGGGATGAATC
Source organism: Ruegeria sp. BG3 (assembly GCF_056538485.1). Classification (NCBI taxonomy): domain Bacteria; kingdom Pseudomonadati; phylum Pseudomonadota; class Alphaproteobacteria; order Rhodobacterales; family Roseobacteraceae; genus Ruegeria; species Ruegeria sp. BG3. The sequence continues at coordinate 163,662 of NZ_JBQFTE010000009.1, read as the reverse complement.
ATAGTCCCGAGTCTAGCTCTGATCCGAAATTAGGCAAATATCATGGAGCTGAGTTTGCGCCGCCCGTTCAGAACAATCGGATCGTTTGGCTTGAGCGCGTCGAAGATCGTGAACAACTGCGTTTTGGCAGCGCCCTCGTTCCACTCACGATCGCGGCGGAACAGCTCCAACAGTTGCGTCACAGCCTCTTCCACATCGCCATTGGCGTGCAAGGCCTGCGCCAGATCGAACCGGGCCTGATGATTGTCGGGATCGGCCTCAACGGCTGCGGTCAAATCGGCCACCGGGCCCGCATCCGCCGCCTGCTTGGCCAGCTCCAACTGGGCATGAGCGGCTTCGAGTTCCGGAGCGTTGGATATCTCGGCAGGCGCACCATTCAGGATCGCCTCGGCCTGTTCCAGATCGCCCGAGGCAATGTGCGCCCGCACCAGACCACCATAGGCAGCGGCATGGTTGGGGTCCTCGCCCAGAATCGCGGCAAAGGTCTGCGCCGCATCCACGGCGGCGCCTTCAGCCAGCATTTCCTCAGCGGCTTGCACGGCGTCCTCCAGTTGACCACCGGGGCTTTCGCCACCCGCCGCCTCGATCACACGGTCGATAAAGGCCTTGATCTCGGACCCCGGCAAAGCGCCTTGAAAGCCGTCCACCGGCTGGCCCTTGAAGAATGCATAGACGGTCGGAATCGACTGAATGCGCATCTGAGACGCGATCATTTGCGCCTCGTCCACGTTGATCTTTACCATCTTGACCGCGCCTTTGGCCGCGGTCACCGCCTCTTCAAGCGCGGGTCCAAGTGTCTTGCACGGGCCGCACCAAGGTGCCCAGAAATCCACGATCACCGGAACATCCTGAGACGCCTCGACCACATCTTCCATAAAGGTGGCTTCGCTGCTGTCCTTGATCAGATCGGTGGCTGAGTTGCTTTCCGCGCCGCTCAGAAGGTCCATGGCATTCACACTCCGGTTCAAACGTGCGCCCTATATGCAGTCCCTTGCTGCAGAAACCAAGAGCCGAGTTGCAGGTCTAAAGGTCGAAACTGGCGAAAACCGGGGCGTGATCGCTTGGTTTTTCCCATCCGCGCGCATCGCGCAGGACACGGCTGGAATGCCCCGCGTTCGAGATATCCGGCGTGGCCCAAACGTGATCCAGTCGCCGCCCCTTGTCAGCAGCGTCCCAATCGCGCGCCCGGTAGGACCACCAGCTATAAAGCTGCCCTTCGGGGATATCCTGCCGGGTGATATCGACCCAACCGCCCGCATCTTGTGTTTCGGCCAGCGCCTCAACCTCGATCGGCGTGTGCGAGACGACCTTGAGCAGTTGCTTGTGCGACCACACATCATCCTCGCGCGGGGCGATGTTCAGATCACCCACCAGAATGGACTTCTCAGGCTTTTCCGCATGGAACCAGTCGCGCATGTCGGTGAGGTAGTCGAGCTTTTGCCCGAACTTCTCGTTTACCTCACGATCCGGCACATCCCCGCCTGCAGGGACGTAGAAGTTCTGGATAGTGACGCCATTTTCCAACCGCGCTGCGATGTGACGAGCATGGCCGAGACCGGCGAAATCCTTGTCGCCCACTTCCTCCATCGGGATGCGCGACAGGATGGCGACACCGTTGTACCCCTTCTGCCCACGGGCCACGATGTGGGTGTAGCCCAGTTCCGCAAACCCTTCGGTCGGAATTTTTTCGACCGGAGATTTGCATTCCTGCAAACACAGCACATCCGGTGCCTCTTCCTGCAGCAATTTCAGCACAATAGGCTCGCGCAGGCGGACCGAGTTGATGTTCCAGGTGGCAAGTGTGAAGGGCATGATTGGGGAATCCTCTGTCGCGATTGGGCTTGGCGTAGCACGGCGTTGGGCGCCACGGGAACAGGACACATACGGTTAGGGTTCGTCAATGACCGATATGCGGGTGATACGTGCTTTTGCTGCGATCAATCCACGTCGCCGAAATAGACGAAACTCATTTTGTTGCCATCAAGATCCCGGACATAAGCTCCGTAGAAGTCAGGGCCATATTGCGGGCGTGGGCCCGGCTCCCCTTCACTGGTTCCGCCAGCAGAGAGTGCCGCCGCATGGGCTGCCTGTACTTCAGCCTCACTATCGCACAGCAAACCGACCATATTTCCATTGCCAGGCGTTGCTGCTTCCTTGTTGTACGGCGGCGTGACCCAAATCCGCCCACCACCGCGCAGACCATAGCAAAATCCATGGGGCATGAGTTCCATGACCACCGTTCCACCAATCAGGGGCAGGACGGCATCAAAGTATTCCCTCGCCTTTGCCACATCGTTTGAACCGATCATCACGTAATTAAGGGACATAGTATACCTCACGAAATATAAATGGAACATATCGGGAACAAATGACATCCCATCGACCTTGGCGCAACCCCGAAATGCGTAGGCCACGAAATGACCTATAACTCAGGCGCTGGTTCAAGAGACGCATCTTGCCGAGTGAAACAAGCATTTATTGAGCGTGTAGTGATAGGCAGCCCGCAACCTGGGTATGAGCGATTGCGAAGGCGCCCAACGAAAAAAGCCGGGCCATCTGGCCCGGCAGTCCAACAGGGAGGTACATGTCATTACCCGGACATGCACGGGTTGGGAGTAACCTAATTATGACTTCAGGGTATCACTTTGATCCAAATCAATCCACCTCGGATCAAGATACCAGTCGATATCCACCTGACTCTGTGACCAAAAGGCGAGCATTTGACGGATCAGGCTCGATTTTCTGACGCAGGCGGTAAATGTGCGTCTCCAGTGTGTGAGTCGTAACACCCGCGTTGTAGCCCCAGACCTCATGCAGCAGGACATCCCGCGCCACCACGCCATCGGTCGAGCGGTAGAGGAACTTTAGGATGTTGGTTTCCTTCTCGGTGAGACGGATTTTTCGGTCTTCCTCGGTAATCAACATCTTCATTGCAGGCTTGAACGTGTAGGGGCCAAGCACAAATACGGCGTCTTCGGATTGCTCGTGCTGGCGCAACTGCGCGCGGATGCGCGCCAACAAAACCGGGAATTTAAACGGCTTGGGGACATAGTCATTGGCACCGGCATCGAGACCCAGGATCGTGTCGGCATCGCTGTCATGGCCCGTCAGCATCAGGATCGGGCTTTTAACACCCTGCTTGCGCATCAGGCGGCACAGCTCGCGACCGTCCGTGTCGGGAAGACCCACATCCAGAATCACGAGGTCATAGATCGCTTCGCGCGCGCGCTCCATCGCGGACGCTCCGTCCGAGGCTTCGAACACGTCGAAATCCTCGGTCATCACAAGTTGCTCGCTGAGCGCCTCGCGCAGATCCTCGTCATCATCCACCAACAGGATTTTCTTGAGCTGAGCCATTCTTGGGTCCTCCAAAGCCTTTCCCATCACTTGCGTGTGGAATATGCAATCAACAAGATTTACTGCAACCGTCTCACGCCTTCGTGTCAGACGCAGCGGAAATGTTTCACAATTCCAGCCGAAAGCGCTAGGAAAAGGGTCGAACGTTATAGGGTAACATAGATGAGTCTCATCCCCGATATCACCGAATTGCTGGCGCGCGCGCGGGCTGACCTGCGGATGGGCGTGCCAATCGTGCTGGTGGATGACAATGGCGGCAGCGTTCTGGCCATCTCGGCCGAAACGATCACGCCCCAGAGACTGGCCGATCTGCGCAGTTTGGGTGGGGCACCTGTTGTGGCCATCACCGGGCGACGGGCGGAAACGCTGAAAGCGCGCGCTTACGATGGCGATCTGGCGCGGGTGTTGATCCCTGCAGATGCAGACATGGCATGGGTTCAGGCCGTGGCGGACCCATCGGACGATCTGAATGCGCCGATGAAAGGCCCCCTGATGACCGAGAGGCAAGGCAATGCCAATCTGCACCGCATTGCTATCGCGCTGGCCAAATCGGCCCGATTGCTGCCTGCCGCCGTGGTGCTGCCGGTCGAAGACGGTCGTAATTTCGTGGCGACCCACGGGTTGACCTGCATCGATCACACCCGCGCCGCGCCGCATCTTGCAGATCGCAGCGCCCTGCACCCCGTTGTCGCCGCGCGCTTGCCGATGGAAGTGTCCGAGGCCGGTCGGTTGCACGTTTTCCGCCCCGAAGACGGCGGGGAGGAGCATTACGCGGTCGAGGTCGGACGACCGGATCGCAGCAAGCCCGTCTTGGCTCGGCTTCATTCGGCGTGTTTTACAGGCGACATCATGGGTAGTCTGAAATGCGACTGCGGCCCTCAGCTGCGCGGCGCACTGGCTCAGATGGGAGCCGAGGGCGCCGGAGTGTTGCTCTATCTAAATCAGGAAGGGCGCGGAATCGGTCTGGCCAACAAGATGCGCGCTTATTTCCTGCAGGATCAGGGCTTTGACACCGTCGAAGCCAACCATCGCCTTGGATTTGAAGATGATGAGCGCGATTTCCGCCTCGGGTCGGATATTCTGAAATCGCTGGGCTTCAGCTCGGTACGGTTGCTGACCAACAATCCCGCGAAGATCGCCATGATGGAGCGGACAGGGATCGCCGTCGCCGAGCGGGTTCCGCTGAAAGTCGGGGAAACCGCTCATAACCGAGGTTATCTTGAGACCAAGGCCGCGAAATCCGGGCATTTGCTGTGACGCCCGCAGACTTGGTGTTGACCCCACGGGGCATTCGGTTCCGGGGGCGGTCCTTTCCCTGCTCGATAGGGAAAGGCGGGCGAAGTAGCACTAAACGCGAAGGCGATGGCGCCACGCCAGTCGGTGTTCATCGCATTGTCGGCATGCTCTACCGCGCGGATCGGATCTCGGCCCCCACGTCATGGGCTATTCCGATCGGCCCGCAAGACCTGTGGTCGGATGATTCGAACGACAATCGCTACAACCAACTGGTCACTGCCCCCTATCCGTTCAGCCATGAACGGCTGCGCCGCGCGGACCCTCTCTACGATCTGGTGCTGTTGACCGATTGGAACTGTCCGAGTGCAGTGCCGGGCAAAGGCTCTGCCATCTTCCTGCACCAATGGCGGAGACCGGGTTATCCGACCGAGGGTTGTGTCGCTTTCCGCCGCGACCACCTGCGCTGGATAGCCGAGCGGATCACACCCGGCACGCGCCTGATCATTCCTGAGGTCTGACCCGTTCGCCAAAGATCGCCGAGCCAACGCGCACGTGGGTAGCCCCCAGCGCTATCGCCTGTTCGAAATCGCCGCTCATGCCCATCGAAAGACCCTGGAGGCCGTTGCGGTCGGCAATCTTCGCCAGCAAGGCAAAATGCAGCGCGGGTTCTTCCTCGACCGGCGGGATGCACATCAGACCACGTATGGGCAGGTCCAGCGCCCGGCATTCTGCAATGAACCCATCCGCATCGGCAGGGAGGATACCGGCCTTCTGTTCCTCTTCCCCCGTATTGACCTGGATGAACAGGTCCGGACAAGACCCCAGCTCTTGTGCCAACCGAGCCAGAGTTTTCGCCAGCTTCGGGCGATCGACCGAGTGGATAGCATCGCAAAGCTCCATCGCTTGGCGGGCTTTGTTGGTTTGCAAAGGGCCGATCAAATGCAGATCAATTCCGGCGAATTGCTCCTTGAACGCGGGCCATTTACCGGCGGCCTCCTGCACGCGGTTCTCGCCAAAGCACCGATGACCCTTTTCCAGCACATCCTGCACACGCTCATTTGGCTGCACCTTGGATACGGCGATCAGCTTCACCGTCCCAGCAGCCCGCCCGGCTTTGGCTTCGGCTTTTGCGATACGGGCGGAAATCTCTGACAGCGACATAGCGATCCTTAAATCTGGTTTGCAGCGAGACAAACACCAAGTCGGCGCAAAAGAAAAGGGCGGGTCCGAAGACCCGCCCCAGAACCATGTGGTTCAGATCAACTTAGAAGTTGAACTGGGCACCAAAGTCGGCGCGGACAAAGCTGTCTGCTTCACCTTCTTTGATTTGGCCGATACCACCGCGCAGCGATACACCGCCACCCAGGTCGTAGTGAGCGCCGATACCAACGTTGCGGGTATCGCCATCAGCCGAACCGTCACCGTAGACGAACTGGATGGTGGTCGCAGCGCCAACGTTGTAGGCGATCGACAGACCGTATGCAGTGCCGTCGGTGGCATCTACTTCGGTGTTATCGTCTGCAACAAACAGAGTACCTGCGAAGTCACCAAACTCACCACCCAAGGTCAGAACGGTCAGGCTTGGGTCGTCGCCCGAACCACCGTCGGTCTGACCGTAGGCCAGAGCAGCAGTGATGTTGTTGAAGGTGTAGGTCGCGCTGATGTCCCAACGGTCTCCATCTGTTTCAACCAGATCAAGTGTACCGACGGTTGCTGGCGGAACCGGAGCAACAGGGTTGCTTGCGGTGATGGTTGCAGCTTGGTCATACGACGCGCCGAATGCGAAGTCACCAACAGCGTACTGGAAGAACACGCCGTTTACGCCCGCACCGGTCGAGCTGTAGGTCGCGAAGCTGTAGTCAACACCCGAGTACTGACCCAGGAATGTTTCCAGACCTACTTCGTAGCCGTAGTAGTTTGCAAGGTTGTCGAACGAACCGGCGATGTTGCCAGCGTCAACACGCAGACCACCGAAGATGACCGAGTAACGTGCACCGTTCAGCTGAGCCTGACCAGCTTCACCTTGGCCGTCGTCGTCAGCCTGTACACGAATACGGCCTTCGAAGCGAACGCCGCCATCGGTTTCTGCGATGCCGTCAATGTTCAGACGGAAGCGCGAAACCAGGATAACGTCGTCAGACTCAGTCGTACCTGCATACGACACATCATCGGAAGTACCCGGAACGCCGTCGGCGCCAGCATCGGTCAGGGTGGTGGTTTGCGTACGGTCTTCCTGGTAACCCAGGCCGAACCGGCCGTAACCGCTGAAGTTAACTTCAGCTGCTGCAACGCCTGCGGTCGCTACCAGCGCCGTCGTTGCGAAGAGAACTTTTTTCATCTTGTTTCCCTCGGTTTCAAAAAGTTTATCTACTCGACACATGCAAAGCATATGTCTCAGCACGGACATCGTTTCGCTCTTTTCCCCCCCTTTGCGCAAGGTTGGCCTAAATAACAGGACCGCATTGAAGTTGGATTGGTGCAAGGATGCCACAGTCCTGATCGCCGCCCTGTCACGCGGATATAGTGGGATTTGATAAGAATAGGCTTGTTGCGCAAAGGGTCCTTGGCTAGGAGTAGCTTCCAATGACCGCAAATATAGCGAAACAGGACCGACCAACGATGCGCTTGCCGACGACTTTGGGTTTGATCTTTCTGACTGCCACTCTTGCAGCGTGCGGACAGAATCGCAGCGCCGTTACGAACCCCGACCTACTTACTTCCAACAGCACCCGCACCGATGAGCGCGAGCTGGATGATCCTGAACGTACGTCAATCTGGGATATCTTCGGCCCTAACAATGCCGAGCAGACTACAAACGTGAACCGTTACCTATGGGCGGCGTCGCTGGATGTTCTGAATTTCCTGCCCGTGCAAGAGGTTGATCCCTTTACAGGTGTAATCGTAACGGGTTACGGCACCCCTCCGGGCGGTGGGCGGCAGTATCGCGCCACCGTGCATATAAGTGACCCGGCGCTTGCCGCGCGGTCCCTTTCGGTTGCGCTGCAGTCCAGCGGGGGCTCTCCGGTCAGCGCCGCAACCACCCGCGCGGTCGAGGATGCAATCCTCTCGCGCGCAAGACAGCTACGGATTGCAGACAACAAGTTCTAGCAACCCGATCAAAATCGCTCTAAAGACCACGCCGGGTTCCTACCCGGCGTTTTCAGTTACGAAGGACCGCATGATGTCGCGCTACTCGGCCAGTGAAATCGAAGCAAAATGGCAAGAGGCCTGGGACAAGGCCGGAATCTTCACCGCCGACCACAAGGCGGACAAGCCGAAATACTACGTGCTTGAGATGTTCCCCTACCCCTCTGGCCGAATCCATATGGGACATGTGCGCAACTACACGATGGGCGACGTGATCGCGCGGCACAAGCTGGCGACCGGCCATAACGTCTTGCACCCGATGGGATGGGACGCGTTCGGGATGCCGGCAGAAAACGCCGCGATGGCGATTGGCGGCCACCCCAAAGACTGGACCTACGGCAACATCGCCGACATGCGCGGGCAGATGAAGCCTCTGGGCCTGTCGATCGACTGGTCTCGCGAATTCGCCACCTGTGACCCGGAATATTATGGCCAGCAACAAGCACTTTTCCTCGATATGCTCGAAGCTGGTCTGGTTTATCGCAAAAACGCCGTTGTGAACTGGGACCCGGTCGATATGACCGTTCTGGCCAACGAGCAGGTCGAAAACGGACGCGGCTGGCGCTCGGGCGCCTTGGTCGAACGCCGTGAACTGACGCAATGGTTCTTCAAGATCTCGGACTATTCCGAGGAGCTGCTGGACGCCTTGGACACGCTTGAAAACTGGCCCGCCAAAGTCCGACTGATGCAGGAGAACTGGATCGGCAAGTCGCGTGGCCTGCAATTTGGCTTTGAACGCACCGATGGAGGTGAGCCGATCACCGTCTACACGACTCGCCCCGACACCCTGCTAGGCGCGTCTTTTGTCGGCATCTCGCCAGATCACCCGATTGCCAAACAGCTTGAGGCTGAAAACCCAGAAGTCGCTGAATTCGTTGCTGAATGCCGCAAAGGTGGCACCACCGAAGAAGCCATCGAGACCGCCGAGAAGCTGGGCTATGACACTGGCATCAAGGTCAAGCATCCGCTGGATCCGAATTGGGAACTGCCGGTCTGGATCGCGAACTTCATCCTTATGGACTACGGCACCGGCGCGATTTTCGCCTGCCCGGCCCATGACCAGCGCGATCTGGATTTCTGCCGCAAATACGGCCTGCCCGTGGTCGATACGTTCTTTGCGCTGGACGATGAGTCTCCGGTCGACAAGCTCGCTTTCGTTCCACCAAAAACCGAGAAAGTCCGCTGGGTGAACCATTTCGCGGGCTTGACCGAGGCAACCGGCGAAGAGGCCATCAACGTTACCGTCGATTTCGCAGAAAAGGCCGGTTGGGGCGAAGGCGTCACCAAATTCCGCCTGCGCGACTGGGGTCTTAGCCGCCAGCGCTACTGGGGCTGCCCGATTCCCGTGGTTCACTGCGAAAAATGCGGCACGGTGCCCGAGAAGAAAGAGAATCTGCCGATCGAGCTGCCCTATGATGACGGCAACGGCAAACCCATCGACTTCTCAATCCCCGGCAATCCGCTGGACCGCCACCCCAGCTGGCGGGATACGCCCTGCCCGTCCTGTGGCGCTCCGGCCAAGCGTGAAACCGATACGATGGACACGTTCGTCGATTCGTCTTGGTACTACGCGCGCTTCACCGCCCCACGCGCGGAAACCCCGACCGATCTGGCAGAAGCCGAGTACTGGATGAATGTCGACCAGTATATTGGCGGCATTGAGCATGCCATTCTGCACCTGCTCTATTCGCGCTTCTTCGCACGGGCGATGCAGATCACCGGCCACCTACCGAAAAAGGCCATCGAGCCGTTCAATGCACTGTTCACTCAGGGCATGGTAACGCATGAGATCTACCAGACGCGCGACGCCAATGGCCGCCCGGTCTATCACCTGCCCGAGGACGTGACCGACGGCAAATTGGCGGATGGCACCGAGGTCGAAATCATCCCTTCGGCCAAAATGTCTAAATCCAAGAAAAACGTTGTGGACCCGGTCAGCATCATCTCGGCCTTCGGCGCAGATACCGCCCGTTGGTTCGTCCTGTCCGATTCGCCGCCCGAGCGGGATGTGGAATGGACAGCCTCCGGCGCTGAGGCCGCGTTCAAGCACCTCAGCCGTGTCCATCGCATCGCCTCCGAGATCGCCAAGTCGGACGTACCGTCCAATGGCGAAGACGAAACCCTGCTGCGCGAGATGCACAAAGCGATCCATGATGTTTCGGGTGGAGTCGAATCCTTTGGCTTCAACGCCTCGATTGCCAAGCTTTATGCCTTCACCAATACTCTGGCGAAGTCGAAAGCGGGAACCGAGGCCAAGCGCGAAGCCGCTAAGACTTTGGCGCAGTTGATGTCGCCGATGACCCCACACCTGTCCGAGGAACTCTGGCAGCTGCTGGGTGGTGAGGGTCTTGTGGCAACAGCTGCTTGGCCGGTCGCGGATGAGGCGATGCTGGTTGATGACACCATCACCCTGCCGATCCAGATCAACGGCAAACGCCGCGCGGAAATCAGCGTTCCCAAGGATATGCCCAAGGATGAGGTTGAAAAAATCGCGCTCAACACCGAAGCTGTGCAAAAGGCGTTGGAGGGAGCCGCGCCGAAGAAGGTGATTGTTGTCCCGGGCCGGATCGTGAATGTCGTCGTTTAACCGCAGAAGTTTCTTGTTTGCCCCGCTGGCTGCCTGTTTTCTTGGGGCCGCCTGCGGGTTTGAACCGATCTATGCGCCCGGTGGGGCGGGGTCGGAACTCTTTGGCAAGGTTGAGGTATCGGCCCCGAACACGGTCGAGAGTTACCTACTGGTTCAAAACCTCGAACAAAAGCTAGGGCGCAGCGCGACCTCAGGCAATGCCTACCATCTGGATGTCCGTGTTGAAACCTCCACCCAGGCCGCCGCGATCACGACCACAAACGAAATCAACCGCTTGTCCATCGACGGGCGTGCGGAATACACGCTAAAATCGAATGAGACAGGGCAGATTCTGGCCTCGGGCGAAGTTACGGATTTCGTGGGCTATTCCGCGGCAGGCTCGACAGTTTCCACCCTTGCGGATGAGCGCGACGCCCGTGAGCGCCTGATGGTGATTCTGTCCGACCAGATCGTCAATCGCCTCTATGCGACTCCGGGCCTGACCTCATGAAGTTGAGCCCGCGCGAGGCTGACGGGTATTTTGCCAGACCGGACGCGGACAAAACCGGGTTGCTGATCTACGGCGCCGACACCATGCGCGTGGCTTTGAAGCGCCAACAGGTTCTGACCGCCTTGCTTGGGGCAAATGCCGAAGAAGAGATGCGTCTGACCCGGATGCCTGGCAGCGATCTGCGCGGCGACCCGGCGCTATTGCTGGATGCGGTCAAAGCGGTTGGTTTTTTCCCCGGCCCCCGCGCGGTGTTCGTGGAAGAGGCAACCGATACCGCCGCACCCTCGATCCTTGCTGCGCTTGAGGATTGGGCCCCCGGTGATGCTCAGATCATCGTGACGGCGGGCCAGCTGAAAGCCAGTTCGAAAATCCGCAAGGCCTTCGAATCGCATCCGGCGGCCTATGCGGTGGGCATTTACGACGATCCGCCCTCTCGGGCCGAGGTTGAACGGATCCTGACACAAGCCGGTTTGCAGAACATCCCGCGCGACGCGATGTCGGCGCTGGGAGAGTTGGCGGTCAGCCTCAGCCCCGGCGATTTCACCCAAACGGTCGAGAAGCTGTCGCTGTATAAACGCGGCGACGATAGCGAACTCAGCCTTGAAGACATCGAAGCCTGCGCGCCGCGCTCGACCGAGGCGGCGCTGGATGATGTATTGAACGTGGTCGCCGAAGGCCGCGCCGGAGAAATAGGCCCGCTGATCCGTCGCCTGCAGGCGCAGGGCACCAATGGGGTGACGCTGTGTATCGGCGCGACCCGGCATTTTCGTACGCTTTACGCTTGCGCTTCCGACCCCGGTGGGGCGGCGCAAGGGATCGGCAAACTGCGCCCGCCCGTCTACGGCAAAAGACGCGACCGTATTTTACGGCAGGCTCAAGGGTGGGGTGCGCCAAAGCTACAGACGGCGCTGACAGTGCTGACCGATACCGACCTGTCCCTGCGCTCGGCGGGGCAAACGGCCCCCGCGATGGCCTTGGTCGAACGCGCAATGATCCGGCTGGCGATGCTGGCCCGGTCGCGTTAGCGGTTCAGCCAGTCCGCCGCAGCCCGTCCAGCCCAGCGCCCCGTCGCCAGACAGGCGGTGAGAAGATATCCGCCGGTGGGTGCCTCCCAATCCAACATCTCACCGGCGCAGAACACACCGGGCATCACGGTCAGCATCAATTCGTCGGTCACGGCAGCGCGCGTGATGCCTCCGGCGGTCGAGATCGCCTCATCCATCGGGCGCAATCCTGCGTGGTGTACCGGCAGGGCCTTGATCAACGCCGCCACGTCGTCGGGTGTAGTTGGAAGGGGGCGGGCGAACTCCATAAGCAACGCGGTTCGTACCGGCCCGAGTTTCAGCGCTTTGCGCAGGTGATTGGACAGGCTCATCTTGCCGCGCGGTTTTGCCAGACGCGCGGCTACTTCTGTGGGCGACAAGTCAGGCATCAGGTCGATCGTCAGGGGCGCCCCCTCTCGCACGGGCTTACAGATGGAGTAGATGCCCCCGCCTTCCAAGCCGCGGGCCGAGATCACCGCCTCGCCCCGTGAGCGCTGGGTGCCGGCCTGTAGCGCGACCCCTTTGATCGGTGTGCCGAAATGCGCGGTCATGTGATCCGACCAGTCAACCAAAAGCCCAGCATTTGCGGGTGCAAACGGCGCAAGCTGCACACCCCTCGCCGCCAGCCAGGGTGCCCAGGCCCCATCTGAGCCCAATCGAGCCCAGCTGGCCCCGCCCATGGCAAGCACGGTTGCGTCTGGCTGCAAGCGTTGCGGGCCATCCGGGGTGTCAAAAACCAGCGCGTCGCCCTCCCACCCGGTCCATCGCCAGCGGGTTCGGATCTCGACACCGCGATCAGCCAGACGCGCCAGCCATGCGCGCAGCAAAGGTGAGGCCTTCATAACGATCGGAAAAACACGGCCCGTTGAACCGGTGAAAAGCTCTTGTCCTAAGTCGCGCGCCCAGTCCTGCACGGCCTGCGCATCAAACTCGGTCAGCATCGGGCGCAGCCAGTCTGCGGCTTCATCATACGATTGGATAAGGGTATCAAGAGGTTCATCTTTGGTCAGATTCAAACCCGACTTGCCCGCCATCAGGAACTTGCGCGCGACCGAGGGCTTGGCCTCGGCCACCAGAACCGAGTGACCGGCAAGGGCAAGCTGCTCGGCCGCCATCAACCCGGCCGGTCCTGCCCCGATCACCACTGCCTGCGCCATCTTCGCCCTCTTGCCTTCGCCGCCCGCAGGCGCATCATTCTCAACCATGACGAACAGCGATCCGATCTGCCCGCTTTGCGACCGCCCCATTCCCGATGGCGGCGGCAGCCTGCATCATCTGATCCCAAAACTCAAAGGAGGCAAGGGCGGACCAACCGTTCTGCTGCACCAGATCTGCCACAAAGAGGTCCACGCCACCCTGTCCGAGGCAGAGCTGGCGCGCAGCTTCAACACGGTCGAGGCCCTGCGCGCCCATCCAAGGCTTGAGAAATTTCTGAACTGGGTGCGCAAACGCCCGCCCGGTTTCCGGTCGAAAGTCCCCGGCAAACGACGCGGGCGCTGATCAGAAGGGCAGAACCGGATCGCCAAACGCATCCGAAAGTGCGGCGGGCAGACCTTCGACCTCGATCCCCTGATAGTCGGGAACAGGCGCAAATTGGGCGCCTTGCACATGCTGGAACTCGAGCGTTGTGTAGGGTCGTTTCCAGAGCCATTCGCGATTCTCGACCGCCCAAAGGTCAGGATCGGGCGGAGCCTCTTGCGTGAAGGCGTAGAAATGCAGGTCAAACCCATAGGCCGCCACATCCTGCATCGACAGAAGCTTCATACCCTGAGCACGGCAGAATGCATCCTCGGCGGCGATATCCCCTGTGCGCAAGGTGATCTGCCCCACTCGTGCCCCGGTAAACGGGGCCGCAGGGTCGGCGGCATTGTCCGGGCGGTTGCCTTCAAAATCATGCTGCAAAAGCTCAATCACAAAGCCTTCGGGGTCGCTGAGATGCGCCATATACCCGATATCGAGGAACTGGCGCGGCTCGCTGACAGCATAGCCTTTGGCCCGCAGCGCCTCGGCGGCCAGATCGACATCGGGCAGAGTGATCCCGATCTTCCAGTAGCGATGCCCCTGATCGTGGGAATACCCCCTGCCCCCTGGTAGCAGCAGCAGATCAGCATCTTCGCCGACGTATCCGACACGCCGGGATTCGCCGATTTCCTGCACGGACATGCCCAAAACATCCCGATAGAACCCGGCCAGACGAGCCGGATCAGCGACGCGCAGCCTGACTGCGGACAACCTCAGCGACAAAGTTCTGCAATCCCTGTTGCGATCTCTGGTTTAGCCGCCAGACTGTCGGCCACCAGCTCGCGCGCCGTCGACATCAGATCGTCAGGCGAGACGATGCGATCCACCAGACCGAACGCATACGCCTCCTCAGCCGAGATCTTCTGGCCCGACATCAGAATCAACTTGGTGCGCGCCGGACCGATCAGTGCGGCCATGCGCTTGGGGTCGGAGGGCTGCGGCAAAAAGCCCAGCTTCATCACCGGATAGAAGAACTTGGCCGAAGGCACCGCGATTCGAAGGTCGCAGGCCAACGCCATGCCGTTTGCACCACCCGCCAGCGTTCCGTTCAATGCCGCAACGGTCAAGCATGGCAGCGCCGCGATTGAACCCGACAACCGCTCCCAGACGTCCGAGGTCGCAAGCCCCGCGCGGGCTTCTTCCAGATCAGCACCGGCGCTGAAGACCTTGCCTGCGCCGGTCAGGATCAGGGCGCGAGCCTCGGTTGCGGCCTCAGAAATTTCGGCCAACTCAGTCAGCATCGCGCCTGTCAATGCGTTGGCCTTGCCCGGATTGTTGATCGTGACGGTCCACAACCCGTCTTCCTTGGTCAGTTCGATCACGTCAGGCCGATCCTTTGGCGAATGTCGTCCTGGCGCAGGGAAATTTCGGCCCCCAGGTATTCATCGGCGTCAGAAGAACTCATCCAGAGCAATGCCCGTGCAGGCCAGTCCGCCGGGATGTGAACATCCCAGTCCAGCTGGCTGACGGGGTTGATGCCGCTGGCCTTGATGACACGCTGCATATCGGTTGCCACTGTTCCTGGCGACAGGCCCATGGCGCGGATGCCGTTATGAGCCTCTTCCAGATGCAGACATTCCGTCAGCATCTTGGCCCCGGCTTTCGAGGCGCAATAGTGGCTCCAGGCCTCAACCGGGTTCGAGGCTGCGCCTGAAGAAACGGTTAGAACGGTCCCGCCGCCCGCCGCCCGCATCACTGGCAGAGCGGCACGCATTCCGTAGAAAACACCTTTGAGGTTGATATCAATGGCCTGACTCCAGGCGCTGACATCGGCATTTGACAGGTGAAAGATAGGCTCGATCACACCGGCATTGCCGATCAGAACGTCCAAACCGCCGAAACGCGCGACGCAATCGGCCACCGCTTGTTCGACCTGCGCGAAATCGCTGACGTCGCAGGCCAGTGCCATCGCATTGCCGCCCAACGCAGCCGCAAGCGTATCAATTTGATCATGACTACGAGCCACCAGCGCGACATTCGCCCCTGCTGCGGCAAACACGCGCGCGGCCTCGGCACCGATTCCGCGGCTGGCCCCTGTTATGAGTACTGTTTTTCCCTGCATTTAACGCTCCTCACGTCTTGGGCTGACCTTTGACTACAGGCGTAACGCGGAAACGGGGAAAGGGTCCAGCCCTTGCCCCCTTGACGATGCCTGCCACAACCCCGACCATGCGCGCAAATTGATCAAGAAGGGTTACCTTATGTCTGTTTTCATCCGCCGCAGCTGTGGCGCCGCTCTGGCCTATGCCGTCGCAACTCAAGGTGCATATGCCGACCTGACTGCAAATGACGTCTGGAACGACTGGCAAGAGTATTTCCGATCCGTAGGTTACACGGTCGAGGGCGAACCCAGCAGTGCTGGCGATGTCATGACCATCAACGATATGACCCTGTCCATGGACTTCCCCGAAGAGGACGGACAGTTCCAGATGACCATGCCCGAGGTCACGTTGACCGAAAACGGCGATGGCACCGTCAACGTCGGCTTCCCCGGTAGCTTTCCGATGGTCATTTCGGGCGGCGTTGAAGATGAAAAGTTCACAGCAAACCTGACCTACAGCCAGACAGATTTGGAAATGGTTGTGTCAGGTGATCCGTCCGACATGACCTATGACTACTCGGCGGCAGCCCTCGGGATTGTGTTGGATTCGATCGAAGGCGGCGACGAGCCAATTCCTGAAGATGCGCTTGAAGGTGGTATCGAATTTACAGGTATGGCTGGCACATCGCGCATGCTGATCGGCGAAAATCGCGAGATCACGCAGACGCTCGACGCCGACCAAATGGCCTATAAGTTCAGCTTCAAAGACCCTGAAACCGGGGAATCGGGGTTGATTGATGGGGTACTGAACGGCCTGACATCCAGCGGCGACAGTGTCCTGCCTTCTGGGTTTGATCTGGCAGACCCGCAGGCACTGTATGACGCAGGCTTCGCCTTTTCCGGCATGGTCGCCTATGGCTCGGGCAAGACAGACATCAGCGGCGTTAGCGAAGGTGAGCAATTCACCATGGCAAGCTCGTCGCAAGGTGGCCGACTTGAGGCCAGCGTAGATGGCGAACGTGTGGCCTATGACCTTGAACAGAATGACGCGAAACTGGCAGTGACCACCGGTGACCTGCCCTTCCCGATCGAGATAGCAATGGCTAAGGCGGGCCTGAACCTAGACATCCCAGTGCAAGAATCGGAGGAGGCCGCGCCCTTTGCCTTCGGCCTGAACCTGACCGATTTCACCATGTCTGACGTCCTTTGGAGCATTTTCGACCCCGCGGGCAACCTGCCACGCGATCCTGCCACCATTGCGCTGGACACCACCGGCACCGCGAAAGTTCTGTTGAACATCTTCGATCCGGAACAGGCCGCTGCGCTTGAAGAAGAAGGGGAAGTCCCTGCCGAGCTGCATTCGCTGAAAATCAACGAATTGCTGGTCTCGATGGTTGGCGCGCGCTTGACCGGGGATGGTGATTTCACGTTGGACAACGAAAACCTCGACGAATTCGGCATGCCCATTCCGACTGGCGTTGCGAACCTGCAATTGGTTGGGGCCAATGCACTGATCGACAAGCTGATCGGCATGGGCCTGATGTCCGACAACGACGCCTTGGGTGCGCGTATGATGATGGGCATGATGGCTGTTCCGGGTGATGAACCCGACACGCTGAATTCGACAATCGAATTCACTGAAGACGGTCAGATCAAGGCCAATGGTCAGCGCATTAAGTAATGATATCAGGGAGGGCCGCACGTGATCGGCCCTCCCACACAATACCGTCAGGGTCTTGCGAGAGGCGCGGTGCAAGGCTAGGTCCTTGGCAACACATCCGGAGGCCGCATGACCCGCACACCAGAAGAAATCAGCCAGCACTTGCTTGACGCCGCACGCCTCGCCGGGGCCGAGGCGGCAGATGCCATCGTGATCGACGGATCATCCGTTTCGGTCGAGGTACGTGGCGGCGCGCTGGAACATGCGGAACGCTCGGAAGGCACCGATCTCGGGCTGCGGGTGTTTCTGGGGAAGCAACAGGCCATTGTTTCAAGCTCGGACAGCCGTCCCGAAACGCTGACGGCCATGGCCGAACGGGCCGTCGCCATGGCGCGCGAAGCGCCTGAGGACCCTTTCACCGGTCTGGCGGCCAGCGAGGAATTGACCAACAACTGGGATCTCGACGCGCTTGAGTTGTTTGATCCCTCCCCGGAACCCTCTGCCGAAGCGCTGATGCAAGATGCGCTGGCGGCTGAGGCTGCCGCTCTGGCCGTATCCGGCGTATCGCAAGTCTCGGATGCAGCGGCAGGCTATGGCACGCACCGGGTGCATCTGGCGGCCACCAACGGGTTTTCGGGCGGGTATGCGCGCAGCAGCCGGTCAACATCCTGCGTTGCGATCTCGGGCGAAGGCACCGGGATGGAGCGGGACTATGACGGCGACAGCCGCACCTTCCAAGCCGACCTGCGGGACGCCGAGGAGATTGGGCGCAAGGCAGGGGAACGCGCGGTCGAACAGGTTGGCGCGCGCCAGCCCGCAACGGGCAGTTTTCCGGTTCTCTTTGACGAGCGCATTTCATCCTCACTGATCGGGCACTTGCTGGCCGCCAGCAACGGCGCGGCGATCGCGCGTGGGGCGTCGTGGCTACAGGATTGTCTGGGCGAACAGGTTCTGCCGGAGCATCTCTCGCTGATCGAAGACCCGCACCGCCCACGTATCTCAGGCTCACGCCCATTTGACGCTGAAGGGCTGGCAACGCGCCGCCGGGCGATTGTTGAGAACGGAGTGCTGACCGGCTGGACGCTGGATCTGGCCAGCGCCCGCAAGCTTGGCATGACCTCAACCGGAAATGCAGCGCGCGGTGTCTCGGGGCCGCCCTCGCCCAGCAACTGGAACCTCAGCCTGACCCAAGGCACCCAAAGCCGCGCGGATTTGATGCGCGATATGGGAACAGGGTTGCTGGTCACCTCGATGATCGGATCGACGATCAACCCCAATACGGGGGACTACTCGCGTGGGGCCTCTGGCTTTTGGGTCGAGAATGGCGAGATCACGCATCCGGTCAATGAATGCACCATCGCGGGCAACCTGCGCGACATGCTGAACCGGATCATCCCAGCCAATGACGCGCGCCGTTACCTGTCGCGCGTTGTGCCCTCGGTGCTGATCGAAGGGATGACCCTTGCCGGCAACTGACCTGCCACTGCTGATTGACGCCGCATGCAAGGCCGGAGAGATCGCGACCCGTTTCTCGGGGGCGCAGGCGCAGCGTTGGGACAAGCCCGACGGTGCCGGGCCGGTTACCGAGGCCGATCTGGCCGTCAACGAAATGCTGGAACAGATGCTGCCCAAGGCGCGACCCGACTATGGCTGGCTCAGCGAAGAGACCGAGGATAGTCCGGAGCGCCTGTCGCGGGACCGCGCCTTCATTATCGACCCGATTGACGGCACCCGCAGTTTTGCCGAAGGCTCGCGCACTTGGGCGCATTCGCTTGCCGTTACGGAGCACGGAGAAGTCACCGCAGCCGTGATCTATCTGCCCCTTCGCGACCTGTTCTATGCGGCGGCGAAAGGTCAGGGCGCCACCCTGAACGGTGCGCCAATCCGCGCCTCGGAGGCTTCGACGCTTGGGGCTGCCACAATTCTGGTCGCCAAGCCCAACATGAACAGCCACCATTGGCGCGATGGTGACGTGCCGGAGTTTGACCGTGCCTATCGCCCGTCGCTGGCCTATCGCATGGCCCTGGTCGGTGAGGGGCGTTTTGACGGCATGTTGACCCTGCGACCCAGTTGGGAATGGGATATCGCGGCGGGCGACCTGATCATTCGCGAGGCCGGAGGGATATGCACCGACCGCGCTGGCCAGCCCCTGCGGTTCAACAACGCGCGCCCCCGGCTGAATGGCGTTCTTGCCACGGCGCAGGATATCCACAACCAGCTTTCGTCCCGGCTTGACCCGAACGGCCCCGGCATCGCCTCATGAGCAAACCGCGATCTCTGAGTCTTGCGGCCTACCGGGTCCTGTCCTGGGGGGGTGCGCAGCAAAGCATCCGACCGGATCAGCCCCGCCCGGACGGAGAGCTTGTGTGGGTGCACATCGCAACCCGCGACCGCATGCGTGCGATCAGTGACTTTTGCCTCAGACTGCAACAGGCCCGACCCGGCCTGTCGATCCTGCTGAGCGCCCCGCCAGAGATCGACCTGAATCGCTGGACTGGAAGTCCCTTTCACATGGTCAACCTGCCCGCCGAACAAACCGGCGCGGCGCGGGCTTTTCTGGACCATTGGAAACCCGATCTGGGTCTGTGGGTCGGAGGGGGATTGATGCCCAGCATCATCACCCGCGCGGAAGAGCGCAAAATCCCGATGCTTCTGATCGAGGCGCAGTTGGATGTCGTCTTGTCCCGCAATGCGCGGTGGCTGCCGGATATCAGCAGATATACGTTCGATTGCTTCGAACATATCCTCACCACCACTGACGAAACGGCCCGCCAGATCCGGCGGATGGGGGTTGCCTCCTCGAAAGTGCGCAAGGCGCCCCCACTGCAGTTCAGTCCGAACCCGCACCCCTGGCCCGAGGACGAATTGATCGAGACCAACCACGCCCTCGCCGGACGTCCGGTCTGGCTGGCGGCGCGGGTTCAGGCGAAAGAGTTCATCTCGGTCCTCAGTGCCCATCGGCAAGCGCTGCGCATTCTGCCGCGATTGGCGCTGATCTTGCACGTGGCGGATCGGGCCGAGGCCGCGCCGCTGCAGCGACGGCTTGAAACCATGGATCTGCGCTGTTCCAATTGGGATGACGGCGGCCCTATCGAGGACACGACGCAGGTGATTGTCAGCTCTGAGCCCGAAGATCTTGGCCTGTGGCAGCGTGTGTCACCTGTGTCCTTCATGGCCAGCTCGCTGGAACGCGGCGCGGGCGGGCAGGACCCGCTGGATGCTGTCGCGTTGGGATCGGCGGTTATCTATGGCCCTCATGTCGATATCTATCAGACGGTTTATGCCCGCCTTGCCGAGGCCGGTGCCGCCCATCCGGTCAAAACCGCGACCGAGCTTGGAGATGCGGTCGTCGCCCTTCTGGCCCCGGATCGCGCGGCGGGGATGGCGCTGGCAGGTTGGCAGGCGATCACCGAAGGGGCACCTCAGGCCGAGCGGCTAGTCGACATGCTGCAGGACCTTTTGGACCAGCGGAGTAACCACGATGCGCGCCCCTGACTTTTGGAACTCGGACCCCGCACGCCCGGCGCTGCGTGCCCGACTACTCAGCCCATTGGGGCGGCTATATGCGGCGGCGACGGCTCGCCGGGTCAGCTCTCATCCCGGGTTGAAACCGGGTGTGCCGGTAATCTGCATCGGCAACCTGAACGCAGGCGGAACCGGCAAGACCCCCACGGTGATCTGGGTACTGGAACAGCTGCGCAACGCCTGGCACGAGCCGCATGTTGTCACGCGCGGCCATGGCGGTTCGCTGGAAGGCCCGGTTCGGGTTGACCCCACCAAACACAGCGCCGCGCAGGTCGGGGATGAGCCGCTTCTGCTGGCCATGTTCGCCGAGGTCTGGGTCGCCAAGGACCGTGCCGCAGGTGCGCGCGCCGCGGCCGAAGCGGGCGCAAGCGTGATCGTTCTGGATGATGGCTTCCAAAATCCCGCAGTCGCCAAAGACTTTTCGATCATTGTAGTGGATGCCCAGCGCGGATTCGGCAACGGGTTGTGCCTGCCAGCCGGTCCCCTGCGCGAACCCGTAGAGGTCGGCTTGAAACGCGCCGATCTGGTACTGTCATTGGGCGATACGCAAGCGCAAGAAGACTTCGCGGCGCAATGGGACCGCAAGCTAACGGTGCCTCATGCAACGGGCGTTGTCGCGCCGTTGCAAACCGGCATGGACTGGGCTGGATCGCGGGTTCTCGCTTTTGCCGGGATCGGTCACCCCGAGAAGTTCTTCCAGACCCTGCGCCAACAAGGGGCTGAGCTTTTGCGCGCTGAGGCACTCGACGATCATCAACCGCTGACCCCTGCGCTGATGACCCGGCTTGAAAATGAGGCACGTCTGCTTGGCGCTCAGATGGTCACGACGGAAAAAGACGCAGTGCGCCTGCCGCAAACCTTCCGCAACAAGGTCGTTACCCTGCCCGTCCGGCTGCAAGTGAACGACCCAGAGCAGGTCAGAGAGATGATCCTGAAGGCGGCCCCATCCCCCAAGTGACCGAATTGGTCGGCCCGAGAACAGGCCGACCAAAGAGCAATTAGCTGCCCAACTCGTCTTCGATCAGCTTCTTGAAGTCCTCATAGGACTGGTTCGAAACCTTCTTGCCGTTCACAACAAAGGATGGGGTGCCCGTTACATTGTCGCGTTCAGCGTTTTCCTGATACCAGGCCACCAGAGTCTGGGCGCGAGTACCGTCCTGCAGGCAGGCTTCCAGCTTGTCATTGTCGATACCCGCCAGACGGCCGATCTTGCGCAGCTCATCCACGATCTCCGTTGGACCACCGGCGCGGGTCCATTCGGACTGACCCTGATAGATCAGATCGGTGATGCCGAAGAACTTCTCGGGCCCTGCGCAGCGCGCAACCATCGACGCCCACAGGCCATAGCGGTCAAAGTAGACCTCACGATAGATGAATTTGACCTTGCCGGTGTCAATGAAGTCCTTCTTCAGCTGCTTATACGCCCCCTGATGGAAGGTGGCGCAATGCGGACAGGTATAGGAGGCATATTCGATGATCTCGACCGGCGCATCCTCGGCCCCCTGCACCATCTCAACAATCGTAGAGGTGTCGAGATTGGCCTCTTGCGCGATGGCGCTGCCAACCAAAGGATTGACGGAAGACGTGTTCGAAGCTGTCATCCAATAGCCACCAGCGGCTACGGCGACAGCCGCACAGATTACGGTTGCAATACGGCTCATTCTCAGCCCTTTCTCAGCGTTTCTGCTTGGATAAAACGTTGCGGCCCAGACGTTCAAGGGCCGCACGTAAATCTTCATCATGGACATCCTGCGAGACCCTGCCCGCTTCGGCCATGATTTCAGGTTTGATCTCTGGTTTCGCTTGTTTCGGCTTGTGGTCGAAACTGGCCTGCCCCTCGGCAAATCCGGTCGAAGCGGTCTGGGTGATGCGCACTCGGCTGATCGCGTTGTAGCCGTAAACGGCGTTCACCTTGCCGCGCAGTTGTTCTTTCTGCATTTCCAGCATTGGCGCCTGTGGCCCGGTTGTCAGTACGGTCAGGGTCGCCCCCATTCCGTTCCTGCCATAGCCCACATTCACGGGTCTTGCGATGGCGGCAGTGTCCTGACCGACGATCTCGGCCCAGTGGGTCAGAAGGCGCGACACGGCAAAGCCCCGGCTTTCACCGGCGCGCCTGATCTGATCGTTCAGCAATGTCGCGGTGCGTTTGAACCCGCGGGTCGAAGAACGTCTGCGCTGCATCTGGTTTCCAACTCCTGCACCGCTATTGTAGTAGGCAGGCCAGCAGGCGCCAGCGAAACCCGACAGTGAGATAGATAAAACTTGCGTGACAGCCCCGAATTTAACCTGAGCGCTGAATTGCTCGACTGGTATGACCGCCACGCGCGCGAGATGCCATGGCGTGTTGGCCCCGCCGATCGCGCCGCAGGCGTGGTGCCGGACCCTTACCGGGTCTGGTTGTCCGAGGTCATGCTGCAACAGACAACCGTCGCCGCCGTGCGGGACTATTTCACCCGCTTCACCACGCGCTGGCCGACCGTGCAGGCGCTAGCCGCAGCCCCCGATGATCAGGTCATGGGGGAATGGGCGGGCCTCGGCTACTACGCCCGCGCGCGCAACCTGCTGAAATGCGCCCGTGTCGTGGCCGACAAGCACGACGGACAGTTCCCCGACACCTATGACGCGCTGTTGGAGTTGCCGGGGATCGGCCCCTACACCGCAGCCGCGATCTCGGCCATTGCGTTTGACCGGCCTGAAACCGTACTGGACGGCAATGTC
This sequence comes from Ruegeria sp. BG3, assembly GCF_056538485.1. NCBI lineage: Bacteria > Pseudomonadati > Pseudomonadota > Alphaproteobacteria > Rhodobacterales > Roseobacteraceae > Ruegeria > Ruegeria sp. BG3. Next base: position 140,337 of record NZ_JBQFTE010000009.1, on the reverse strand, counting down.
GAGCGGGTGATGGCACGGCTTTACGACATTCACGACCCGTTGCCCGGATCAAAACCTGTTCTGAAAGAGAAAGCGGCCGCGCTGACACCGCAGCTGCGCCCCGGAGACTACGCGCAGGCCGTAATGGATCTGGGAGCCACAATCTGCACACCAAAATCCCCGGCCTGTGGAATCTGCCCCGTACAAACCCCCTGCCTCGCCCGCGCCGAAGGCACGCAGCCAGAACTACCGAAGAAAACACCCAAAAAGCCGAAACCCACGCGATTCGGCCACGTCTACATCGCGCAACACCCAAACGGAGCGTTCCTGCTGGAACGCCGCCCCGACAAAGGTCTGCTGGGTGGTATGTTGGGCTGGCCCGGCTCGGACTGGTCCGAGGCCCCGCCCGAGGCCCCTCCGTTTTCGGCAGAGTGGCGCGCGCTGAACGGCGAGTTGCGCCACACCTTCACACATTTCCATCTGGTGCTGCGAATCTGGACCGCACCACTGCCCGAGGGCCCCGAACCCGACGGGCTGACCCTATTGCCCAAGCATGACTTCAAACCCAGCGACCTGCCAACGGTGATGCGCAAAGCCTACGACCTGTGGCGGGGTCAATAAGCCCGCTGGGCAAGCCCGGTCTGTCCAGCTACGATGCACCTGCCTATTCGGAGCATCATGGATGATCGCGACTCAAACCCTTTCGCGCTGGCAAGCTGCCCTGCCCTATTGGGTGTCCTTCCTGTTGATCCCGCTGATCTGGGCAACGGCCTTTGCAGGGGGTTGGTGGGTTTTGCTGATCCCCCTGTCCACATGGTGGGCCTTTGCGGTTCTGGACCGCTTGACCGGCCTCAACCTGCAAAATGCCGACCCTGAAACCCCCGATGATGCGCTGCATTGGTACATCCTGCTGACCAAGCTCTGGGTGCCTGTCCAGTTCCTCACGCTATTTGGCCTGATCTGGTACGCAACCCATAGCGATCACTTGTCGAGCTGGTCGAAGATCGGGCTGTTCTTCGGCATGGGCGTCATCTCAGGAACGATCGGGATCAACTACAGCCACGAGCTGATGCACCAGAAATCCCGCTCTGAGCGTTGGCTGGGCGATCTCCTTCTCGCGATGGTCCTCTATTCTCATTTCCGGTCCGAGCATCTGCTGGTCCATCACCGTCATGTCGGCACTCCGCGCGACCCGGTGACGGCGCGCTACAACGAAGGCTTCCACCGCTTCTACCCCCGCGTCCTGCTGCAATGCTTGATCTCCGCCTTCCGGGCCGAGCGCGACAAGCTGGCCCGCAAGGATCGCCCCTGGACTGACCACTCGAACCCGTTCTGGCGCTACTGGGCACTGCAAACCGGCATGCTGATCCTTGCCGCCCTGATCGGAGGGTGGCCCGGCCTCGCCTTATTCCTACTGCAAGCGGGCGTCGCGATCTGGCAGTTAGAGCTGGTCAACTACGTGGAACACTACGGCCTGACGCGAAAACACTTGGGTGAGGGCAAATACGAACACGTTCTGCCCCGGCATTCGTGGAACGCCTCGCAAAAAGCGTCGAACTGGCTACTGATCAACCTGCAGCGGCACTCGGATCACCACTACAAACCCAATCGTCGCTTCCCGCTGCTACAAAACCACGCGCAAGAGGACGCACCGCAATTGCCCTACGGCTACCCGGTCATGACCGTCGCCGCGATGATCCCGCCGCTGTGGCGCCGCGTCATGAACCCGCGCGTCCGCGCCTGGCGGCGGCACTACTACCCCGAGATCACTGACTGGTACCCGTACAACAAAGCACTGAACCCCGACCCAAGGGCGTGACCGCAGCGCGCACCGCGCGCTGCCCGGCCCAACTGGAGGGGCTGCATCTTTGATGCTGTCCAAACAGGCGGGAGCCGTTCACAACACCCAGAAATCCATAGGGGTTTCAACTCCGCGAACGGTCTGGCCCTGGCGTTTCTGAAACCCATCCATCAACGCTCCGCCTTTCGGATTCTCGCGCAAGGCCTGCTCGCGCAACGCATCACTGACCACGATCCGGGCGTTAAAATCACGGGTCATCGCCTCCAGCTTGGCCGAGACGTTCACCGCATCCCCAATCACAGCAAATTCCAACCGGTTGGCCCCGATATCCCCCAGAACGACGGAACCAAAATGCACGCCGATCCCAACATGGATAACATGCTCTCCCTCGCGAAGCCGTTCCTGGTTCCAATCGTCGATGACGTCAACCATCGCACGCGCACATCCCAGCGCATTGTTGGCGTCCAAAGGCGTTGCGACCGGAGTGCCAAACGTCGCCATCAGCCCGTCACCCAGATATTTGTCCAGCGTGCCATGATGACGGAACACCTCAGCCTCCATACGAGCGTGAAACCCGCGCAACACCTCAATCACCTCATAGGGGTCCCGACCTGCCGCAAATTTCGTAAAGCCCACAATGTCGATAAACAGCACCGCAATATCCGCCTTGCGTACCTGTTTAAGCGGCTCGTCATTCTGGCTGAGCTCATCGACCACATTGGGCGAGAAGTAACGCGAAAGATTCGCCCGCTCCCGCTCCAGCCCTGCATTGCTCATCAACAAGCGATTTAGCCGTCGCATCGACACGCCAAGCGTCACTGCGACCATAACGAACACGATCACCTGCTGAATACGCTGCGGGATATCGAAACTGTTGGGATCCAACAACTCCGCGACGTCCGGATAGCCCTGCAGAACCGCGGCCACCTTCTGGCTGATCCCTGGAATCGGCGTGGCCACCCACCAGGCGATGATCCAACCCGCCGTCCAAATTAGTGCCGTCCAGGAGCCAATCGCGACAACCGTGCGCCACGAATAGGCCAACGTGCCTGCGGCCAGAATAATGAAGAAATACTGAAAATTGTCGAACCGGTACTGCATGGCCAGCGGTCGCACATCATCGCTGAACGGGTTCGGCACAATCATCCCAAGCGTCATGATCAGGAGATCGACAAAGATCAGCAAAAGCTCGGTCCGCGATTGCCCAACCCGCCCTGCGCGCCGGATCAACCAGCCATTGGCGCAGATGAGAAGCAGGATGAAATGATACCAAAGAACCTCCCATTGCGGGTTCAGAAAGATCAACAAAACCCCGGTCAAAGCCATGGCGATCCACCGGGCGCGGACGGCCAGTTCCAGACCCTCCTGCTTGTGCCGTTGCATTGCGGCTTCGGTGTATTTGTTGTCCAGATCTACAGCATCCGGCTGCGTAACGGCGAACCGTTCCAGTCTGGATGGGCTGGCAGTTGTCTCGCTCATGACGGGAACCTCTGAGGCAGTACTGGCGACGCGCCCATGCAATCACCTCTGGCTGGAAAACAAAAGACCCCGCCGAGAACGGCGGGGCAAGGCGTAGTGCCTTGTGTCAGGCCACAGGCACCGGCGGTTTTCGTGATATCAGTTGTGCATCTCGGCCCGGATCTGCTGGCGAAGCACATCGATCGGCACCGTTTTGCCATCTCGCTTGAAACACCAATAGGTCCAGCCGTTACAGGAGGGGGCGTTCTCAAGATGTGCGCCAACCTGATGAATCGAGCCTTTGACGTTCTGCCCTACTAGCGTCCCGTCGGCGCGAACCTTCGCCTTGTGGCGCTGGTTCATCGAATACAGCTCTTCCCCTGGGCGCAGCATCCCGCGCTCGACCAATTGACCGAAAGGAACACGCGGTTCGGCACGTTTGCTGGCGCTGACTTCCAGTGCTTCGCGGTCGAATTTGCGCACCTTCGAGATGCGCTTTTCAGCCACTTTGCGATAGCTTTCTTCGCGCTCGATCCCGATGAACTCACGCCCCAGCATCTTGGCGACGGCACCCGTTGTGCCGGTGCCAAAGAAAGGATCCAAAATCACGTCGCCCGGATTGGTCGAGCCAATCAGAACGCGGTGCAACAGAGACTCGGGCTTCTGTGTCGGATGTGCCTTGTCGCCGTTTTCGTCCTTGAGGCGCTCATGCCCGGTGCAGATCGGCAAAACCCAGTCACTGCGCATCTGTACGCCCTCGTTCAGCGCTTTCAGAGCTTCGTAGTTGAACGTGTATTTCGCGCCTTCGCTCTTCGACGCCCAGATCATCGTCTCATGCGCATTGGTGAACCGCTTGCCGCGGAAATTCGGCATCGGGTTAGACTTGCGCCATACGACGTCGTTTAAAATCCAATATCCCGCATCCTGCAGGGCCGAGCCTACGCGGAAGATGTTGTGGTACGAGCCGATCACCCAGATCGCGCCGTTCGGCTTGAGCAGACGATGCGCCGCCTTCAGCCACTCACGCGTGAACTGGTCATAGGCACCGAAACTTGAGAATTGATCCCAGTGATCGTCAACCGCATCCACCTGGCTGTTATCGGGGCGATGCAACTGGCCTTTCAGCTGCAAATTATAAGGCGGATCCGCAAAGATCAGATCAACCGACGCCTCGGGCAGACTGTTCATCACATCGATGCAGTCCCCAGATAGAATCGTGTTTAAAGGGAGCGCCTTTGCGCCCTTTTTGGTGGTCGTTGTCATATCACTGCCTCAAGTATCCACGGCGCTTTTGCGCTCATTTGGTTGAGACAAGGATGAGTCAAAGACGATTCGCCGTCAATTTCTTTTTTGAATCAGCGACTTACGATTTACTCTTGATACAAGATATTGTGTACCGTCTTGAACGAACGCCTATGATGTGGGGTCACGCCAAGATTTTGCAGCGCCTCGCGGTGCTGTTTTGTCGGATATCCGGCGTTTGCCTCCCAGCCGTAACCGGGATGCTGTTGCGCTAAATCCACCATCAGCTGATCGCGCCAGTTTTTCGCGATGATCGAAGCCGCCGCAATCGACACGGATTTGCCATCCCCCTTGATCACGGCCTCGGACGGGATCTGCAGGTCATTCGGAATCATATTCCCGTCGATCAGTAAGAAATCGGGCGCCGGATCCAGTGCCTGCACCGCGCGAACCATGGCCAGATGCGAGGCGCGCAGGATATTGAGCTCATCAATCTCGGCAACCGAGGCCTCGCCCACGGCGATCTCGGCCCGGTCCCGCAACTCTGCCTCCAACGCTGCGCGTCGCTTGAGCGAGAGCTTCTTGGAGTCGTTCAGCCCGTCAGGAACATCGTCTGGGTTCAGGATCACGGCAGCGGCGACCACGGGGCCGGCCAACGGGCCGCGCCCGACCTCATCCACGCCTGCTATCAGGATATGGCCCTGCGCCTGCAGCCCTTGTTCAAGTTCATAAGTCGGTTTTGTCATCCCTTGGGAAAACCGCGTTTTCAAAGCCGCCGCAACAAAAAAAGAGAGGGCAGCTTGCGCCACCCTCTCTCAGCGCGGTGCTGTTTCGCACCACTCCTGCTCGACCGTGTTACTTGTAAACAACGCGGTATCCGTGATGGCGCAGGCATGCAGGTTCATACGCCCGCTTTACCTTGTTGCCATTCCAGAAACCGACCTTGCACTCTTGCGGCAGGCTGTTGGCATGTTTGTAGTGTTTGTTGAGGCAGTTTGTTCCTAGCAGCGGACGCTGCCCATAATTGTCATGCTGGCGTAGGCAGCGTTGTGGCAGGTCATAGCGTGCCACGTGTCTGGGCAAAGGCTTTACCTTGGGATGTTTGACCTGAGGCGCAGTTTGCACATGGTTGTATTGTCGCGCGGCCTTCTCACGGTCCTTGCGCTTTTCCTTGTTATAGTAATGCACCCCTGCGCCAATGAGCGCGATCGCGGCCAGCCCCCCAAGGATATCCCCCGTATCCGCAGCACGCGCCTTTGAGGCCGATACGCCTGTAATCGCCATAGCCGTCGCGATGATCAGAGCGATGAATTTCTTGTGCATGATGCCTGTCCTTTCCGAGATTTTGGCGACCCCGTGATGGACCGCGTCTTTGATGCCTCAACACTGGGTCCACCCCCCTCAGACAAGCAATATCGGCCCCGTGTTATTGGATATCAGGCGCCGCAAACCCCTTTGGTCATTGAATATCAGCCCAAGCCGTGCGCAGGATGCAGCTTATGAAACAGATCTTCTCTTCTCTGGTCGCAGCTGCGCTGATATCGATGGCCCCGGTGGTCTTGGCCGCGGAGTGTTATGCCGACTACAAGGCGAAACAGGACAACCCGCTGCGCCTGCACTACGGCGTGATGCAGGTTTCGTCCTGCGACAAGGGTCAGGCAACGAGTGAAGTCGCCCAGCGCCTTAGCGGTTCTGGGTGGACCCTGCTGAATGTCCAGTCCGTCTTCGGGCCGGAAGGGTTGGATCAAAGGAAGGCCAATGCCGGAAAATTCTATCTCCGTTTCTGAGGCGCGACGCTCGGGCGTGCGTCTTGTCGGTCTGGGCATTGCCGCCATTGTCGTGATCCTGATCACCGCCGCGCTGTTCCTGTTCTGGACGCTGCCCGATGCCAACGCATTCAACGCCCGCGTCGAACGGCTGTTTGTCGAGGCGGATCTGACCTCACAAACGGAAATCCGGTTGCTTGAGATTCTGGCCCAATCGGGAACTGCCTTTGCCGATACGCTTTCCAGCTATCGCATGGTGATCTATGTGCTGTTGGTCTTTGCCTGCGCGATGATGATCTCAGCCCTCGTGTTTCTTGTCATGCTGGCGCTATTGAACCGGCGCATGGCACAGATCGAACGCACCGGCATTCAGGTGACATCCCTGCTGATCAGCCGCGAAGAGAATACCGTCTACCTGAACAACATGGATTTCAAACTGACCCCCGCGGCGATGGAGACCCTCTCGGTTCTGGCGGAATCGCGGTTGGATGATGAGGTCCTGTCAGGCGCACAGATCGAGGCGACGATCTCGGGTCGCGATGCCGCCGATTGTGACGAGGCCGCAGGCGCCACCCGTATAAAACGCCTGCGCGACGCCTTGGGCAATCAGATGGTCAGTGAGTTGCTGGTCAAGAACATCGCCAAAAAGGGCTATATGCTTTCGATCGAAAAAGACGTCATCCAGATGGTTTAGAATCCGCGCCCCTCTTGGAATGCCCGACCAAAACGCCCATTCTATATGGACCCCGGGCAAGGGAGGGATGGCGATGAACGTCCACACCACACCAAAATCCAACGGCTATGACATCTCGGTCGAACATCTGTCCGACAGGATCGCGATTTTTCGCGATGGCCTCCTGTTGGCCGAAAGTCGGAATGCCAAGGTGATGTATGAAACCCGGCTTCCGCCGACGATCTACGTCCCGCGTGCGGATGTGTGCGTCGACCTGAGCGGTGAAACCGACCTGCAAACCTTTTGCCCCTTCAAGGGAACCGCCACCTATCACGATATCAACCTGCCCGGAGATCGCCTGACCAATTCGGTATGGGCCTATGACGACGCCCTGCCAGAGAGCGCTGTAATTCAGGGACATATTGGGTTCATGCCCAGTGCCTATACGGATATCGACTTGGGCAAGAACCAACTGCGTGACACCGAAGACACCAATATCAGCGGTCCGCTGATCGACTGGCTGATGCGTGGGGCGTCGCTGTCGGATACGCCCGAAGCATTCACCAAGGCGCTGGCCGAAAAGATGCTGGAACACGGTATAGCGATCCAGCGCCTCAGTATTCTCGCGTGGTCCCTACACCCCTTGATCGCTGGGAAACACTTCATCTGGGAAAAGGGCGAGGACGAGATTCTGACCCGCGCGCCGACCTATGAAATCTACGACCACCCCGCGTTCATCAACAGCCCCTTGCGCCACGTCTCGAATGGGTTGGGCGGCGTGCGTCAAAGGGTGAACGACGAGAATCCGCATAACAGCTTTCCCATCATCGAGGATCTGCGCGCCAAAGGGGCCACGGACTATGTCGCCATGCCGCTGCCCTTCTCGGACGGGCGAACAAACGTACTAACGCTCAGCTGCGATCATCCCGATGGGTTCACGACAGAGAACCTGGGTCTGGTGTTCGAATGCTCCGCCGTGATCGCCCGTTTTTACGAGGTGTTTATGCAGCGCGAAAACGCACAGGTTCTGCTGGAAACCTATGTCGGCAAACGCTCAGGCGCGCGCGTGCTGGGCGGAGAGATCCGGCGCGGCGACGGGGATGAGATTGATGCGGCCATCATGTTCTGCGATTTGCGCAACTCGACCAGCCTGGAGGAAAGCCTTGGCCGGGATGCCTATATCAATCTGCTGAATGAGTTCTTTGAGACGGTCTCGGGTATCGTGGATAAAAACGGGGGCGAGGTTCTGAAATTCATCGGCGACGCCGTTCTGGCCGTTTTCCCAGCGGGTGAGGAACCCGCGCAGGCCCGCGCGAATGCCCAACAGGCGGCAACAGCAATCGTCGAAAAACTTGCCGAGCTGCGTTCAACGGATCCCGATATCCACTGCGACTGCTCGATCGGCGTGTCCTATGGCCGGGTGACCTATGGCAATGTCGGCTCGCGCGAACGGCTGGATTTCACCGTCATCGGACAAGCCGCCAACGTCGCTGCACGTCTGGGTGAGCATAGCAAGTCGACCGGGTACCGCATTGTCGTCTCACAAGACATTGAGCCCGCATGCTGCAATGCAATCCCGCTCGGCGATATCAAACTGCGCAACGTGTCCCAGCCTGTCACTTGTTTTGCCCTGCGAACGGCGGCTGATGCTGAGGTCGAGGACCCAGCTTAACCTCGGCGAAGTATCAGGTTCGCTGCGTTTGATTTAGTTCGACCATATGATGCGCAAAATAGACTGGGACCCGTCCCGCCACCCTGTCGATTGGCGCGAAATACACGATTTTTAGACCGTGCCCAACAAGATCAAAGCGGTCTGCGCCGGTGATATTGTGCTTTGCAGCTGCGCGATCTGACTGCGCGCCAGATAGGTATCCGTCAGTTTCTGAATGGCTTCAGGCTCGGTGAATTGGGCCAGATCATCAGACCCGGTCAAGCCTGACAAACGGTCCTTGAACACCTCTAGTTGCCTGTCCAGGTCGAGCTGTGAAAACGAGGATGGCAGGCCAAGTGCGGTCTCCATCATGCTGCGCAAGGGCGGCAAGCCCATCAAATCGAACCATTTCGTATCCGCGCTGCTGTCACCGGCAGCCAGTTCACCAAGCGCATGTTGCGTGTAGAGGGAAATCCGCATTGTCTCATTCGTCTCACCGACCGAAACTTCGAAACGGGACACCAGGTTGTCTTCGGCGATCTGCTCCATATTCGTGATCAGTCCAGTCTTGCGCACCTCTCCTGGGCCAAAACCGAAGGCTTGAGAAAACTCGCGATACCGCTTGTCGGACAATCGGTTGGACAGGGCATCATCGGCTCTGGTTCCATCCTCCAATATCTTTTGGATAAAGAACCGATTGTTGATATCCTCTTCCAACCCGAAGGCGCCCAAGGCCACCTGTAGCAACCGGCGATCCGACACCAGATCTTCGGCGGATTGAACCTTGCTTATGTTTTCCAGAAAATACTGCCTGTCCCTCTGGTTGACGCTGGAGTTCGTGAAGCTCTCCAGCTGTGCGTCATAGGTCCGCTGCAAAAAACGCCAGCCGACAATGCCTCCAGAGGGTATGACAGGCTGGAACGTCATTGTTTGTACGCCATCAGCCGCTCTTCCCGTGGCAACAAAGAGCGGAGAGACTTGAGGCTTTTATAGTATTGCTCAGCCACCAGTGCTTCGGTCGCTTCGCTCAGAACGCGCCGACTGTCTGAATCCGTGAACACCTGGCTCAATTCCTCAATCCGGCGCAGCAATTGCTGTCGCGCCTGATCGGGCTCCATATCACCGGACAGTACCAACTGCGCGGCATAGCAAACGCGGCGAACAGGTGTTGTGACTTCGTCTGGGTGGATCGCATCGCGCAGACGCAAAACGTTGGCTTGCGGTGTCATGATCGAAAACCGGCTGCGGCGGTCTCCATTTTCGATCACTACACCATTGATCAACACCCGTTCTTTCGGGGCAAGTTTCAGAACCAGACCACTCATCCGGCAGCCCTCATGTGTCGCAGACCGCGCAGAACGGCCATGTTGATCTCCAGCAAAGGTTCTACTGTCGCGGTGTTCCCCAAAACCTGTGCGCTGTGCTGCTCGGTAAATTCGGCCAAGTAGAAAATTCGCGCGCGCAAATCCTTCGGCAGCGAGTTATCCGAGTCCGCCACGCCGGTCGCCAGCACGGTCCACAACCGCCGATTTTCATGCAGAGCTTGAACAAATCCAGAAAAATCGGTTGCCTTCCGGGCCGCTGCTGCCTTGAGACTATGCGTGATTTTCGAAATCGCCTCATACTCTGCATCCCGCGGCGTGCGGGTCGGAGCGGCAGATTGCGCATAGGCGCGTTGAGCGTAGTTTTTCGGTGTCACTTGAAATCCTTCCAATAGGCCGTCTTCAGGCAGTCAGGACCGGGGCGCGGTGTTTACGCCCCGGCCAGGTTCCGGATTTAGCGGAACAGAGACAGGATCGACTGCGGCGCCTGGTTGGCAATCGAAAGCGACTGGGTGGCCAGCTGCTGCTGCACCTGCAGCGCCTGCAACCGGGCCGAGGTTTCTTCCATATTGGCGTCCACCAATGAGCCGATGCCCGATTTAAACGAGTCAGTCAGGTTCGAAATGAACTCTTTCTGGGTCTCGATCCGGCCCTGGGCCGAACCGAATGCGGCCGAAGCGTCGATCGAGGTGTCGATCAGCGATTCAACAGCTGCCAGCGCGGCGGTTGCTCCCGGACCGGTCGACACGTCAATGCCAGTCAGCGCTCCCAGACCACCCGAGCCTGCGTTCACATACTGAGCAGAGAACGAAACATCTGAACCCGTGCCATTCGTAACGGACAGAGTGCCTGCCGTGCCCGAGTCGTAGTCAACGGTCAGACCGGTTATGCCTAATTCTTCGATCTTGGCTTTCAAACCAACGGCAACAAGGTCACCGGTCGTGGTGGCTGCCGCATCTGCCGCAGACACGGTGTAGGACACAACTTGATCATCAATAGCGACAACCACCTTATCGCCCGCCGCGAAAGCACCACTGGACTCATCGGTCACCAATGCGGTTGCCGATGTAGCACCAGCGGCAATGGTGGCACCGACGCGGTCATTGGCTGTCGACGAGCCGGTCGAGCCGTCGAATACCGCCGCTGATGTATAGCCACCGGTCGACAGGTTCTGACCCGCCACCGTGATGGAAGAAGCTGTCACAGCACCGGTGTTGTCCCGATCCAGAGAAGCCAAAATGGAAGCCGAGCCAGCTGAACCGTCAACAAGGTTCAACCCATTGAACTGGGCAGCCCCTACGACCGAAGTGATCTGGTTCTTCAGCGCAGTCACATCATCGTTGATCTTGCCGCGGTCCACGTTGTCTTCCTGCGCCGCGACGATCTTTTCCTTCATCTGGGTCAGAAGGTCGGTGACAGTTTCTGACGCGTTCCGTGCGACGGCAACCGTCGATTCACCCAGCGAAAGGCTGTCTTTGATCGCGTTAAAACCTTTAACGTCCGATTCCATCACTTTGGAAATCGCCCAGACGGCCGAGTTGTCTTTTGCTGTTGCGACATCCTTGCCTGTCGAGATCGCATTCTGGGTCATCTCGAGGTTTTTGTTCACCGATTTCAGGGTCTGCAGCGCAACCATCGCGCCGTTGTTTGTCAGAATACTGGACATAGTTCCATCCTTTTGCGTTAGGGCTTCAGCGCCCAAGATCACCCCGCTAGACAAGCGGGCTTTGATGTCTTTCTGACCTGTGCGATGCGCCGCCCGACCCATCGCGCCACCCGCTGTTTCAGGTGCAGGACCACCTTTGACCTCGATCCCCTAACGGAGTGCTAAAGCGGCCCGACTCAAAATTTTGGATTTGAATCAACTCCGGCCCTATGCGCGTTTTTCAAGCTTTACCTGACTCCGCACGGCAAAACCGTTGCGTTGCCCGTCGGCCCCATAAGCGCTGAATTCCTGCCGCACGCGGCGCAGCTCTGCCATGCGGCTTGCGACCGCGCGAATCCCCTCGGCCGCGCTGTTCAGCAGCGCCTGATTGCGCTCCACCTTTTGATGGACGCGAAGCAGATCATCGCTGCTCAGCACCTGAAGATCGTTGATCGCACCGATCAGTTTCTCTTTTTCAGGGACCATATGATTGAGACGCTCAAGATCACCGTCCACAAGCGCGACGCGCTCAAGATCAAGAACCTCTTCCAGTGATTTGATCAGAAGACTGGGTTCATGTGTCATCGGAATTCTCCATCAAGGATTGGAACAGAAGTTCAGACAGGCCAACGCCACCGGATTGCGCCATTTGCCGGGCCTGTTGCTGCACAAGAAAGAATGAGAACTGATCTTCTCCGGCGCCGCCACCGAACGAATCGCGTGCTTTGCCCAAACCTGCGGAATTCAGCATTTCGGCAAGAAACGCTGCCTCAAGTTCGACCGCAGCAGCTTGCAGGCGGTCTTGGGTAAAAGGCGGCGACGGCATCGACTGGAGGGGAGGAATATTCATCGGCTTCTCCGAAAATTGCATCGAACTTTCTTGATCCAAGACGAAAGCGGTTAAAATAAACGTAACCTCCTTTGGGCAGTTTGACGGTCAACCACGACGGAGCCGGAGCAAAATGCCCAACCCTCTTACGCTGATGACACCCACGCAAACCGCGGCCACGAAACCGGGGGCGCGCGAAGCCGCATCCGAGGCATCCACACGCTTTCAGGATGTTCTGGAGGAAGAGACGTCGCAGCCTGAACCCGAGGTCGCAGCTGAGGATGAAACCGCTGTTGAACAAGACATCATGCCCGAGGAACCTGCCCCCGAAGGCGTGCTGAAAGACCATCTGCCAGTCCAGCCCGACGCTCCTGAGGAACATGTGTTTGAAGACCTGACCGCACTGCCCATGCCGAGCGTGACGCAGGTCCCGCAAGGGTCTGAATCCGTTCCTATTCCGCCGAAACTCGATAGGACAGAGGCACCAAAGACCGACACTGGCGCAATACATCAGGTTTCAATTGCTTCACCGCAACGACCAGAGGTGGAAAACACACGCAGTTCTCCTGTTCAGCCACACCCCAACATGGTCCAACCGGTTTCCGCCAAGGCGTCGGACGGTCATGTCTTGCCTGCAAAGCCGATTGCGGTGCAGCCTGCTCCAGCTGAACGGGCGCAATCCTCAGCTTCGGCTCTACCCGCTCAAACAGCGGCTTTGCCTCAGATAAATGCGGCTCCAAGCACGCCTCAACCCACCAGATCCTCGCCGACTCTTGCCCAGATGCAGGTGATGGCGTCCGTGCGGGACGCAGATGCCGAAACCGCCACAGCGATTCGCGAAACTAACGGTGTAATCGACACGCGCGAGGAACCGCTTTTGCAGAACACCCGCGATTCGGCTTCTGTTGCGCAGCCCGCGACGCAGGCTGCCAGGGCTGAGATCACACGAGCAATCGCCGGGCAGATGGCAGCGGCGATTCAGGTTCGGGCGGGTTCCGGCGCGATCGAGATTGCCCTCAGCCCAGAAGAGCTTGGGCGGGTTTCCATCACGCTCAACGGTCGCGAGGATGGGATGGTTCTGATCATAGCCGCCGAGCGCCCCGAAACACTGGACCTGATGCGCCGGCATCTCGCGGTTTTGGAGGCTGAATTCCAAAACCTTGGATATGGCGACATCTCGTTTGACCTAAGCACATCGGACGATGCGCAGGATGATACCGCAACCCCGAAGGCAAGCGACTATGGCCCTTCCCATTCGAATGAACTGGATTCGCCAAACGCTCCAATCATTCCCCGAAACCTCTCGGGTCGTGGCATTGATATGAGGCTTTGACCAATGATCACTCCTACAAGTACCGCCCAGGCTGCGGCACAGGCCCCGACCTCGACCGCATCGAAGGCGTCCAAGCTGACCTCGGATTTTGAGACCTTTCTGCTGATGTTGACCGCACAAGCGCGAAACCAGGACCCGCTGGAGCCTATGGATTCCTCGGAATACGCCTCTCAATTGGCTCAGTTTTCGATGGTTGAACAGCAGGTTCAGACCAATGATCTGCTGTCTTCCCTAAGCACGGCGCTGGGCGGGCAAAAGCTGAGTGAGCTGTCCAATTGGGTGGGCGTTGATGTTCGATCAGCTTCGGCTTTTCGATTCGAGAACCAGCCGGTCACTCTGTTTGCTCAGGCCGATGCAACAAGCGATGAAGCCATCATGGTGATCCGCAATGAAACCGGCACCGTGATTGACCGCATTCCCGTCAATCACAGAGACACCGAATTTCTCTGGGCCGGAACCGACGTTTCGGGCAATCCGCTAAGCCAGGGCACGTATTCCGCCACGTTGGAGAGTTACAAGGAAGACGAACTGTTGTCTCAGCGTCTGGCCGCCAGCTACAACCGCGTGGTTGAGGCCCAAGTCGCTGATGGGACGGTGCATCTGTCCCTGCAAAGTGGGGCCACTGTCCGCTCGGATGAGGTGACGGCGATCCGAACAGGCGCTTGATCTGACCGGGCTGGCAGTCCAAACCTTGGCAAATCACGATTCCCTTGCTGAGCGGTACATCCCCTGCCCCATGTCAACGCGCCTCTACCAGACCTGATTGACCAGCTGCGCACGCGCGGGCTGATCAAGGGGTCCGTGCAGTTCGAACCTCTGTTCGGGGGTCGGACCAATATGGTGTGGAAGGTTCTGGGGGAGAGTGGCGACACGGTATTGAAGCTTTACCGAACCAAACTGCGCAACCCCATGTTCCGCAATGACGCCCAACTCGAAGCGCTGTGCTTACGCGCGTTTGAGCAAGACGGGTTCGTACCCCGGTTGCGGGCAACGGGGCAACATCAGGGCGACGCCTGGGTTCTGTACGATCACGCGCCGGGTCGCCCGTGGGAAAGTGACACGGCTCAGGTCGCCTCTTTGCTGCGCAGATTGCATGGCGCGACGGTCGACTTGCCGCTGCCTACAGGACGGAACGGCAGCGCTGATCTGGCTCGCCACGGGGCCGAGCTTTTGGCGTTGTGTTCCTCGGACTTTAAAGATCGCGTCACCGCGATGCGGCCTGAGGACCCTGTACCGCCAACAAAAAGAACGTGTCTGATCCACGGCGACCCTGTGGCCGGCAACATTTTGGTGGACGGGTCAAACCTAACCCTGATCGACTGGCAATGCCCGGTGATTGGCGATCCCTGCGAGGATCTGGCCCTTTTTCTATCGCCTGCCATGCAGCATCTGTATCGCGGCGTTCAGCTGAACCCAGATGAGCACGCGCGATTCCTGATTGAGTATGGCGACCCCGAAACAGTTGCCCGCTACGAAGCGCTGCGTCCGTGGTATGCGTGGCGAATGGCAGCCTATTGCCTGTGGCGGTTTGAGAACGGGTCAACAGACTATAAAAAGGGCCTGCAGCTTGAGCTAAAGGCCCTTGAGGATCGCGCTATTTCTGAATGACGGCGTCTTCCCAGGCCGTCAGGAATTTCCTGCGCTTGAGCGTGTCGAGGTAGGTCAGCAAAGCAGGTTCCAGCGTAATTACCGCGCTCTCTTGCGCCTGCTGTGACGTGAGCAACGGCAAAGGTGCCAACTCAGGTCCTGCAACGATCAGATGGCGGACAAACGCCTCGGCGACAGCAGGATATTGCGTGTTTTTCACCACCATTGCCGTTCGCATCATGGTGGTCTGAAAATCGCTGGGCAGAATGACCTTGAGCGCTTCTTTGCCGTCGACCCGCGCCGTCGCGTAGCTGCCAAGCACGTTATAGGCCACCGCGATCGAGCCGTTTGTCAGATCGTCAATCATTTCGCCCGAGCAGCAATACAGACGCAGGTCCAGCCCGCCCATGACCTCCATCAGACGCCAAAAGGTCTCAGAGGCGCGGGCATCTTGCGTAGCGAACAAATAACCCAAGCCAGATTGCCGGATATCATAGGTGCCGACCTTTCCAAGGAAGGCTTCGGGGCGCGCGCGCAGGGCCTCGATCAGTTCCTGCCGGGTTTGCGGAACGGGATGCCCAGCGAAGGCCGCACGGTTGATGACGATGGCCGCCGGTTCCTGGGTAAAGGCAAACAGGCTGTCATGCCACTGGGCCCATTCTGCGCCCGGCATATCCTTTAAAGGCATTGCAAACCCATCATTCGCGAGTTTCAACTGCAGATCCATTGCGCTAGAAATGACAACATCAAACGCCTCGGGCGTAGCACGCACACGCGAATCTAAATCAGCGGTTCCCGTAACCAGATATTCGACAGAGACGCCTGGGTTTTGCGTCAGGAACCCCTCGATAAACGGCGCGAAAAGCGCGGTGTCGGTGCTGGAGATGATACGCAAACGCGGGCCTTCAGCGGCAGCGTTGAACACCCGTTGGTCCTCCCACTCCTCGGCCACGCAGACTGAGGACAGAAGTGTGACGATCAAAGCAATAAGGTAACGCATGCGCCTGCGCCTCTCCGGTTGGTCAGGATCAGATCGCCGCCATGGGCCTTCGCGACATCCTGAACGATGGTCAGACCAAGCCCCGAGCCAATGGTCCCGGCCGCATTCTTACCGCGCTCGAACCGCCGGGTGAGCGTGTCAATTTCGCTTGGTGGAAAGCCCGGCCCCTGATCGCGCACGCTGATCTGCGCTTGCGTCCCTTGCGAGACCTCGATCTCGACCACGCTTTCGGCAGGGGCATATTTTAGCGCGTTGTCGACCATGTTGCGTACCGCATTCTGGATCAGGATCGGATCGCCGGAATAGGTCACAACGGGGTCTCCGACCAATGTCAGGGAAAGGTCCTTCATCTCGGCAATGGGCGTGAGGCGCTGAACCAGATCGCGGACGAGGGCGACAAGATCAATCTCTTCCCGCTCAAGATGATCGGCGCGAAAAGTGATCATTGCGTGATCCAGCAATTGCCCCGCCGCCCGAGAGCTTTCGTCAATCGCCCGAACCATTGAACGCAAAGCCTCTCGATTCTCTTCTTTTTCAACACGTTGCAAGGTTGCATCCGCATAGGATCGAACCGTTGCCAATGGCGTCCGGACCCGGTGTGCCGCCTCGGCTATGAAATCCTCAGACTGGCTGAGCGACTGATCCAAACGCCCCATCAAAGAGTTCAGCGACGACACTAGCGGGGCCATTTCCCGCGGCACCGGTTTTCTGAATGGGCTGAGGTCTTGTGGGCCCCGGCGAGTCACCGACGTCGTCAGCTTGTTCAACTGTCCGATGGTGGCTGACGTTGCCCAGAATGATAACCCGGCGACCAAGGTAAAAAAGCCGATCCCCAGATACGCCGCGTTTCGTGAAATCTGCCTGAGGGTTTCGGCCAATGCGTCTTGCGTTTGACCAAGGGCCACTTCGACTTCGGTCCGGGTGCCCAAACCCACGAGAGTGCGGCTGGCGCTGACCTGGCGAATGGTCTCTCCGCGCACCTCGCCCGATTGAAACGTCCATTCGCCGTTGGGCGTACCATTCGTGGCTGAAAGATCGTCGTAGCCGGATAGCAGTTCTCCGTCCTGAAAGATGGCGTAGAACACCCGATCATCCGACGGCGTGCTGAGCATCGAGAAGGCGGCGTAGGGGATGTCGACCTCAAGCTCTCCGTCCCGCAGGGCGACGGCATCAAGGATCGAGGTGACCGAGGCGCCAAGGATATTGTCCTGCCCTTGCTGCGCGACGCGAGCGGCATAGCTGCGCACTGTAAAGAACAACAGCAACGCCAGAATGGCCGCGCCCCCAATCAAGGTCAGCACCAGACGGTTGCGCAGGGATCCTGAAACCGCGGGGCTAGCTGACATGATCCAGCCTGTAACCCAGGCCACGCAACGTGGTGATCTTCAACTCCGAACGCTCAAGATGTTTGCGCAGGCGGGCGACATAGACCTCGATTGCATTGTCCGAGACATCGTCGTCGTAGGAAAACAGCCTGTCCGCCAGTTTTTGTTTCGAGAACACCTGACCGGGCGCATTGATGAAGAACTCCAACAGGCGCAGTTCCCGGTTGCGCAGCGACAGCGTCTCACCACCGACAATCAGGTGACCGGCAACCGGGTCGAAGACGATACCGCCGATCTCGATGGTTGATTTGGCAATCCCGGATTTGCGGCGCAAAACGGCGCGGCAACGGGCCTCAAGCTCTGCGTGATCGAAGGGCTTGGTGACATAGTCATCGGCCCCCAGATCCAGCGATCCGATTCGATCCGAGACCTGGCTGCGGGCCGTCAAAACGATGACAGGTGTGTCCAGATGACTTGCACGGTGGCGTTTGAGGAAATCGCGCCCATCCCCATCGGGCAGCATGATGTCCAACAGGATCAGGTCATATTCCTCAGCCTCGACGAACGCGGTCGCATCGTCCAAAGTTGCTGCATGATCAACGACATGGCCGTCCAGTCGCATCCGCGAACCGATTGCGTTCGCAAGGTCCATATTGTCTTCGACCAGTAGAAATTTCATGAGGCGTTCGCAGTATTTTCACGCATGACAGGTTGATGTCAGGTTGATGTGTTTTCTTAATCACAATCTGTGCCGTCAAGCGGCCAGTTGTCAAATGGGAGGACATCATGACAACTTTCAAACTGGGCCGTCGCGCCCTGATCGCGGCTGTGGCCGCTGTTGGTCTTGCAGGACCTGTTTTGGCTGACGGCCACGAGGTCGTAGACAGCATCCACTTCCTGATCCCCGGCGGCGCAGGCGGCGGCTGGGACGGTACGGCCCGCGGAACGGGCGAGGCGCTGACCAAGGCAGGTCTTGTCGGCACCGCGTCCTACGAGAACATGTCGGGCGGCGGCGGCGGTAAAGCCATTGGCTACCTGATCGAGAACGCCGACAGCAACCATGGCACGCTGATGGTGAACTCGACCCCCATCGTGATCCGCTCACTGACGGGTGTGTTCCCACATAACTTCCGCGACCTGACGCTGGTCTCGGGCACAATCGGCGACTACGCGGCCATTGTTGTCGGTAAGGACAGCCCGATCAATTCGATGGCGGACCTGCTGGCCGCCTACGACGCGGACCCGGGTGCAACAGCAATCGGCGGCGGCTCGGTTCCGGGCGGTATGGACCATCTGGTTGCGGCCATGGTGATGGAAGCAGCGGGCAAAGACGCGCTTGGCGTCAAATACATTCCTTATGATGCAGGCGGTAAAGCCATGGCAGCCTTGCTGTCTGGTGAGATCGCAGCGCTGTCCACCGGTTTCTCGG
This sequence comes from Ruegeria sp. BG3, assembly GCF_056538485.1. Classification (NCBI taxonomy): domain Bacteria; kingdom Pseudomonadati; phylum Pseudomonadota; class Alphaproteobacteria; order Rhodobacterales; family Roseobacteraceae; genus Ruegeria; species Ruegeria sp. BG3. The sequence continues at coordinate 121,297 of NZ_JBQFTE010000009.1, read as the reverse complement.
AAGCCGTCGATTTGGCAAATGCAGGCGAGGTGAAAATCATCGGTGTGACTGCGGATGAGCGTGTAGACGCCGCGCCTGACGCACAGACCATGAAGGAACAGGGCATCGATACCACCTTCGTCAACTGGCGCGGTTTCTTCGCAGCGCCCGGCCTGCCCGAAGACAAGCTGGCCGCCTACCAAGACGCCATCGCCAAGATGTATGACACCCCCGAGTGGGAAGAAGTACGTGCGCGCAATGGCTGGGTGAACATCCACAATTCGGGCGACGACTTCTCGACCTTTCTCGAGCAGCAAGAGCAGCAGATCAGCGATCTGATGAAAAAACTGGGCTTCCTCTAAGCACCACTCACGGCAGAGCGGCCCGCCCGCTCTGCCACAATCAACAAAAAACACGAGGGAGGGGATGTCATGGCGCTGGATCGCTGGATCGCGCTTGTTTTGCTTGGGGTCTGTCTGGCCTATGGCTACGCCGCCTGGTTTACGATGGATGGCAGCCTGCCCCCCTTCATGCAGCGCAACCCCATTTGGCCAAGCACCTTCCCTAAAGTGCTATCTGTTCTGGGCATCATCGCCTGCACGATCATCCTGCTGGGGTTTGAGAAATCCGAGCCGAAAGCGGCCGATATCGACTACCGCCGTCTGGGTGACTACCACCTTGATCAAGCTTTGATGCTGTTGGCCCTGATGGTGATCTACGCCTTGTGCCTGCGGCCCGTCGGCTTTCTGATCTCAACTTCTGCCTTCCTGATCCTTGGCTCGTTCATACTGGGCGAGCGCAAGTGGCACATCATGTTGCCGGTCGCCTTCATCGCCACAGGCGCGGTCTGGTATCTGGTTCAGGAAGTCCTGGGCATCTACATGCGCCCCCTGCCGGGCATTTTCGGAGGCTGATATGCTCGAAGGACTTCTGATCGGCCTGCAAACGGCATTCTCAATTCAAAACCTGCTGATGGTCATTGCTGGCTGTCTGATCGGCACCTTCATCGGCATGCTTCCTGGCCTCGGCCCGATGTCGATCATCGCCATCATGATCCCGGTCGCGATTTCGATGGGCGATCCCTCGGCAGCCCTGATCCTGTTGGCAGGCGTCTACTATGGCGCGATTTTTGGCGGTTCGACCTCGTCCATTCTGCTGAACGCACCGGGGGTTGCGGGCACCGTGGCCTCAAGTTTCGATGGCTACCCGATGGCGCGGCAAGGCAAGGCCGGTAAGGCGCTGACCATCGCGGCCATCGCCAGTTTCGCCGGGGGTACACTCGGGGCCATTCTATTAATGGTCTTCGCACCCGCGCTTTCTTCGGTCGCGCTACTATTCCATTCAGCTGAATACTTCGCCCTTATGGTCGTCGGCCTGTCTGCCATCGCGGCCTTTGCAGGATCGGGTCAGGTTGCCAAAGCCATGATCATGACAATCCTCGGCCTCATCATGGCAACCGTAGGCGAAGGTGCATTGTTCAACCTGCCCCGTTTCACCATGGGGATCATGGACCTGCAGTCCGGCTTTGGCTTCATTACGCTGGCCATGGCCATGTTCGCCCTGCCAGAGGCACTTTTCTTAGTCCTGAAGCCCAAAGACCTGCAAGGCGATGACGGAGAGATCAAGGACCTCCGCATTACCAAAGATGAGGCAAAAGCGATTGCACCCGTCATTGGCCGTCAGTCCGTTCAGGGCTTTTTCATCGGCGTCCTGCCTGGGGCTGGGGCGACAATTGCCAGCTTCCTCGGCTACGCGGTCGAACGCAATATTGCACCGAAGCAGGAACAGGAGGAGTTCGGCAAAGGCTCGATCAAAGGTCTGGCCGCACCGGAATCCGCCAACAACGCGGCCTGTACCGGGTCATTCGTACCCCTGCTAACGCTAGGCATCCCAGGGTCGGGCACAACGGCCATCCTGTTGGGCGCTCTGATCGCGCTGAACGTGACACCCGGCCCGCGCCTGATGGTGGATGAGCCTCAGATCTTCTGGGCCGTCATCATGTCGATGTTCATCGGCAACCTGGTGCTGCTGATCCTGAACCTGCCGCTGATCCCCTACATCGCCAAAGTGCTGGCCGTACCGCGCAATTTCCTGATCCCGTTCATCCTGTTCTTCACCCTGATGGGCGCCTATATCGGTCAGAACAACGCGACCGAGCTGCTGATCCTCGTGGGTTTCGGCATCTGCGCCACTGCATTGAAATTCGCGGACTACCCCCTCGCCCCGCTTCTGATCGGGTTCATCCTTGGCGGAATGATGGAGGACAACTTTGCCCGCTCGATGCAGCTCTATGACGGGATCGCCTTCATCTGGGAACGCCCGATGACCCTAGGCCTGTTGGTGATCGCCGTCCTTCTGGTGCTGCTGCCGAGCTACCGTGCGCGCCGTGCGCGGGCACGGGCCGCGGGTATTGCAGATGGGGACTGACCCTCTGGCCGGCATTCGCGTTCTGGATCTGACGAACGTGCTTGCCGGCCCCTATTGCTGCTACCAGCTCGCATTAATGGGGGCCGAGGTGATCAAGGTCGAACGCCCCGGCTCGGGCGATCTTGCCCGAGTGTTGGGCGCTGATCCTGAGCGCAACAAAGCTGGCATGGGGATCAGCTTTCTGGCGCAGAATGCGGCGAAGAAATCCGTCACGCTGGACATGAAATCCGACCGGGGCAAAGCCTTGCTGAAAAAGCTTGTTCGCACCGCCGATGTTCTGGTCGAGAATTTCAGGCCCAGCGTTATGGATCGACTAGGTCTGGGCTATGAAATCCTGAAAGCTGAAAACCCGCGACTGATCTACTGCGCGATCAGCGGCTTTGGGCAGGACGGACCCCGCCGCGATGATCCAGCCTATGACCAGATCGTTCAGGGGGTCAGCGGTGTCATGTCCATCACCGGCGCGCCGGACACGGCCCCTTATCGTGTTGGCTACCCTCTGGCTGATACGGTTGGCGGCCTGACCGCAGCATTCGCCATCTCATCCGCCCTGAACGAGACCCCACGTGGCGCATTTCTGGATATTGCGATGACCGAGGCGGTGATTTCTACGATGGGTTGGGTCGTCTCGAACCACCTGATCGGTGGCGTTACGCCTGCCGCGCATGGGAACGAAAACACAACCTCGGCACCCTCGGGCACCTTTGCCACTGCAGACAGTCCGATCAACATCGCTGCAAATCGGGATGAACAATGGCAAGCACTGGCTCGGCAACTGGGTCGGAACGACCTGCTGGACGATCCAGCCTACACAACACGAGAGGATCGCAAGGCTAACCGTCACGCCTTGCGCGCGGAATTGGAGCTCACGCTGACCACGCGACCGGCAAAGGAATGGGTGCGAGAGTTGAACGATATTGGAGTGCCCACCGGGCAGGTACTGACCGTCGCCGATGCGCTCGACGACCCGCAATTATCTGGGCGGGGTTTGATCGGTACGCTGGACATTCACGGTGAAGACCTACAGCTCGCTGGCAGCCCTATTGTCCTAGACGGCGCGCGCAAACATCCTGGGACCGCGCCGCCGGAATTGGGCGCAGACAACTTCAAAATCTGGTCTGAACTCGGGCTTTCGCAGGATGAGATCAACGCCTTGAAAAAGGAGGGCATCATATGAGCGATGTATCCGATTGGTGGCAAACCTCGATCATCGACATGGAGCCTGGCCGGATACACCTGCGCGGAGAGCCGATCCAGGATTTGATCGGCAATCTGAGTTTCGTCGAAATGATCTGGTTCATGCTGCGCGGCGAGAAACCGACCGAAGCCAAAGCCCATTTGTTCGAAGCGGCTTTGGTCGGGGCCGTTGATCATGGCCCGCAAGCGCCCTCAATCGCTGCCGCCAGAATGGCCGTGACCTGCGGACTGCCCCTGAACAACGCGATGGCCAGCGCGGTCAACATGCTGGGCGATGTGCATGGCGGGGCCGGAGAGCAGGCGGTGCTGCTCTATCACTTTGTTGCAGGGCATTCGGGCGAATTGGGGCAAGCGTTGGATGATTGGATCACCACTCACGGAAAGATTCTGCCGGGTTTTGGCCATCGCTTTCACACCCCGACCGATCCGCGCGCCCCGCGCCTGATGGCGCTGGTCGCCGAAGCCGTCGAACAAGGGGCATGCAGCGGTAATTTCATGCGGATCGGGCAGGCGATTGAGACCGAGCTGGCCCATCGCAAAGGCAAACCCGTCCCCATGAATATCGATGGCGCGACGGCCGTGATCTATGCCGAGCTAGGCTTTGCCCCACCCTTGGCGCGCGGGTTGTTCTGTCTGTCCCGTTCGGTCGGTATCCTGACTCACGCGTGGGAGCAGATGGAGCAAGGTGGCCGCAATAAGGGACCGACCCCGCCCGCCTATCGCTGGACTTATGTGGCCCCAACAACCAAGACCTAAACGTCCAGTCCTTCGGTCGACAGATCATCAAGTCGCGGCATCAGGTGCAATAGTTCCTTGGCGTAGTCCGTCTGCGGGTTGGCGAACAGGGCGTCAGTCTCTTGGATCTCAACCATCTGCCCTGCCTTCATCACGGCAACGCGGTCGCACATCTGCCTCACGACCGGAAGATCGTGGCTGATGAACAGCATCGTCAGGCCCAGATGCTCTTGCAGGTCCTTCAGGATGTTCAGGATCTGCGCCTGGATCGAGACGTCTAGCGCACTGGTTGGCTCATCGCAGATCAGGAACCGAGGCTGCGTCGCCAAGGCGCGCGCGATAGAGATACGCTGACGCTGCCCGCCCGAGAACTCATGCGGGTATTTCAGGCCCGCTTCCGAACCCAGCCCGACCTGATCCAACAGCTCATCCACCCGACGCTTGACGTCTGAGCCGCTCATGAGGCGGTGATGACGGATCGGTTCTGCCACGATCTCGTCCACGCGCATTCTGGGGTTCAAAGACGAATAAGGATCCTGAAAGATCATTTGGATGTTCTTGCGATAAGCATCCTGCACGGCTTTGTCGCCCAGATCACTGACCAATTGCCCATCAAACGTGATCGAGCCGCCATCGACCGGATACAAGCCAGCAATCATCCGCGCCACAGTGGACTTACCCGAGCCGGACTCACCCACCACGCCGAACACCTCGCCCGCGCGGATATCAAAGCTCACGTCATCGACGGCGGTAAAATAGGTCCGGTCCCAAGGTAAAAGTCCGCGCCGTTGCAGGAAGCGTTTGGTCAGGTTGCGGATTTCGAACACGGGCTTGGACGTGTCGTTATCCACTTTCGGCCAATGGCGCGCCATATCCTCGATCGCAAAGCGCGTCTCACGCCCGCCATAGCTGATCTGAGGGAAACGGTGCAGCTTGAGCGTCGGCCGCGGCACCGCCGCGATCAGCGAGCGCGTGTATTCGTGTTGGGGCTGCCCCATCACCTGCGCGGTTGTTCCACTTTCGACAACCTTGCCAGCATACATAACGGTCACGCGGTCGGTCGTATCGGCGATGACGCCCATGTCATGTGTGATCAAAATAACACCGACCTGCCGTTCCTGCGCCAATTCCTTGATCAGGTCCAGAATCTGCGCCTGAACCGAGACATCCAATGCCGTGGTCGGCTCGTCCGCGATGATAACATCCGGTTCGGTACACAGCGCCAAGGCGATCACCACCCGTTGGCGCATCCCGCCTGAGAATTGGTGCGGATACTGGTCCAGACGCGTATCAGGGTCCGGGATACCCACCCGGTCGATCAAGTCGCGGGCGCGTTGATTGGCCTCGGCGTCGGTGCAACCCAGATGGGCCAGGATGGTTTCGGTCAGCTGCTCTCGGATCGTGAACAAAGGGTTCAGAGAGGTCAGCGGGTCCTGAAAGATCATCGAGATCTTCTTGCCGCGCAGGCCGCGCATCGCCTCGGCATCAAGGCCACTGATCTGTTCTCCGCCCAGCTTGATCTGGCCGCTGGCGATCCGTCCGGGACGTTCCAGCAGCCCCATGACAGCCGCGCCGATGGTGGATTTGCCTGCACCGGATTCGCCCACCAAACCGTGGATTTCACCCGGCTCGACGGACAGGTCTGCGTGATCCACCGCAGTGAACAGCTTGCGGCGGGTCGGGAATTCGACGGTGAGGTCTTGGATGGTCAGAAGGCTCATGAAATCACCGCAGTTTTGGGTTCAGCGCATCGCGCAGCCAGTCGCCCAGCAGGTTCACCGACAGGGCGAGGGCCAGAAGGGTGCAGGCGGGGAAGAACAGAATCCACCACTCTCCCGAGAACAGGAACCCCTGTCCAATACGGATCAGCGTCCCCAACGAAGGTTGGGTCGGAGGCGCGCCGACGCCAAGGAAGCTCAGCGTCGCCTCGGCGATGATGGCCAGCGCCAGCGAGATCGTTGCGATGACCAGAACAGGGCTGAGGACATTGGGAAGGATGTGTCGGAACATAATCGGGATTGAGCCGCGACCGATCAGCCGCGCCGCCTGCACGTATTCTTTGTTCTTCTCGACCAGCGCCGCCCCGCGGACGACCCGCGCAAACTGCACCCAGTCGGACAAAGCGATGGCGATGATCAAAACGTAGATTGCCATCTCATCGCGATATTCAGGCGGGGTCACGCCCTTGGCAATGCCGAAGATCAGCATGGCGACCAGAATGGCCGGAAAGGTCAGCTGAACGTCGGCGATCCGCATGATCAGCGTCTCGACCCAGCCGCCAAAATAGGCCGCGACCAGCCCCAGAACGACTCCGATGATCAGAGCCAGCAATACGGCGGCAGCCCCCACGAACAAGGAAATGCGCAACCCGTAGAGGATGGTCGAGAATACATCCCGACCCTGGTCGTCTGTGCCCAGCAGGAAGGTTTCCTGCGTAAACGCATTCGGTGTGCCCGGCGGTGTGAAGCCGTTCATCAAGTTTAGCGTCGCCGGGTCGAACGGATTGTAGGGCGCGATCAAGGGCGCGAAAATGGCGCAAAACACAAGGATCAGCACAACGGCCGAGGCGATGACAGCCACGGGCGAATGCCGGAATGACCAAGCGAAATCGCTGTCCCACGCTTTGGCAAAGCGCGACTTAGAGGCGGGTTGCGGGGTTTCGATCGTATCGGTCATGTGGCCCTCGCGTCGACACGCAGGCGCGGGTCAATGGCATAGTAAAGAAGATCGACGATCAGGTTGATCGTCACGAACATGACCGAGATCAGCATCAGATAGGCGGCCATGACGGGAATATCGACGAACTGGATTGCGTTGATGAACAGCAGTCCGACACCAGGCCATTGGAACACGGTCTCGGTGATGATGGCAAAGGCGATGATCGAGCCTAGTTGCAAACCAGTGATCGTAATCACCGGCACCAGCGTGTTTTTCAGCGCGTGGCGGAAGTTGATTACCCTGTCCGAAAGCCCTCGGGCACGGGCGAAACGGACGTAGTCGGCGCGCAGGACCTCGAGCATCTCGGACCGCACCAGACGCATGATCAGGGTCATCTGATACAGGCCCAGCGTAATCGCGGGCAGGATCAGCGCCTTTAGGCCCGAGGTGGTCAGAAACCCGGTTGACCAACCTCCGATCATGACCGTCTCACCTCTGCCGAAACTGGGTAAGAGGTCAAGTTCGACCGAGAATATGTAGATCAGCAATATCCCGATCAGGAAGGTGGGCAGAGAGACCCCGATCAGACTGACCGTCATGATGATATTCGCCGCCACTCCTTGTCGTCGGATCGCCGTGAAGACGCCCAGCGCGATGCCCATGGTGATGGCGAGGAAGCCTGACACGAAGGCCAGCTCAAGCGTCGCAGGCGCACGTTCAGCGATGATGGTCGAGACCGGACGGCCTTGACGGTAGGACACTCCGAAATTGCCCTGAACCGCGCCCTGCAGGAACTTGGCGTATTGCACGATAAATGGCTGATCGAGGCCCAGTTCCGTCCTCAGCCGGTCGATATCGGCCTGTGTGCGTTCCTGACCCAGCATGTTGTCGATCGGATCGCCGACAAAACGAAACATCGAGAACGCGACCAGACCCACGACCAGCAAAACGATCACGGATTGGAACATCCTTCGAACAATATATGCGAACATTCAGAATCCCCGGTTGATCGGCCTGTCTAAGCCGCGTCTGACCAAATGGTCAAGATACCGCTAACGAAACAGGGGCCAGAACGATCCGGCCCCTTGAACAGCGTTTTCAGTTTACACTCACCCACCGCAGGATGAAGAAGTTGTCCGGCCGTTGGGTCAACTCGATATTGCTGCGCGTTCCCCAGACCAGAGGTTGCACATACATCGGGACATAGACCTGCTCATCCTGAATGATGCTGGTGACCTCGTCCAACATGGCCTGACGGGTGCCTTCATCCAGCTCGGACTGAATCTGCGGCAGCAGTTCATCGACACGCGCGTTCGAGAAGCCACCGAAATTCCAGCTGCCCAGCTTTTTCTCTTCGTTGGGCGTCGCGACCAGAAAACGCACGGGGTGTTCGGCGTCGAACGTGCCCGGACTCCAGCCCAGCAGGTACATGTCGTAATTGTCCTCGCGCAGTTCGGGCCAGTAGTTGCGCACCGGCATCGCGTCCAGTTCGGCTGTTAGGCCGATCTGTGCCAGCATGCTGACAATCGCCTGACAGACGGCCTCGTCATTCAGATAGCGGTCATTGGGGCATTTGAGGCCGAACGAAAACCCATCCGCGTATCCAGCTTCGGCCAACAAGGCCTTTGCTGCCTCGACATCATAGGCGGGGCGTTCTGCATTGGCCGCAGAGTAACCACTCATCGCAGGGCTTACGAGTTGCGAGGCCGCCTCGGCATTGCCGCGCATGATCGTGGCGAGGATGGCATCGACATTCACCGCATGCGCCACGGCCTGGCGCACACGCGCATCCCGGAACGGGTTGGGTTTGCCAGCATCGTCGGTGTATTTCAGAGCCTCGGCCTGATGATCAAAGCCCAGCATGATCACGCGGGCCTCAATCCCCTGAATGACCTCGACCTCGTCATTGCCCTGAAGGCGCGCCACGTCCTGAATCGGAACGGGCTCAATCATATCTACATCGCCGGACAGCAAAGCCGCGACAGCGGTAGCAGAGTTCTGGATCGGGTTGAATTCGGCGCGGGCAATGTTGTGCTCTGCCTCACCCCACCAATCTTCAAAAGGCTCCAGAACAGTGCGCAGACCGGGCTCACGCGCGGTGATCTGAAACGCGCCGGTGCCGTTGGCGTTCAGCGTCGCGTAATTCCCGGTTTCCTTGTCGGGCAGAGCCGCCTCATTCGCCTCAGCCCAGCCCTGATCCATGATCATCCAGTTTGCGATGGACGACGGGAACAACGGGTTGGGTGCAGTGGTCATAAAATCGACGGTGTAGTCATCGACCACCTTGACCTCGCTGATCGGTGCAAACCAGCTGCGGGTATCCGAGACCTCATCCGAGGCACGTTGATAGCTGAACAGAACATCCTGCGCGTCGAATTTGCTGCCATCGTGGAACGTTACGCCCTCGCGCAGGGTGAACCGCCAGCCTTCGCCGTCTCCAATCGGTTCCCAACTAGTGGCCAAAGCGGGCTCGACGCTCATGTCCTTGCCGCGGCGGACCAGCCCTTCGTAGACATTGTTGAGAAAGCCAAGAACAGCAGCCGAATTGACGGCATGCGGGTCCATGGTCTGTGGATCGGTGGTCGAGGCCCATTTGAATTCAGCTGCCTGAGCGGCGCTTGCGGCCAAAAAGGCCAAACCGATGGCCGTTGCCTTGAAGGTCATGGCGATACCTCTCTGTTTTAGGTGAACAGTCGTGAAACACCAAATGACAGGGCGCTGGTCCGCGCCCTGCCCTGTCTTGCACCCTGAACCTTAGTTCATGGTAAAGTATTTGATCTTCGGCGAATCTTCCGGCTCAACGATTGTGCCGACATTCGACTTCATACCCCAGTTCAGCACCTGATGGTGAATCGGGATATACAGTTGATCGTCCTGCACAACCTGCCAGATCTCGGCGATCTGCGCGTCACGCTTCGGAAGGTCCGTTTCAGAGGCCAGCCCCTGGATCTTGGCGTCCAGATCCGGGTTGTTGTACCGGGTCGCATTCCACGAGCCGTATTTCTCACCCTTGGTGTGAACCAGGAAGTTGAAGATATACTCGGAGTCGTAGGTCGGAACGCCCCAGCCCAGCATGTAGAAGTCGGTCTCGAGGTTCGAGAGCAGCGGGAAATGCTGCGCCTTGGGTTTGGCATCCAGATTCACCGTGACACCAATCTGCGCCAGCATGCCGACGGCAGCCTGACAGATCGCTTCGTCGTTGACATAGCGGTCATTGGGGCAGTTCAGCGTGATGGAGAACCCATCCGGATATCCAGCCTCGGCCATCAGGGCCTTGGCGCCTTCGATATCGGTCGTGGAGGAGCTGTCCATGCCCTCATCCCAACCGTTCACGAAAGGCGGTGCGATCATGCCAGCAGGGGCCGACTGGCCACGCATAACGACCTGCTTGATGGCATCCCGGTTGATTGCCTTGGACATCGCCTGACGCACGCGTACGTCTGCCAACGGGTTCTTCCCGTCCACATTGTCCGAGCCCAGATCCGCATCACCCATGTTCATGCCGAAGAAGATCACGCGGTTCTGAGGCGCCGTTCGCACATCCAGACCATCGGTATCCGCAACACGGGCCAGATCCTGAACGGGGACGTCCTGAATGAAGTCGACCTCACCCGATAGCAGTGCAGCAACTCGGGTCGCGGCGTTCTGGATCGGGGTATAGATGATCTCGGTCACTTCCAAGGGGAACTCATCCTTACCCCAGTAGTTCTCGTTCGCGGTCAGGACGGTTTTCACGTCCGGTTCACGGCTGACCAGCTTGTACGGGCCAGTACCGTTTGCGTTCTTGGCGGCGAATGTATCCTCGCCCCCTTCATAGTCCTGCACCTTCACGGCGTTATTCGCCTCGGCCCAAGCCTTGTCCATCATGAACATGTTGGTCAGGTTATTGGGCATGATCGGGTTCGGACCGTCGGTTTCGATCTCGACCGTGTATTTGTCCGGCGCGCGCACCTCTTTGACCGAGGCGAGCAGCTCTTTGTAGTCCGAATCCGGCGTCATCGCGCGGTTGAGCGAAAAGACAACGTCTTCGCTGTCGAACTCGGCGCCGTCATGGAAAGTCACGCCTTCACGCAGTTTGAACACCCAGACATTCGGGTTTTCCTCGGACGGGGCCCATTCCGTCGCCAGCGACGGCACAAGCGCCCCGGAATGGTCGCGCATCACCAGCGTTTCCATGATCTGATGCGCCATGGCCGAGGTCGGACCCTCGTTCTGCGCATGCGGGTCCATCGTAAGCGAGTCGCCCGCGCGTGCCCAGCGCAGCGTTTCCGCAGAGGCAGTACCAGCCAAAAGGGCCATGGCACTGGCTGCGACCAGCAAGTGTTTCACTCTCATTGTAATCTCCCCAATTCTTTTTTAACCCGCACGGATGGCGGGTGATCGACGAAGCGCGATCAACGTGCCCTTGATAATCCAAATCATTCTGAAACTTGCAATGCCTAATTGGGGTGCTGGACCCGAGGGGAACCTGCCAGATTTTAGCCGTTTGGCCGGATTTCGCTGGTCCTTTGACGATCGAGTTGCATACCCTAACTCTTTCTTCGAGACTCGGTTCGCGGTAAAAAAACGTAGCCGCATCAGGCTGGACATCGTGTCGGGGACATTGATTTGAAACAGACAAACCGCAAACCGCCCAACCCGAGGCGAGAGCTTCAGAGCGTGCGCAACCAGAGCGTATCGTTTCTGGGTGTCGCGTTTCTATTCAGCATCTTCGTCAACCTGCTGATGCTGACCGGGCCGCTGTTCATGCTGCAGGTCTATGACCGGGTTCTCAGTTCGCGCTCGGTCGAGACGCTTACGGCGCTGTTTCTCCTGGTGGGGCTACTATACGGCTTGATGGCCATGCTGGACTACGCGCGCGGCCGGATTGTGGCGCGGTTCGGGGCCAAATTCCAATCCTCACTGGACGAGAGGGTTTTTGACGGAACCATTCGGCGCGCACTGTATCCACAGGTGCGTTCGGCCCCGGCAACGGCGTTGCGCGATCTGGAGGCCGTTCGGTCGCTTTGCGCGTCGCCTGTTTTCCTCGCCGTCATGGATATCCCGTGGACGCCCGTTTTCCTGGCTGCGATCTTCCTGTTTCACCCCTTGCTCGGCTGGCTGGCGGTTGCTGGTGGTAGCTTGCTGATCGTCATCGCATTGCTCAACCAGATCTTGACCAAACAGAAGGTGGCCGAGGCACAGGTTGCCTCGGGCCGGGCCAATGCCTTTGCGGAACAAGCGCGGCAAGCCGCCGAGGTAGTGCGGTCGCAGGGCATGCAGGGCGACGTCGCACAGCGCTGGTTGTCACAGCGTAGCAACGCCTTGTCACAGAGCATATCGGCCAGCGACTGGACCGGTAGTTTCACGTCTTTGACCAAATCGCTGCGCCTGTTCCTGCAATCCGCGATGTTGGCGCTTGGCGCTTGGCTGGTGTTGCGCAACGAGATGACAGCCGGGGCCATGATCGCCGGTTCGATCTTGCTGGGCCGCGCTTTGGCACCTGTGGAAATGGCGGTGGGCCAATGGGGGCTGATCGAAAACGCGCGAACCGCATGGTCTCGTCTTGGCACCTTCCTCGATGAAACCCCTCCCGAGCAGACCAAGACCAAGTTGCCCGTGCCCGAGGCGCGTCTCGTCGCAAAAGGTCTGACGGTCATTCCGCCCGGCGTTCAAAAGCCAACCCTGCGCAATGCCTCGCTGCTATTGGAACCCGGCAAGGCGCTGGGTGTGATCGGCAAAAGTGGCTCGGGCAAGACGACTCTGGCCAAGGCGCTTTTGGGCTTGCTGACCCCCGCAGCGGGTGAAATTCGCTTGGGTGGCGCGACACTGGATCAATATGCTGCAGATGATCTGGGCCACTACATCGGCTATCTGCCGCAACAGGTCACGCTGTTCAACGGAACCGTGACAGAGAACATCGCCCGGATGTCGCAACAACCTGATGACGCCGCTGTTGTCGCCGCCGCCAAGAAGGCAAACGCACATGAGCTGATCATGTCTTTGGAGAAGGGTTATGACACTTTCCTGGAAGGCAATGACAGCCAGCTGTCCGGCGGTCAGAAACAACGGATCGCGCTTGCCCGAGCGCTCTATGGTGATCCTGTGCTGCTGATCCTGGACGAACCGAACTCGGCCTTGGACGCCGACGGCACAGAAGCGCTGAACCGCGCGGTGCGCAGCCTCAAGAAAAGCGGCAAGGCCGCAATCATCATGACGCACCGCCCGCAGGCGATTTCCGAATGTGATGACCTGATCGTGGTCGAGAAAGGCCAGATCGTCAAAGCAGGCAGCCGGGACGAAGTTCTGGGTTCGATGGTTCAGAATGCCGGTGCGATCAAACGACACCTCAATAAAGTGGGTGAGAAATGAGCAACCCTCCTGCGCGCCGCAGTTGGCGCATAACCTTCCCTGCAACTGTGGGCTTTGTTGCGCTGCTCATCCTTGTTGTGGGCATCGGCATCTGGAGCGTTCGGACCCAACTGGCCGGTGCGATCATCTCACAGGGTGTGATCGAGGTGCAAAGCAACCGTCAGGTGGTCGAGCATCCCGATGGCGGGGTCGTCGGCGAGATTTTTGTGCGCGACGGGGATCTCGTGGAAAGCGGCGATCTGTTGCTGCGTCTGGACGATACGTTTCTGGCTTCGGAAAAGACCGTGGTCGAGACGCAATTGTTCGAACTGCTCAGCCGTCAGGCTCGGTTGGAAGCGGAACGCGATGGGGCCACCTCCGAGGAGTTGGCGGCAAAGCTGCGCGAGTTGCAGCAACGCGAAAACATCCCAGACGATCTGATCGCAGGTCAGCAGCGCCTGTTTGACGCTCGCAACGAGACTTTGACCCAACAGACCGAGCAATTGACCCGTCAGAAAACCCAGATCGAAAACGAAATCGACGGCACACAGGCACAGTTGACCGCCGCCCAAAAGCAAGTGGAGCTGATCAGCGAAGAGCTCAAGGATCAGGAAAGCCTGTTGCAGCGCGGCCTGACACAGGCCAGCCGCGTATCGGCCTTGCAACGGGAAGAGGCCAATTTGACCGGCGCCATCGGGCGGCTCGAGGCGACCATCGCCCGGCTTAAAGGACAGATTGCATCGACCGAAATCCAGATATTGGAGCTGAACGCAACCCGCCGCGAAGAAGCGATCACTACGCTGCGTGACGCACAGACGCGCATCGCCGAGCTTGCTGAACGGCGCCTGTCGCTGACCGAGCGCCTCTCGCGTCTGGATATTCGCGCGCCCGTTTCGGGAACCGTTTATGACAGTCAGGTTTTCGCCCTGCAGTCGGTCATCCAGCCAGCTGAACAGATGATGTATGTGGTGCCTCAGGATACGCCGCTTCTTGTGGCAGCCAAGGTCGATGCGATCCATGTGGACCAGCTGTTTCGTGGGCAAGAAGTCGCCCTGCGCTTTCCCAGCTTCAACCAGCGGGAAACCCCGGAACTTGATGGCCATGTTATCAATGTCTCAGCGGACACATTCACTGACGAGGGCACAGGCTTTACCTTCTACCGGGCCGAGCTGGTCCCCGATGACGGTCAACTGGATCGCCTCAACGGTCAAACTCTGCTGCCAGGCATGCCGGTCGAGGCGATGATCAAAACAGACGAGCGCACTCCGCTGTCCTACCTGACCAAGCCGCTGACCGACTACTTCACGCGAGCATTCCGGGAATAACACATCGCGCCTGGGGCAACCTGTCCCAGTATCGCAACTTGCAATCCCTGCTGATTTAGTATACCGCCGCATACAAAGAGTATGCCCGGGCGTCAGATCCATGTCTGAAACCGGGACCTCAAGCACCTTCTAACGCCAATACGTCGGGATAGCCATGAGCCTGTATACTGATTACCTTGCCGAGATCGAAACACGCAAAGAGCAGGGGTTGAACCCCAAACCCGTCGATGACGGTGCCCTGACAAAAGAGATCATTGACCAGATCCGCGACGCTCAGAATGAACACCGCGCGGACTCGCTGCACTTCTTCATCTACAACACCCTGCCCGGCACAACCAGCGCCGCAGGTGAGAAGGCGGCGTTTCTGAAAGAGATCATTCTGGGTCAGGCCGATGTCGAAGAAATCTCGCAGGATTTCGCGTTCGACCTGCTGTCGCACATGAAAGGCGGCCCCTCGGTCAAGGTACTGCTGGATCTGGCATTGGGCGACGATGCAGCGATTGCGGGCAAGGCGGCTGAGGTTCTGAAAACGCAGGTCTTCCTGTATGACGCGGATACCGACCGGCTGAAAGCTGCGCTCGATGCTGGCAATGCGGTGGCGAAAGACATCCTTGAAAGCTACGCCAAGGCCGAGTTCTTCACCAAACTGCCCGACATCGACGAAGAGATCGAAGTCGTCACCTATGTCGCCGCCGAAGGTGACATCTCAACCGACCTGCTGTCGCCCGGCAATCAGGCACACTCGCGCGCGGACCGCGAATTGCACGGTAAATGCCTGATCTCCGAGGCCGCGCAACAAGAGATCGAAGCGCTCAAGCTGAAGCATCCCGGCAAGCGCGTCATGCTGATCGCTGAAAAAGGCACCATGGGTGTGGGCTCGTCCCGTATGTCGGGTGTGAACAACGTGGCCTTGTGGACCGGCAAACAAGCCAGCCCTTATGTGCCTTTCGTCAACTACGCCCCCATCGTCGCAGGCACCAACGGCATTTCTCCGATCTTCCTGACCACCGTCGGCGTGACCGGCGGCATCGGGCTGGACCTGAAGAACTGGGTCAAAAAGGTCGATGAGGATGGCAACGCAATCCTCAACAATGACGGCAACCCGATCCTGGAAGAGAAGTACTCGGTCTCCACCGGTACGGTTCTGAAGATCAACACCAAAGACCACAAACTGCTGAGCGAAAACGGGGAAGAGCTGGTCGACGTGACCTCGTCCTTCACACCGCAAAAAGTTGAATTCATGAAGGCAGGCGGTTCCTACGCCATCGTCTTTGGCAAGAAACTGCAGACATTCGCGGCCGAAGCACTGGGTGTTGAGGCACCGCTGGTCTTTGCTCCGTCGAAGGAAATCAGCCACGAGGGCCAGGGCCTGACAGCGGTTGAAAAGATCTTCAACAAGAACGCCGTTGGGACCACACCCGGCAAGACCCTGCATGCCGGGTCGGACGTGCGCGTCAAGGTCAACATCGTCGGCTCACAAGACACAACCGGCCTGATGACCATGCAAGAGCTTGAGTCGATGGCGGCAACGGTTGTCTCACCCATCGTCGATGGGGCGTATCAGTCCGGCTGTCACACGGCCTCGGTCTGGGACCTCAAGGCGCAAGCCAACACCCCCCGCCTGATGAAGTTCATGAATGACTTCGGCCTCGTCACCGGGCGTGACCCGAAAGGCGTCTATCATTCGATGACCGACGTGATCCACAAGGTGCTGAACGACATCACCGTGGATGACTGGTCGGTCATCATCGGCGGCGACAGCCACACCCGCATGTCCAAAGGCGTGGCCTTCGGGGCCGACTCGGGTACCGTGGCGCTGGCGCTGGCCACGGGTGAGGCCTCGATGCCGATCCCTGAATCGGTCAAAGTGACCTTCAAGGGCACGATGGCCGAGCATATGGATTTCCGCGACGTGGTGCATGCGACCCAGGCGCAGATGCTGGAACAGCACGGCGACAACGTGTTCCAAGGCCGCGTGATCGAAGTGCACATCGGCACGCTACTGGCCGACCAGGCGTTCACATTCACCGACTGGACTGCCGAGATGAAGGCCAAAGCCTCAGTCTGTATCTCGAACGACGAGACCCTGATCGGCTCGCTGGAGCTGGCCAAGTCGCGCATCCAGATCATGATCGACAAAGGCATGGAGCATGAGAACGGCATGCTGCAAAAGCTGATCAACATCGCCGACGCTCGCATTGCCGAAATCAAGTCCGGCGAAAAGCCAGCGCTGCGCCCGGATAACAACGCGAAATACTTCGCCGAGGTAGTAGTTGATCTGGACCAGATCGTTGAACCGATGATCGCCGACCCGGATGTCCACAACGCCGATGTCTCCAAGCGCTATACCCACGATACGATCCGCCCGATCTCGTACTACAATGCCGAAAAGCATGTGGATCTGGGCTTTGTCGGCTCGTGTATGGTGCATAAGGGCGACATCAAGATCGTGGCCCAGATGCTGAAGAACCTTGAAAAGGAAACCGGCAAGGTCGAGTTCCAGGCCCCACTGGTCGTCGCAGCCCCGACCTACAACATCATCGACGAGTTGAAGAAAGAGGGCGACTGGGAAGTACTTGAGAAGTACTCAGGCTTTGAATTCGACGACCTGTTCCCGAAAGAAAAGGCGCGGACTGAGTACGAGAACATTCTGTATCTCGAACGTCCCGGCTGTAACCTGTGCATGGGCAACCAGGAAAAGGCCGCCAAGGGCGACACGGTTCTGGCCACCTCGACCCGCCTGTTCCAGGGCCGCGTCGTGGCAGATGCGCCGGACAAGAAGGGTGAATCGCTGCTGGCCTCGACCCCGGTTGTTGTCCTGTCGGCCATTCTGGGCCGGACACCCACGATCGAGGAATACAAAGCCTCGGTTGAAGGGATCGACCTGACCAAGTTCGCCCCTCCGGTTGCGAAAAACCCGGCCACTCAATCGGCGCATTTCTAACGCCGCATTTGACACGTTTTTCCTGCGCGCGGCCATTCATCGGTCGCGCGCAGGTGTTTTCAGGGGGCGAAGCTAGCGCAGCTCGGCTTCGGTGTTGCCACCGTCGACCGTGATGACGTGTCCCGTGGTACGCTCCATCAAGGCAAGATTGACAAAGCCTTCGGCGACATGATGCGCCTCGACCTCACGGCCCAGAAGGTTGCCGCCCATATAGACCTCTTCGCTAACACCTCGCGCGGCGGCGCGTTCCCTGATGAACGCATCCGTCAGCAGGCCCGATCGTATCTTGTCAGCATTGACCCCGTTGACCCGAATACCAGACCCCGCCAGTTCCAGCGCCAGTTGCCGCATCAGGAACATCGTGGCGGCTTTGGGGGTTCCATAGGCGCCCAGGTTGCGACCGGGATTGACCGCCTGTTTCGAGATGTTGAACAGGATCTGTCCACCACGCCCCTGATCCTGCATCAGCTTGGCAGCGGCGGTAGCAAAGGCCTTATGCGCGAAAAAGTTCAACTCGAAAGCCGCGCGGAAGGCGTCATCCTCCAGCTCAACCAGAGCGCCACCGGTGGCCGTGCCCGCATTCGACACCAGAATATCCAGCCCCCCGAAGGCCGCAACTGCAGCCGCCATCGCTGTATCGGCAGCGTCAGCTTGCGTGATGTCGAGCGCGCAGGCCGCGTGCCAGCGACCCAACTGGGATAGGGCCGCATCCAGCGCCTCCTGATCCCGATCCACCAGAACGACATTCGCGCCCTTGGCGGCAAAGGCTTTGGCGGTTGCCAGACCAATAGCGCCTGCCCCTCCGGTCACCATGACGACCCGGCCCTGAAACGGCGGAGAGGTGCCTTTGCCCAACTTTGCTTGCTCCAACGACCAATATTCGCAATCGAACATGTCCTTTTCACCGATGGGATAGAACCCGCCCGCATCTTCTGCGACCGCGCGCACGCGGATGTTCTGTTCAGCAAGATCAGCCGAGGCTGAGGCCGCCTTGGCGTTCACCCCAATCCCCAGCACACCGATCCCTTCGATCCACGCATGTTTGGGATCAGGGGTCAGCATGGTCTTGGGTTCCGCGGCCTGAGGGGCCTGACGGTCGAAATAGGCGCGGTAATCCACAGCGAAGGCTTCGACCTTGGCCTTGATGCTCTCTCGGTCGGTTAGGTCCGCCTGTTTCAGCACCAGCGGCCAACCCTTGGTGCGCAGAACGTGATCCGGTGAGGCCATGCCGCGAGTCGCCAGCGCGTCCGCATCGGCGCGCGCCATAAACGCATGTGTCGCGAGGCCATTTCTCAGATCGAAAACGGGCATCGCGCCGTCCCGATCCGCCGTGACCTCGGCGATCACACCGCGCAAGACGGGCAACATTTCCAGCCCGTTGGCAGGCAGACGTTCACCAATTGGCGTCAGTTCGGTCAGGCTCAGATAGTCCGCGACCTCATTGGTATGCTGAACGATCTTGTCATAGCTTTCCTGCGCGGTGGCGCCAAAGGCGAAATGACCATGTTTAAGGAGCAGCAGCCCTTCAACATCAGGGTTGGCGTCGTACACATCCGCCGCTGCTTTCGCGAGGCTAAAACCGGGCATGATGTAAGGCACGATCCCCAGCCGGTCGCCGAAAATCTCGCGACAGACCTCCTCGGCATTGGGCAAGTCGGCGAGGATCAGAAACGGCGTCGCGTGGGTGTGATCGACGTATTTGTGTGGCAGGAAGGCATGCAGCAGCGTTTCCACTGACGGGTTGGGCGAGGCCGAATTCAGCAGGCTTGAGCGCTGATAGTTCACCATGTCTTCATCCGACAACTTATCGAGTGTGCGTAGCTTCAACAGTGGCTCTTGCCAGACACCGGGCAGTCCGGGCGCTTCGATCGTGTCCAGATCCCAGCCCGAGCCTTTGACGTGCAGAACCGGCCGCATCTCGCCGAACAGATCGGGGCGCTCTAGCTTGACCGAGGTATTACCCCCGCCATGCATCAGCAGATCCGGGTTCTGACCGATGAGGCGCGAAGTGTAGACCCGCTCTGCCAATTCCTGATCCGCCGGATCGGCCCCGGCAGCCGCACGCCAGTCTGCGGCGGCCTGCGCCTTGTACATGTTTTCGATCATGTTTTTTGTATCCTTGTCGTTCTGCGCTCAGGCGGCTTGGCCAACCTTTTCGGGGAACATGGCTGCCAGACCTTCGGCGCTGGCTTCGCAGACGCCCCGTTCGGTGATCAAGCCGGTGACCAGACGGTTCGGCGTAACATCAAAGGCCGGGTTGCCCACAGCCGAGCCATCGGGGACGACACAGACCTCTCCAATGCCCTCCTCTGTCATGCCAAACACATGCGAGATTTCGCGGTCCGGTCGGTCCTCGATCGGGATTTCGGCGACCCCGTCCCGCAGCGTCCAATCGATGGTGGGTGAGGGCAAGGCCACATAAAACGGCACATTGTTGTCATGCGCGGCCAGGGCTTTCATATAGGTGCCAATCTTGTTGCAAACATCACCGGTCGAGGTTGTTCGATCCGTCCCGGTGATCACCAGATCTACTAGACCATGCTGCATCAGGTGACCGCCTGCGTTGTCGACGATGTATTGATGGCTGATGCCATGTTCGCCCAGCTCCCAAGCGGTCAATGCCCCTTGGTTCCGAGGTCGCGTTTCATCAACCCAGACATGGATCGGCAAGCCAGCGTTATGCGCCTGATACATCGGGCTGGTCGCAGTGCCCCAATCCACGGTGGCCAGCCACCCGCCATTGCAATGGGTCAACAATCGCACCGGCTCACCTGAGGGTTTGCGGGCGGCGATGTCGCGGATCAAAGCAAGCCCATGTTCTCCGATCCGGCGATTGATCTCGATATCCTCTTCGCAGATATCATCCGCCAGCGCCCAGGCCGCAGCGGCGCGCTGATCAATTGGCAGAGGCAGCAGGGCCTCCCGGCAGCGCTGCAACGCCCAATTCAGGTTTACCGCCGTTGGCCGGGTCGCGTTCAGAACCGAGGCTGAATGTTCAAAACTCTGATCAGACGGGTCCCGAGACATCGCATCCGCCATACCATAGGCAGCGGTCGCCCCGATCAGAGGCGCCCCACGCACCCACATCTCGCGGATTGCGGCCTCAAACTCGGCCAGAGAGGACAGGGTGGCGATCCGGAAATCATGCGGCAGCCAGCGCTGGTCGATGATCCTGACCTCGCCGCTTTCAGCGTCGCGCCAGATTGAGTGGTAGTGAACACCGCCATTTTTCATCCTCTGCCCTCCGGTCGGGTTTCATGGGGTCTTCCACACGTTCCAGTATTTTCACGCAGGCCTCAAGCGCCGATGGGTTGTTTCTGCAAAGCCTTTTGCAGTGGATCACAGATCGGCCAACCCCATAGCGGCATAGGCGGGCGGCATCAGGGCGCGCCGCCACCAGCCCAAAGGAAAGCGCCGGGCGGTCTCGGACACAACCTTTGGCAATTCGCTGGTCTGACCCAGCGCCAACCGCCCCAGGGCCCGGCCGCTATAGGTGCCCATGGCGACCCCGTTGCCATGATAGGCAAAGCCCGCAAACATCCCTGCCTGCCCCGGAACCGGCCCGACAAAGGGCACCAGATCGCGCGACATGCACACCATGCCCGACCAGATATGAGTGACGTCTACCTCGGCCCACGCCGGGAACATGTGCTTGAAGTCGCACTGCACTTGCGTGCGGATCGCTGCCTCGGATTTGGGTGAGGACAGCAGCCCGCCCCGCATGCCAAACAGGAACCGACCGTCCGGCATCAGGCGGAAATAGTGCAAGAGATTGCGCGTATCGTAGGACATCTGATCCGAGGTCCAACCCTGCGCCTCCTTCTCGCCCGGCGTCAGAGGACGAGTGACCAGCACCGTGGATTGGGCAGGCATGTAACGAGCCGACATCCAAGGCGGGATATCTTCGCTGGAGTACCCATTGGTGCAGACCAACACTTTGTCGGCTCGGATTTGGCCCTTTGGTGTTTGAACAGCAAAGCCTGACGCGGTCTTCTCAATGCTCAGAACGGGGCTGTTCTGAAAAAACATTGCGCCTTGCGCCTGCGCGGCTTGGGTTAAACCAAAAAGGTATTTCCGGGGATTGAGGCCGAAGCCGACAGGTGTCGTGTACCCACCATGGAACGGCCCGTTCAGGCCTAGACCGGGTAGATCGGTAGCTTCATGCAGTATGCCTTGATCTTCGGCCTTGCGCCTCAGCGCCTCCATCGCGCGGCGGGAATGGGCCAGTTGCGTCTCACCTTTTGAATGCCGATCCACGTCGATCCCATAGCGGTCCAGAAGGCTTGCGACGAGTTGCACCGCGTCGCTTTCAGCTTCGGAATAGGCTTGCGCGGAAGCTTCACCATAGCGACGACACATGGCCTTGTAGCTGAGTTTTGATCCCCCCAAACAGCAGAACCCACCATTGCGTCCTGAAGCCCCCCAACCGGGTGTTTCGGCTTCACACACAGCGACGGACACGGCGGCATCCGCCAGATGCAGCGCGGCCGAAGCTCCGGTGAAGCCGCCGCCGATGATGGCAACATTAACCTGCAAATCACCCTGCTGCTCGGGCCAGTCGGGGGCGGCTATAGTTTCATCCCACCAGCACCCCTGCCTTGGCCCATCGCCATAGGTGTAGTCTGGAAATATCCGCTTCATTCGGCGCGCACGGCGGCCATCTCATCCTGCTTTTGCCGCATCATGGCACGCTTGGTGACCAATGAGGCGGTGATGACGCCGATAGTCACAACCGCGATCATGAGAGTCGACAGCGCGTTAATCTCAGGGCTGACACCAAGCCGCACGGCCGAGAAAATCTTGATCGGCAAGGTCGTGGCAGACGGACCCGAAGTAAAGGACGCGATCACCAGATCATCCAGAGACAGAGTAAACGCCAGCAGCCAGCCTGAGATCACCGCCGGTGCGATGATCGGCAGGGTCACCAGACGAAACGCTTGCGCGGGCGAGCAGCCAAGGTCCAAGGCGGCCTCTTCCAGCGACTGGTCAAAGGTCACAAGACGCGAGGAGACAACCACCGACACAAAGCACATCGAAAAGGTCGTATGGGCCAGAACGATGGTCAGAATCCCCCGGTCCAATCCGATGCCGATGAAGAGTAGCAACAGCGAAAGACCTGTGATCACCTCTGGCATGACCAGCGGCGCATAGATCATTCCCGAGAACAGGGTGCGGCCAAAGAAGCGCCCTCCGCGAACGAGGACATAGGCCGCGGCGGTACCCAGAATGGTTGCCAGCGTCGATGAGAACACCGCCACCCGGATCGTCACCCATGCCGCGTCCAGAAACGCTTCGTTCTGGGCCAACTCTCCGTACCATTTGGTCGAGAACCCAGCCCAGACAGTGACCAGTTTGCTTTCGTTGAAACTGAAGATGATCAGGATGATCATCGGGATGTACAGGAACGCGAACCCCAGTGTCAGGGAAACCGTGTTGAACCAGCTTAATCTGTTCATTTCTCAGCCTCCGCCTGTTTCTGCTGATTGCGCTGGAACAGCACAATCGGCACCACGAGGATCAGCAGCAGAACCACCGCCACCGCGCTTGCGACCGGCCAGTCACGGTTTGAGAAGAACTCCTCCCACAGGACCTTGCCGATCATCAGGGTGCCCGAGCCGCCCAGAAGTGAGGGGATCACGAACTCACCGATCACCGGGATCATGACAAGGAAACAGCCCGCAATGATGCCGGGGCGCGACAAGGGGATCGTCACCAGCCAGAAGGCCTGAAGGCGCGAGCATCCAAGATCCTCGGCGGCTTCGATCAGTGACTCGTCCATGCGCTCCAACGACGAATAGATCGGCAGGATCATGAACGGCAGATAGGTGTAAACGATGCCGATATATACCGCCGTGTTGGTGTTCAGAATCGTCAGCGGGGTCGAGATGATACCCGTCCACAGCAAGAGCTGGTTCAGATACCCTTCGTTCGACAAGATACCCATCCAAGCGTAAACGCGGATCAGGAACGAGGTCCAGAACGGCAGGATCACCAACATCATCAGTGTCGGGCGCCACTCAGCAGGCGCGCGCGCCATGCCATAGGCAATCGGATATCCCACCAGCAGCGTGAGAAAGGTTGAGATCAGGGCGATCTTCAGGCTGGAGAGGTAGGCCTTCCAATACAGGTCATCCTCGGTCAACCAGACGAAATTCTCAAAATCCAGCTGGCTGAAGAAATCCTTGATCCCGGCCCAACCCTGCGACAGGTCCAAGGTCGGCGTGTAGGGCGGGATCGCCAGTTCCGTGTCCGAGAGTGAGATTTTCAGGACAATGAAAAACGGCACCAGAAACAGCGCCAACAGCCAGACATAAGGAACTGCGATCAGCAGCGCGCGGCGCATCAGCTTGCCAACAGGACCGCAGCCGTCGCTGTCCAAGACAGCCAGACCGGGTCTTCCCATGTGAATGACCGACGCGAGATGCGGCGGGTATTGGCCGTTTGCGCCTTGATGATCGTGCCGTTCGGCAGCTCGACATGATAGGTCGAGAGGTTGCCCAGATAAGCGATATCCAACACCTTGCCCTGCACGGCATTGATTGCCTCGGCAGGGCGGTCGGTTGAGATCGTCACCTTCTCGGGCCGGATCGCCAGATGGCAGGCCTGACCCTCCGAGAAGCCGTTCGCCGAGGTTGCCGTCAGCGGAGCCTGCCCTTCGGCCCAGTCGATCCGATAGGTTTCCTCACCATTCGCAGTGGCGTGGCCTTCGATGATGTTTACGTCGCCGATAAAGTCAGCAACATAGACCGAGTTCGGGTTTTCATAGATGCGATCGGGCGTGGCGACCTGCATCAAGCGACCTTGATCCATTACCGCCACGCGGCTGGCGACGGTCATGGCTTCCTCCTGATCGTGGGTAACGATCACAAAAGTCGTGCCGGTCTTCTCCTGAATATCCATCAGTTCGAACTGCGTGTCCTGTCGCAGTTTCTTGTCCAACGCACCCAGAGGTTCGTCCAAGAGCAACAGCTTAGGCGCCTTCGCCAGCGACCGCGCCAGCGCGACCCGTTGCCGTTGACCGCCCGAGATCTGATGTGGCTTACGGCGTGCAAATTGCTCGAGCCGGGTCAGGCGCAGCATCTCTTCCACCCGGTCCTCAAGGTCATGCTTGGGCATGTTGTCCCGACGCAGACCGAAGGCGATGTTTTCCCAGATGCTGAGATGCGGAAACAGCGCGTAGGACTGGAACATCATGTTCACTGCGCGTTTGTTGGGCGGGATCGGGTCAATGTCCTGACCGCCCAAAATGATGTGCCCTTCGGTCGGCGTTTCGAACCCCGCCAGCATGCGCATCATCGTGGTCTTGCCGCAACCCGACGGACCGAGCAGGGCAAAGAATTCTTTCTCAAAAATGTCCAGAGACAGATTGTCTATGGCCGTGAAATCTCCAAACCGTTTGGTAACATTCTGGAATTGGATCAAGGGTTTCGCCTGCGGGTCATCCCACGGCGCAAAGACGTCAGAGTTCAAAACGGCCCCCGTTCGACAATCTGGAAGTGGGCGCAAGGCGATCCCCGCCGCCTTGCGCGAAATCGGATCAGGTGCCCGATTTGATCTTGGTCCACATACGGGTCACAACCCGCTGTGTTTTTGCCGGGTAAGGTGTCGTGATGTAGAGGTTTTGCATCGTCGCATCATCCGGATAGATCGCCGGATCACCGATCACGTCTTCCTCAAGGAACTCTTGCGAGGCCTTGTTGCCGTTGGCGTAGTACACATAGTTCGACGCCGCCGCCATGTTGTTGGCATCAAGGATGAAGTTCAGGAACTTATGCGCGCCTTCCGGGTTCGGAGCGTCCGCCGGAATAGCCATCTGGTCGAACCACATCAGCGAGCCTTCTGCGAAGGGGTGGTATTCGATCTCAACGCCGTTGTCGGCCTCGGCCGCACGGTCGCGGGCCTGCAGAATGTCACCCGACCAACCAACTGCAACGCAGATATCGCCATTGGCCAGCGCGTTGATATATTCCGAACTGTGGAATTTCTGGATGTAAGGGCGCACGCCGGTCAGAACTTCCTCGACCTTCTTGATGACGTCCGGGTCATGGCTATCCGGGTCCTCCCCCAGATATTGCAGTGTCATCGGGATCATTTCAGCGGGGGCATCCAGGAAATGCACTCCGCACTCGGCTAGTTTCTCCATGTTTTCGGGTTTCAGCACCAAATCCATGCTGTTCAGCGCAACGTCATCCCCCAGCGCTTCTTTCACCTTTCCGACATTCACACCAATGCCCGTGGTGCCCCACATGTAGTTGATCGAATAAGCATTGTTCGGGTCGTATCCGGCAGTACGCTCCTGGATGACATCCCAAAGGTTGCCAGCATTGGACAGCTGAGCCGTATCCAGTTCCCGGAATGCTCCGGCCTGGATCTGGCGCTGAAGGAATGTACCCGAGGGCACCACGACATCATAGCCAGAGCCACCGGCCAGCATCTTGGTCTCCAGCAATTCGTTGCTGTCGAACACGTCGTAGATCAGGGTCAGCCCTGTCTCTTCCTCGAACTTCGTTAGAAGCTCCTCGTCGATATAGTCCGACCAGTTATAGACTCGCACCTCTTCGGCGAAGGCCGCCGAAGTCCCCAATGCGAGAACCGCTGTCAGTGTCAGCGTCTTGAACATCATTTTTGTTCTCCCTGCGATTATGGTGGGTATTGTCCCGTTTTTTTGGATTTGATCAAGTTTTGCGTTTTTCGACTTTCTGAACTATGGTTCCAAAAGGTCAACAGCCCGGCAAGTCGGCACCCATCGAGACAAGGCAAACCAATTGGATTTGATCAAAAATAAGGCACCTAAGCCCAATATTGACGCCGGGAAACGGCCCGCGCACGAACAGGTCTACCACACCCTCAAATCTATGATCATGTTCGGCGAGCTGGTCCCAGGTCAGCCCGTCACCATTCAGGGCCTGACTGATTCGCTCGGCGTCGGCATGACCCCCGTGCGTGAGGCGATTCGTCGTCTGATCTCGGACGGCGCATTAGTGTTTCAGGGCAATCGCAGGGTCAGTGTGCCCCTGTTGTCCAGCGGTGATGTTGAGCAAGTGATCTTCGCCAGAATTGCCATAGAATCAGAGCTTTCAAGGCGATCCACCGCCAAAATGTCCGCCAGCGACATTGATCAACTGGAATCAATCGACCAGCAATTGGACCAGATGATCGCGGATGGTGACGTTCATGGCTACCTGCATCTCAACCACAGATTCCACGAAACGCTATATGCACATGCCGATGCGCCCGTTCTGAGC
Source organism: Ruegeria sp. BG3 (assembly GCF_056538485.1). Lineage (NCBI taxonomy): Bacteria > Pseudomonadati > Pseudomonadota > Alphaproteobacteria > Rhodobacterales > Roseobacteraceae > Ruegeria > Ruegeria sp. BG3. The sequence goes on along the minus strand of NZ_JBQFTE010000009.1, from coordinate 94,457 downwards.
GATTTGGCCGAGCGTCTGTGGCTCCGATTCGGGCCATCCTTGCGTGTGGTCTGCGGTCGCTTCGGCACTCAAAGCCTGCCTGATCGCCATAAGGACATCATCGCAGGGCTGCGTGCCGGGGATGCGGAAAAGGTGGCGAAAGCGACCGCTCAGGATATCGAGCAAGGCATGGAACTGATGATCGAGTCTGCCTCGGACATCTAGAAAACACCGATTCGATTGACAGGAAATAATTTGATCATATTGTGACTCGCAACCACCGTTGCAGGAGTCTTTCGGATGTCCACGATCACAAACCACATGCCCACCGCCGAATTGCAAGCGCTGGATGCCGCCCACCACATGCACCCGTTCTCTGCCAACGGAGCGCTGGGGAAAGAAGGCGCGCGCGTCATCACCCGCGCCAAAGGCGTCTATCTGACAGACAGCGAAGGCGAACAGATCCTGGACGCGATGGCCGGCCTGTGGTGCGTGAATATCGGCTACGGGCGCGATGAGCTGGCCGACGCCGCCGCCCGCCAAATGCGCGAGCTTCCCTACTACAACACCTTCTTCAAAACGACCCACGTGCCCGCAATTGCACTGGCCAACAAACTGGCCGAGCTTGCGCCGGGCGATCTGAACCACGTATTCTTCGCCGCTGGCGGGTCCGAGGCGAACGACACCAACATCCGCTTGGTGCGCACCTATTGGGCCGAAAAAGGCCAGCCCGACAAGAACATCATCATCAGCCGGCACAATGCATATCATGGCTCGTCAGTGGGCTCCGCTTCGTTGGGCGGAATGGCCGGCATGCACGCACAGGGCGGTATTCCGATCCCGAACATCCACCATATCAATCAACCCAACTGGTGGGCCGAAGGCGGTGACATGACGCCCGAAGAGTTCGGCCTCGCCCGTGCGCGAGAACTAGAAGAAGCCATTCTGGAACTGGGCGAAGACCGGGTCGCGGCCTTCATCGCCGAGCCTGTTCAGGGCGCAGGCGGCGTGATCGTCGCGCCCGATACCTACTGGCCCGAAATCCAGCGCATCTGCGACAAATACGATATCCTGCTGATCGCCGATGAAGTGATCTGTGGCTTTGGCCGCACCGGCAACTGGTTCGGATCGCAGACCGTTGGCATCAAGCCTCATATCATGACTATCGCCAAGGGCCTCAGCTCGGGCTATGCGCCCATCGGCGGGTCAATCGTCAACGACGAAATCGCCGAGGTGATCGGCGGCACGGAGTTTAACCACGGCTACACCTATTCCGGCCACCCGGTCGCGGCTGCTGTTGCTCTGGAGAATCTGCGCATCCTCGAAGAAGAAAAGATCGTCGAGCATGTCCGCGACGTCGCCGCCCCATACCTGAAGCAGAAGTGGGAGGCGCTGGCCGATCACCCGCTGGTGGGCGAGGCCAAGATTGTCGGCATGATGGCGTCGATCGCGCTGACCCCGGACAAAGCCAGCCGCGCCAAGTTCGCCTCAGCCCCCGGCACGGTGGGCTATATCTGCCGCGACCGCTGCTTTGCCAACAACCTGATCATGCGGCATGTGGGTGACCGGATGATCATCTCTCCGCCTCTGATCCTGACGACGGCGGATATTGACGAGATGTTTGTGCGCATCCACAAGTCTCTGGACGAAGCGCAAGCCGAGATCATCGCGCAGGGCCTGATGAAGGCGGCCTCCTGATCCGCCCTTCATCTGGCTGAAAATATCCCGGGGGAGACGCCGATAGGCGGCGGGGGCAGAGCCCCCCTCCTCTACCTCAACCGCTCAAGCAAACGAATGGACGCATAGCCATCTGGCAGCAGTCCTTGAGCCAGCTGATAGGCCCGCACTGCATTCACCGTATTCGGCCCGGTGCGCCCATCTATGCCCTGGGTATCAAACCCGGCCTGCGTCAACCGCGTTTGCAATTCCTTTTTCTCGGTAAAACTCAGCACCCGGTCACCACGCGGCCAACTGGCCTGAAACGCAGCATCTCCACTCAAACGATCCGACAAGTGGCCGATTCCGATCACATAGGCATCCGCACCGTTATACGCCTCGATCACGCGGAAGTTGTCAAAGATCATCAGCGCAACGCCCTGCCCGCCCGCAGGCAGCAAGATCGCCGCCCGGCCATGATCGCGCACCGGTTTGCCATCCAGCCCGACCACACCACGTGCCGCCCAGTCAGACGGCGTCAGAGTGTAATCCCTCTTAGCCGTCGCATAGTCGAACCCCCCGGGCAGGCGTACCTCCACACCCCAAGGTTGCCCCTTAGTCCACCCATGTCGGGCCAGATAAGCGGCGGCCGAGGCCAGCGCGTCGGTCGGGTCCTCAGACCAGATATCACGGCGCCCATCGCCATCGAAATCAACTGCGTGGTCCAGATACGAGGTTGGCATGAATTGCGTATGCCCCATTGCGCCAGCCCAGCTGCCCACCATGCGACCCGCACTTACATCCCCAGCCTGAATGATCCGCAAAGCGGCAATCAACTGGGTCTCGAAAAACGAAGCACGACGGGCATCAAAGGCCAAAGTCGCCAGCGAGCGGATCGTCTGGTTGCTGCCACGATACGACCCGAACGAAGTCTCGAGGCCCCAAATGGCAGTCACGACCTCTTTTTCGACGCCATATTGCGCCTCGATCTGCAGCAGGACTTTCCGATGCCGGTCCAATGCCGCGCGACCATTTGAGATGCGTGTGTCCGAGACAGCCGCGTCCAGATATTCCCAGATCGGCTTTGAAAATTCGGCCTGATTGCGATCCCGCTTGATGACCTTTTGGTCATAACTCAGCCCGGACAATGCGTGATCCAATGTCTGCTGAGTAATCCCCTGCGCCATCGCCCGCCGCTGAAACGCGCCGAGCCATGCCTGAAAGCGGGCGTTGCCTTCTACCGACACCCGAACGGCCTCAGCCGAAGGTCGCGGCACCGGCCGGAGGGAGACCACCACATCCGCCGAGGCCAATTGTATCGTATTGTCCAAAAGTCGATTTTCTGACCTTTTGGAAGTTTCTGCTAAACCTGCCTGCATCATGGATGCCCACAATGCGGCGGTCATGACGCCGCCTATGCATTTACGCATTCCGTTTTTTCCTGATTACTGCTCTGGTTCAGGATAGCGCAAGATGGGCGATTTTCAAAGCGCGCAGACCAGTGCCACCGACAGCCTCAGCCGCGGATTTGCTGACCGTCCTGCCAGACGGCCAGCAGGTCCCCCTCAGGGCCGATATGCAAGACATGTGCCAGCGCGCCTCTGGTCAAACGTCCGATCTGACGATTGCCGATCAGATTCGCAGGCACAAGGCTGGTCATGTGCAGGGCTTGTTCAAACGGCACACCGACCTGCTCGGTAAGATTCCGCGCCGCTTGCAGCAATTCCAGATGCGCGCCTGCCAGCGTTCCGTCGGCCAGCGTCAGCCGGTTGTCGTCGCGGAGAATTTCGCGGCCGTTGAGTTCAAACACGCGGATATCCGACCCTGCCGTCGCCATGGCATCGCTGACCAGAAAAATCTCACCGGGTCCCAGCTTGGCATTCAACGCATTGCGGATCATGGCGGGATGAACATGGATCATGTCCGCGATAAGACCCGCCGAGAATTTTCCCTCGGCCAATGCCGCGCCAACGGTTCCCGGCGCGCGTCCTTGCATCTGGCTTTGCGCGTTGAACAGATGCGTCACACAGCGCGCACCAGCCTTTGCGGCGGCAACGCAGACCTCATAACTGGCATCGGTATGCCCCAAGGAGACCAATACGCCGGCCGCCGTCAGTGTTTCAATCTGGGCGTTAGTGACGCTTTCGGGCGCCAGTGTCACTATAAGCACCGGCAATTGGGCGGCGGCCTCAAGCAGGGCCGCGACATCCGCATCCTCCATCGGGCGGATAAAGGCAGCGTCATGCGCGCCTTTGCGGGAGACAGCCAGATGCGGGCCTTCCAGGTGCAGGCCAACGATCCCCGGAACGCCTTGCCGTACGGCCTCAATCGCGGCTGAGATGGCGTTTGCGGTGACCTCGGGCGAATCCGTGATCAAGGTCGGCAGGATCGAGGTCGCCCCGATCTGCGCATGAGCCCCAGCCATGATCTGCAGCGCGTCGACATCCGGCTGGTTGTTGAACATCACCCCGCCGCCGCCATTGACCTGCAGATCGACGAAACCCGGCGCGAGAAGTCCACCCTCCAGCGCGACTGGCACATGCCCAGAGCCAAGTTCCGACATGGGAACGACGCCATCAACCCGCCCACCCCGATGCAACAGCGCGTGGTCTTTCACGATGCCGTCCGGCGTCAGAATATCCGCTCCGATGAGGGCGTGGGTCGTCTCCGTCATACCGTCTCCGTCACCTTCTTGAGGTGCCGGGGGGCATCCGGGTCAATGCCGCGCGAGGCGGCGAAAACCTCGACCATGGAGTAGAACGAAACGATCAGGCTCAGCGCGTCGGTCAGCGGGTGTAGCGTGCGGACATGTTCGACCGGCGACGCAGATTTGACCTTGGTCGTGGTCGCAAAAACGCGGGCCCCTTTGGCGCTGATCGCATCGGCGACCTCGGACAACGCGGATTCCGCAGCATCGGCAGCAGCAAAGCTGAGGACAGGAAACCCTTCTTCGACAATCGAGACCGGCCCATGCAGCACTTCGGCCGAAGAATAGCTTTCGGCATGCAACTGGCAGGTCTCTTTGAACTTCAAAGCCGCCTCGTTGGACATGGCCAGCACCTGCCCGCGCCCCAAGGTGAACAGCGACGCGTTCGCCCCAATCGCAGCCCGTACCTCAGGCCAGTCAATACGCGCAGCCTGCGCCAGCCGTTCTGGTAAATCGCGAATGGCCGCCAATAGCGCCTCATCCCGCGCCCATTCAGCCAAGACCCACAGGCCTGCCACGGCCGAGGACACAAATGTCTTGGTCGCGGCCACACTTAGTTCGGAGCCTGCCTGTATATCAATCGTATGGGCGCAGGATGCTGCCAGCGGAGAGGCCGCGTCATTGGTCAGTCCGATGGTCAGCGCGCCATCACGATCCGCGCTGCGCACCATCGCCAGGATATCCGGGCTTTGCCCGGACTGGGACACGGCCAGACATAGGCTGTTTTGCAACCGAAGCCGCGCGTTGTAGATCGACGCGACAGAAGGCCCAACCGAGGCCACCGGCAGGCCCAACAGGATTTCCGACGCGTATTTGAGATAGGTGCAGACATGATCCGACGACCCCCGCGCCACGCTTGTCAGAAAGGCAGGATCAAGGGTCCGGGCGACCTCGGCGGTGGACGCGATGTCCTTTTGACCTCGGCTGAGCAGCCGTTCGACCACTTCGGGTATCTCGTCGATTTCCCGGCGCATCCGGGTGATCTGTTGTTGCATAGGCTTTCCTAGCTATTTGCAAGGCGCAGTTCGGCCACGAAATCATAGGCATCACCGCGATAGACAGAGCGGGTGAATTCCACCACACGTCGATTGGACAGGAACGAGGTCCGGACGATCCGCAGCCCTGCCACGCCCGGCTCGACCCCCAGAACGGCGGCATCGTTGGCCTCAAGGTTGATCGCTGAAATTCGCTGCATGGCGCGTACCGGGCGGTTGCCATCACGTTCCAGCACTTCATAGAGCGAGGATGTTACGCCTTCGGGATGCGGCAGGATATCGACCGGCAGGGCCGCGTGCTCAATCGCCATTGGCCTGTCATTGGCCATGCGCAGACGCGACAACCGCGCCACCTCTTCGCCCGAGGACAGGGCCAGCGCCATGACCTCTTCCGGTGAGGGTGTGTGGATGCCCCGGTCCAACCACTCGCTGGTCGAATCCAGCCCCCGACGGGTCATGTCTTCGGTAAAAGAGGTCAGCAGAGACAGCGATTGTTCGACCCGAGGCGTTCCGTCCGCCACGAAACTGCCCGAGCCCTGACGCTGCACGATGATGCCACGCTCGACCAGATCCTGCAGCGCGCGCCGGACGGTAACACGGGACAGGCCGGTCAGATGGGCCATTTCACGCTCGCCCGGTAGCGGGGCGCTTTCGGCCAGAACGCCAGCCTCGATGCTTTGCTCAAGTCGCTTGCGCAGCCGTACGTAAAGGGGGCCTGTGGCCTCCTGCAGCCAATCGGCGGGTTTCAGGAATGTCTCGATCGTGTCGCTCATCATCCCGCTCCTACCTTTGCCCGCTCGGCCAGGTGACGCGCCAAAATCAGGGCACCGTCAAGCGGCGAGCCCTTGGCCTCGGTCAGGCAGGCCTGCATGTGAGGCGGCAGATAGTCCGTATAGTGCGGCGCGACCCCGCCGATCATGCAGATAGGCGATCCATCGGTGTGACCAAGTGCACGCAGCCCTTGCGCCAGATAGTCGGCCCCGCCCTGCATCAGTTCCTGCGCCACGGGATCACCACCAGCCGCAGCCGCGATGATCTCGGGGGCGAGGCTTGCGAAATCAGAGGGGATCGCCTGTCCAACAAACGCAACGATTTGCATAGGATCGTCGTCATACTCTGCGCTGATCGTTAGGGTCAGCGTGCTGTGTGGTTGAATGCCGTCCATCGCCAAAAGAACGCGTTGCAGTAGCTGAACGCCTAACCAATTGCCCGAGGCCTGATCGCCGATCAAAGCCCCGTAGCCGCCAATAAACTGCGTTCGCCCATCGGCCTGACGGGCCAGAAAGGATCCCGTTCCAACGCCGATCACAGAACCGTCCTGCGCGCCCAACGCGCCCACAACCGCCGATCTGCGGTCATCTTCGACTTCGACAATCCGCGAGGGCAGACTGCGCGCAACCTCCGACGCCGCAACGGCATCCGTCACCCCAGCCAGCCCTGCATAGGTCGGCATCTCGGCCAGATGTGCTCGGGATAATTGCGCTTTATCGGCCAAGGCCTGCAGCCCCTCATCGAGGGTACGCAGCGCTTTCTGACGATCCGAGAAGGCATTGGCACTACCCAATGTCACCTCGACCCGACCGTCAGGTGTGACCATCGCGAACCGGCATTTTGTGCCACCGCCGTCGATTGCAATCAGGTATTGGAAGGACTCATCCATATAGATACCTTTAGAATACCTTTTGCCGAAAAAAAAGACCTCAGCTTATAGAAACTGAGAATTATCGGCCAAATCAGGGGTTTTTAGCATATTTTTCCAAGGAGAGGTAGACAAAAGGTATTATATAGGTATTACTCTCATCTGGGGAGGAATCAAATGCTGCCGCAAACGGAAATGCTGCGCGACGAGGTCGAAGGGCTCGACCTGAGGCAAAATGCCGACATCCTGGGCTATCTGCTTGAGGCACAGAAGGCGGCATTGCGCGGGCTTGACGGCTGCTTGGATGCCCTTTCAGAGGGAGCCGCCATTCTGACGCAGACTGTGCGCCGGGGCGGCAAGATTTACTACGCTGCAGCCGGTTCGTCGGGCCTGATGGGGCTGGCGGACGGGGCCGAGTTGTCCGGAACATTCGGCCTTTCGCCTGAGACCATGGCGATATGCATGGCAGGCGGGATACCGCAGGGCGCAGCAATGCCCGGTCATACCGAAGATGATGAAACTGCGGCGCAAACTGCGGCGGCCAAGGTACAACCGGGTGACGCTGTAATCGCCCTTTCCGCCAGTGGCAGCACGCCCTATGCCGTCCAATTTGCGCGCCGTGCGCGCGCGCAGGGTGCCAAAGTCATCGGAATCGCCAACAATGCAGAGGCACCGCTGTTCGCCTGCGCAGACTGCGCTATCCACCTGAACACGCCGCCCGAACCCATTGCAGGCTCAACGCGCCTTGGGGCCGCGACGGCGCAGAAAGTGGCTCTTAATATGATGTCCACGCTGATGGGCATTCGCCTTGGGCATGTGCACGACGGGATGATGGTGAACGTCATTGCCGACAACCATAAACTGCGCCAACGCGCCGAAGGGATCGTTGGAAAAATCGCCGGGGTCTCGTTAGAGCAGGCCAGTGATGCACTGACCCGCGCGTCCGGCAACGTGAAACAGGCGATCTTGCTGGCCGCAGGCGCCGAAAGCCCGGAGCGGGCCGAGGCGCTTTTGGCGCAATACGATGGCCACCTGCGCCCAGCACTGAAACAACTTTAAAACCAAACAAAATACCAAGGGAGAAAAGACCATGAAGAAAGTATCACTAAGCGCCGTTTTGCTGGCGTCGTCGGCCCTTGCAGGCGCCGCCTATGCCGAAACGGTTCTGACCATCGAAAGCTGGCGCAATGACGATCTGGCCTTGTGGCAGGAAAAGATCATCCCTGCCTTTGAGGCGCAGAACCCGGATATCAAGATTCGATTCACGCCTTCGGCCCCTGCAGAATACAACGCGGCCCTGAATGCTAAACTGGATGCCGGATCGGCCGGAGACCTGATCACCTGCCGTCCGTTCGACACTTCGCTTGGCCTTTATGAGGCCGGTCACCTGACGAATCTGTCGGATCTGGGCGGCATGGCCAATTTCTCGGACGTGGCGAAATCTGCGTGGCAGACTGATGACGGCGCGGCGACCTTCTGTGTTCCCATGGCCTCGGTCATTCACGGTTTCATCTACAACAAAGACGCCTTCAACGAGCTGGGCATCGAAGTCCCGACAACCGAGGCTGAGTTCTTCGCCGCGCTCGACAAGATCAAAGAGGACGGCACCTATATCCCAATGGCCATGGGCACCAATGACCAGTGGGAAGCGGCCACCATGGGCTACAACAACATCGGCCCGAACTACTGGAAAGGTGAAGAAGGCCGCCTGGCTCTGATCGAAGGCTCACAGAAGCTGACGGATGAGGCATGGGTTGCACCCTATCGCCAATTGGCGAAATGGGGTGAGTACATGGGCGACGGGTTCGAAGCCCAGACCTATCCGGACAGCCAGAACCTGTTCACTCTGGGCCGCGCAGCCGTCTATCCGGCAGGCAGCTGGGAGATCAGCGGTTTCAACAATCTGGCCGATTTCGAAATGGGTGCGTTTAAGCCTCCGGTCCAGAATGCGGGCGATGAGTGCTATATCTCGGATCACACCGATATCGCTATCGGCTTGAACGCCGCGTCACCCAACGCAGAGGCTGCGCGCACCTTCTTGGATTGGGTCGGCTCGGAAGAGTTCGCAACCATCTACGCCAACGCCCTGCCCGGCTTCTTCTCGCTGTCCAGCTTTGACGTCGCGATGGACGACCCGCTGGCGCAGGAGTTCGTAAGCTGGCGTGGCGAGTGTGGCTCGACCATCCGCTCGACCTATCAGATCCTGTCGCGCGGCACGCCAAACCTTGAGAACGAGACCTGGAACGCCTCGGCTCAGGTCATCAAGGGCGAAGAAAGCCCCGAGGACGCGGGGCAGCGCCTGCAGGATGGCCTCGCCTCCTGGTACGCACCGCACCAATAACCACTCACGAAACCAACGGGTCCGGCCTTCGGGCCGGACCCACCCAGAACAGTCGAGGCACAAGATGGGCAACAGCCGGATCAAATGGCACATAGTGGTGTTCCTTGCGCCCGCCGTGCTGGTTTACACTGCCGTGATGATCCTGCCGCTTTTCAACACGCTGCGGCTGGCGCTTTATACCGAGGTCGATCAATCCCGCGTCTTTGTCGGGCTGGACAATTTCCGTACCCTGTTCGGCGATCCCTTATGGTCGGATGCGTTCTGGAATGCGTTAGGTAACAACTTCTGGTTTTTCTTCATTCACATGCTGGTGCAGAACCCGATCGGCATCGCTCTGGCCGCCATGCTCAGCCACCCGCGGCTGAGGTTTGCCGCTTTCTACCGCTCGGCCATCTTCATTCCGACAATCCTGTCTTTCGTGATCGTTGGCTTTGCCTGGAAACTGATCCTGTCGCCGATCTGGGGCATTGCGCCGGACATGCTGGCCGCTGTTGGCCTGAAATCCCTCTATGCTCCGTGGTTGGGGAAAGAGGAGTATGCCCTGACCACCCTGGCGCTGGTGTCGGTCTGGCAGTTCGTCGGTATCCCGATGATGCTGATCTATGCTGCCCTGCTGTCGATCCCCGAAGAAATCCTTGAGGCCGCCGAGGTCGAGGGCATCACTGGCATGGCCGCCTTCTGGAAGATCAAACTGCCGCTGATCCTGCCGTCGATCGGCATCATCTCGATCCTAACCTTCGTGGGGAATTTCAACGCGTTTGACCTGATCTATGCTGCGCAAGGCGCGCTGGCGGGGCCCGATTTCTCGACCGATATTCTGGGCACCTTCATGTACCGCACCTTCTTCGGGTTCCAGCTGCAGCTTGGCGATCCGCATATGGGCTCGGCCATCGCGACGGGTATGTTTGCGATCATCCTGACTGGCGTCTGCGTCTATCTGTTCCTGATCCAGACCCGCATCCGCCGGTATCAGTTCTGAGGGCCTAAAGATGAACAAAGCCCGCAGAAACCCGTTCAATATCGCCGCCATGCATGGCGCGCTGATCCTGTACACCCTGATCGCGCTGTTCCCGGTCTTCGTGATCGTGATCAACAGCTTCAAGTCCCGCAAAGCGATCTTTCGTGAGCCGTTGGCCCTGCCGGATGCCGAGACATTCTCGATGATTGGCTATCAGACGGTGATGAAACAGGGGGATTTCTTCCTCTACTTCCAGAACTCGATGATCGTCACGGTGGTCTCGCTGTTCTTCATCCTGCTCTTCGGCGCGATGGCGGCCTTTGCCCTGAGCGAGTACCGCTTTCGCGGCAACACCGTAATGGGCCTCTATCTGGCCTTGGGCATCATGATCCCGATCCGTATCGGCACGGTCGCCATCCTTGAGATGATGGTCGCGACCGGGTTGGTGAACACGCTGATGGCGCTGATCTTGGTCTACACCGCGCAGGGCCTGCCACTGGCCGTCTTTATCTTGTCCGAGTTCATGCGGCAGGTCAGCGACGATCTGAAAAACGCGGGGCGCATTGATGGCCTCAGCGAATACACGATCTTCTTCCGACTGGTTCTGCCGCTTGTGCGTCCAGCCATGGCGACGGTGGCGGTGTTCAACATGATCCCGATCTGGAACGATCTGTGGTTCCCACTGATCCTGGCCCCAGCCGAGGAAACCAAGACACTGACGCTGGGCAGTCAGGTCTTCATCGGGCAGTTCGTCACCGACTGGAACGCGGTTCTGTCCGCGCTCAGCATGGCGATCTTGCCGGTCATGGTTCTCTATGTCATCTTCTCGCGGCAATTGATCCGCGGCATCACTTCGGGGGCGGTTAAATGATCCGAGTCCTCATCGCAGGTCTGGGCAATATGGGCCTCAGCCACGCGCGAGCGCATCACCATCATACCGACGCGCAGATTGTTGGTCTGGTCAATCGCTCGGGCCAGGTCGATCAGTCGGAGTTGCAGGGATATCCCGCCTTCTCCGACTTCCACACCGCTCTGGCAGAGACTGCACCTGATCTGGTGGTCATCGCGACCTACTCCGACAGTCACGCCGACTATGCCTGCGCCGCGATGGAGGCGGGCGCGCATGTGTTTGTCGAGAAACCTCTGGCCACCACGGTCGAGGATGCGCGCCGCGTTGTCGCCAAAGCGGCCGAGACGGGGCGCAAACTGGTGATCGGCTATATCCTGCGCCACCACCCCTCGTGGATGCGATTGATCACTGAGGCACGCGGCTTGGGCGGGCCTTACGTGTTCCGCCTGAACCTCAACCAGCAATCCACCGGCCCGACTTGGGAGACGCATAAGGCGCTAATGCAGACCACCTCGCCGATCGTCGATTGTGGCGTCCACTATGTGGATGTGATGTGCCAGATCACCGACGCCCTGCCCGTACGGGTCAACGGCATGGGCCTGCGCCTGTCGGATGAAATCGCCCCGGATATGTATAATTACGGCCAGTTTCAGGTGGTGTTCGAGGACGGTTCGGTCGGCTGGTACGAGGCCGGATGGGGCCCGATGATGTCCGAAACCGCGTTCTTCGTGAAAGACATCGTCTCACCCAATGGGGCCGTTTCGATCACCGAAGGTAACAAGGGTGCCTCGGACGATGTGGACGGGCACACCAAAGTGGGCGGCATTCTGGTGCATCGCCCGGATGGGGACAGTCTGATCGAAATGGACGGCGAACCGGGCCATCAGGAGCTGTGCGATGCAGAGCAAGCCTACATGCTGCGCGCCATCGCCGAGGATATCGACCTGACCCGCCACATGAGCGATGCGGTGCAATCCCTGCGGATCTGCCTGGCGGCCGATGAAAGCATTCGAACCGGACAGCCGGTTGACCTGAAGGAGGCGTGACGTGACCGCCCTGAAGCTGAGCAAAGTGTGTAAATCCTTCGGGCCGGTTGAGGTGCTGAAGAACATCGACCTGACCGTCGAGGAGAACGAATTCGTGGTCTTCGTCGGCCCCTCGGGCTGCGGTAAATCGACCTTGTTGCGGGTGATTGCAGGGTTGGAGGATGCAACCTCAGGCACGGTCGAAATCGACGGTGAGCAGGTCAATACCGTGCCCCCGGCGAAACGCGGGCTCGCGATGGTGTTCCAGTCATACGCGCTATACCCGCATCTCACGGTGCGTGGAAATATGGCGCTTGGGCTTAAACAGGCTGGGCACCCGAAGGATGAAATCTCGCGCCGCATTTCCGAGGCCAGCCGGATGCTGTCGCTTGAGGACTATCTGGAGCGCCGTCCCGCCGAACTCTCAGGCGGCCAACGGCAACGCGTCGCCATCGGACGTGCGATTGTGCGCAACCCGAAACTGTTCCTGTTTGATGAGCCGCTGTCCAATCTGGACGCCGCCCTGCGCCTGAACACACGGGTCGAGATCGCCAATCTGCACCGACAGATTGACGCCAGCATGATCTACGTGACCCATGATCAGACTGAGGCGATGACACTCGCCGACAAGATCGTGGTTCTGCGGGATGGACGCGTGGAACAGATCGGCAGCCCAATGGACCTCTACAACAACCCCGCCAACCGCTTTGTGGCCGAGTTCATCGGCTCCCCCGCCATGAATTTTGTCCCGGCGGATATGATCGGCGGACCAAAGGGCACCTATTTCGGCATCCGTCCGGAATACGCCACCCATTCTGAAACCGGGGCTCTATCCGGCACCGTGGTGCATGTGGAAAACCTGGGTGCGGATACGAACATCATGGTCGATATCGGAACCGGAAAACCCTTCACCATCCGCGCCTTCGGCCAACACAGGGTTGAGCCGGGCGCGCAGACAGGGATCGCGTTCGATCAGGCCAACGTCCTCGCTTTTGGCGAGGACGGGCAGAGACTTTAGCGCTACGCGTCTTCCCCAAGCTCTTTGACGGCGGCCAAGAGGCGGGCGATTTCCTGTTCCGTGTTGTAGTGACAGAAGGAAATGCGGATGCAGTCTGATAGTCCCAATGGCCCTAGCACATTGCCCGAGTAATGGTCGGCCTTGCGCGTATGGGTTCGAATGCCCTGCTGGTTCAGCGTCTCGACTACGTCTTCGGATGCCTTGCCTTTGACCACGATCGATACCAGCCCCTCTCGCGCTGGGTTGTCGGCCCCGGCCAGAATGGTGACGTGAGCCATATCGCGCAGACCGGGCAGGTTGCCGGTACCGTTGATGGCGGTGTTGGTCAGATGAGTTTCGTAGGCGTGAATGGCACGACCCGCAGCCTCGATCCGCGCGCGCGGGTCGGTCTCGTCCGATACTTCCCCGCCCAGCCAGTCGAAATAGGACACCACATCCGAGACCGTCGCATAGGAACCTGCGTCGCGGGTGCCGAACTCCCACCCTGTTGCGGGGGCGTCGATCAGCATGTCGTGGGGCGTATGGGTCAGCCGGTCAGAGATCCATGCAATCCCGTATCCGTGGCGCGAGAACACTTTGTAAGGTGAGATCGCATAGCCATCGACGTTGTACGCATCCAGATCGAGCTGCCCATGGGCCGCATGCTGGATGCCGTCGACGATGATCATGCAATCCGGCGCAACCGCCCGGATCGCAGCCGAGATCGCGGCCACATCCATGCCCATGCCCGTCACCGGTGAGGCATGCAGGATCGTCGCCACCGCCACATCCGGGGTCATCAGTGCGGCGTAGTCCTCAGCCGTGACCAGACCCGTATCGTTGTCATGCGGCACGTTCACATAGTCGAGCCCTGCAATCTCGGCCCAGCGGCGCGCGGCGCTGCGGGTGGCCGGGTGCTCGATGGAGGACCCGATCACTTTGGCCCGTTTGGGTGCGGCCAGACACGCGGTACGGATCAAGCGGAACAATAGCTCGGTGCCGCTTTCGCCGGCAAAGAACTGGCCGCTTGAGGCGTTCATGAACACGCCCAGATCCTGCTTGGCCTTGTTGATCACATTCTGCGTGCCCTGCCCCGCAGGGTTGATACGGCCCGGATTGTCCGGGATCGCCGCATAAAATGCTGAGGTCTCAGCCACCGATTTCAAAGTCAGGGCGCCGCCTGCATTCTCAAAGAAAATGCGTTCGCCCTGAAACGGGCAAGTTTCGACATGAGCGAACCTGTCGCGAATGGCATCAATAAGCGCGGGGTTGTCTTGGATCATGAGTCAGTCCTGTGGAAAGTCAGAGCGTTCGGACAGCTTGCACAGGCGTGCCGAACAGATCGAATTCAAACACCGGTTTTGTCTTCATGACAAGAAAAAGGGCCGGTTGAAACAACCGGCCCTTCTGCGTCAGTTGAACCGAGGGATCAGTTCGAACCGGCGTTCAGCTTTTCGTTCTGCTCGCGCAGCGTGTCCGAGATGATGGCGTACCATTCGCCGGACTGGCGCATCTCGTTCAGACCTTTGTTCATCATCGCGATGTATTCGCGGGCAAACGGGTTCGAACGGTGGGCCAGGAAGCTCATCGACGACAGGGTGGACACATAGGGGTTTTCAACGATGTCTTCCGAGGTCAGGCCCATGTCTTTCATAGTTGCCGCAAACAGCTCCACCTCGAAGGCAGCGACGTCGGCAGTGCCGGTCAGAACCGCATCCAGACACTCACGCGCCGAGTTGGGATGGATCAGATTCAGGTTCTTGCTGTTCAAGCCAACCTCTTCCAGAACTACCATGCTCCAACCCTGCATACGGCAAAGGGTTGCGCCTTCGAGCTCCGCGAATGTGGTCGCGTTGGTGTATTTGCTTTCGGGCAGCGTGAAGAAGCCACCAACAACGTCATAGACCGGAACGGTCCCGACGAACTGGGTACAACGAGCCTCGGTTGCTTCGGACCATTCGTAGGACCGGTTGGTGCAGTCCGGTAGGGTCCACGCGATCGAAATGTCGAACGCGCCCAACGGTAGCAACGTGTCCAGGTGCGAGGTCCAGTCATCCACGAAGCTGACCGAGAAGTCGCGGCTGTTGCCAGCGCGCTGCAGGCTGGTTGTTGCCAAACGGGTCATAATGCCGCCGCCACTCAGACCTTCGGTGGTGAACGGTTCCCAACCGTTGCCAGCAACCATCTTGATCGGTGGCGCATAAACGTTTGACCGTTTCACGCTAGCCGCGCGCTCTTCTTCCGCCGCGATGATTTCCTGCGCCGACTGCCCGTTGGGCAGGCTGCCATCCTCACACGGCAGAGCCAGGACCAGGCCGGGCTCTAGCGAATTGGGGTTGGTGATCTCGTTGCGGTTCGCGTTGAAGATCGGCTGATAGTTCGATGTGCCATAGGCTGCGATGGCGATGGTTGCCATCGTGTCGCCGTCCTGCACGGTGTAGTTTGAACAGGCTTCCTGCGCTGCTGCAGCACCTGCGGAGAGTGTGAGGACGGCGGTTGCCGTCATCACTTTGGTATTGAGTTTTTCTCTTAGCATTTTTTATTCCTCCCATAAGTTGGAATGTGGAGATGAGGTTTCAGTTGATTGCGTCTAGCAGTCTTTCGTTATGCTCATTCAGGCTATCCGAGATGATGGCGTACCATTCCCCGGTTTCACGCATTTCGTTGAGGCCCTTGTTCATCAGGGCAAGGTATCTTTGACCCTGAGGATTGGACCGGTGAGTAATGAAGCGAAGGGACGACAGCGTCGAGACATAGGGGTTCTCGACCAGGTCGTTGGCATTCAGGCCCATTTCGCTCATGGCGTCTGCGAACAGCTGCAATTCGAACGTGGCGATGTCGGCTGTTCCAGTGATGACCGCATCCAGGCATTCCCGTGCGGTGGCGGGCTGCACAACCGTCATGGTGTCGTCGCGCAGCAAACCTTCTTGCTCCAGATCGTGCAAAGGCCAGCCTTCCATACGGCAGATCGTGGCGCCGTGCAGGTCGTCAAAGCTGGTGGCTCCGGCGTATTTGCCCTCGGGCACGCTGTAGAAACCGAACACGATGTCGTAGACTGGGGCCGAGGCGTGGAACTGCGTGCAGCGGACCTCGGTCTCCCATGACCATTCATAGCTGCGGTTGGTGCAGTCGGGGATGTTCCAGGCCATCGATACATCGAACGCACCCAGCGGCAGCAGGGTTTCGATATGCGAGTTCCAGTCATCCACGAAGCTGATCGAGAATTGCTCGTTATTGCCACCACGCTGCAGCGTTGTGGTGCCCAGACGGGTGATGAACCCGCCACCGTTCAGGGTTTCATCCGCGAACGGAGCCCAGCCATTGCCGGTCACCAGTTTGATCGGCCGTTTGAACGCACTGCTCTGCGCAGAGTTTGCAAAACGCTCCTGCTGCGCCGCGATGATGTCGCTTGCGCTCTGACCGTTTGGTAGGTTTCCGTCCTCACAAGGCAGGACCAGAGACAGCCCAGGATCCAGCGCGTTGGGGTTGCTGATCGCATCGCGGTTCGCGTTGAAGATGGGCTGGTAGTTGGACGTGCCATACGCGGTCAGCGCGATGGATGCCATGGTATCGCCGTCCTGCACGGTATAATTCGTACAGGCTTGTTGGGCGGCAGCGGCTCCGGCACTGACCGTCAATACGGCAGCGGTTGTCAGCGCAACACTATGGAGCGTGAAGTTGGGCATTCGGTGTTTTCTCCAGATAAAATTTGAGATGGCTTTTCAGTTTTCTCAGCCGTTTTCCATTTGATAGCGAAGAGCGGATGACACGATGTCTCGCCATTCGCCGGATTGCTGCATGATCGCCAGACCCTTGTTGAGCGTTTCCAGAATCGCCTCTCCGTCCGGGTTGTCCTTGTGCGTCATGACATTCAGCGACTTGATCGCCGCCAAATTCGGGTTCTCGACTATGCGGTGTTCGTAGCCAAGCCGACCGATGGCTCCGTCGGCCAGGTGCGCTTCGATTGCGACAATGTCGGCCTCGCCCGTCATCACTGCTTCAAAGCACTCGTCCGGCGATTCCGGGCGCAGCAAGGTGATGATCGGCTCGTACAGACTGACCGCATCCATATGTGACAGCGACCAACCTTCGGGGCGGCAGATCGTCGTTCCGGCGAAATCAGCGTAGCTGAGCGCTTCGACATAGCTTGTGCCTTCGCGGGCGAAGAACGTGTCGACCACTTCGTAGAACGGGTTCGAGAAGTTGTAGGTCTCACAGCGGTTGCGGTCGTTTTCGGACAGCGCCGCGGGTTCTTCGCAATTCGGACGCGACCAGGGGAAAGTTCCGTCAAACGCAAGTGTCGGCATCAGAAGATCCAGATGCGAGTTCCAGTCGTTGACGAACTGAATCTTGTAGGCCTGCTCGGGTGCGGCGCGCAACATCGCGGTTTCCACCAGATGCGTATAGAGGCCACGGTGCGGCAGTGCTTCGTCGGTGAAGGGCTGATAGTCGCCGCCGGTGATCAATAGCACCTGACGGTCGCGCACCTCAGGGCGTTCGCCCGTCCCGGCATCGCGGATCAGGGCGGCACCTTCGGCGCGTGCGGCCTCGATTTCTTCACGTGCGGCGGCCTTGGCTTCGACCACGGCCTGTTCACTGACCTGCTTGGCCTCGGCTTCGGCGGCGGCTACACGGGCTTCGGCCTCGGCAATCGCCTGTTCTGCACGCTCTTCGGCAGCTTTGACCAGCTCGGCTGCCATTTCGGCGGCCAGACGCTCGGCCTCGGTATCAGCCAGAACCGGAGTGCGACCGATATCTTCAAGGCAGGGCATTGCCAGTACGTCACCGACCCGAATGATGTTCGGATTGGATCCAATCACATCGCGGTTGGCGTCAAAAATGATGCGGAAATCTTCCGTCGCATAGACCTGAATCGCCAGCTCTCGCAGACTGTCGCCGCGCTGAATCTCGTAGTTCGAGCACGCCTCTTGCGCGGATGCTGCACCTGTAGCCGCCGCCAGGGCCAGGCTCGATATGATCAATGTGTTTTTCATGGGTCCCGTTGCTTTGCCTTATTATTGTTTCGCAAGTTTCACGACTGCGATTGAGAGGTTGTCTTGATCAGGGTTGTTCTTCGCCAGCACCGCCTGCTGCAATGCCTCTGCGATTTCTTGCGCCAATGCCTGCGCGTGGGTGCCCACAACCGCCTGAAGCTCGTCATCGGTCAGGGTCTGCAGGCCATCACTGCCGAGGATGAGGATATCCGCAGCCGTCAATGCCAGCGGATCTTCCGGGCAATCCACTTTGGGAATTGCACCCCCCATAATGACCGAGGTCAGCTGATTGCGGTCCGGATGAGACCGAGCCTGCGCTTCGGTCAGCGTACCGTCGGCAACCTGCGCGTCGATCATCGGTGCCATGGAGTGGTCTTCGTTGATCTGCAACAGCGCGCCGTCCCGAAACAGGTAGAGCGGGCTGTCGCCAATCGAAATCCAGAACAGACGCTGCCCCAACAGCAAGGTGCCCAGCAAGGTGGACCCCATGTTGCAGCCTTCGCCCTGTTCTTCATTTCGGTTCGAAATCAAAGCGTTAGCCTGCATAGCCGCCAATGGCAGCGCATCTATTGCCGCGCGCTCAGACAGGGTGTCGCTTTCCAGCTCGGCGTCCAGTGCCTCGCGCCAGGCGGCAACCACGAGGCTTGAGGCCACCTCACCGGCCTCATGCCCGCCCATACCGTCGGCAATCACCACATAGCCTGCATCCGCTGCGTCGAACATACGCGCAGCGATAGCATCCTCCTGCGTGTCCCGCTGACCCTGGTTCAGGATCAGCGCAACGTCATATGCCGGAGTCGCGAGCATCTATCAGGAATCCCGCCAATCAAAACCTTCGTCGCAGAAGGCCATGAAACGGATCGAGGTTTCGCTGATGCGGATCAGATCGCCATTGGACAGCGCCACAGTACTGAGGACCGGCTTGCCGTTCAGGCGCACCAGATTGGCCTTGCCGCCGTGACCCAGATAGCATTTGCGATCTTCCGGGTCATACGCAATCACGGCGTGGTTGCTGCGCGAGATTCCAGTGTCGCCGAAATCCAGCTGGATGGCCTGATCATCATTGCGTCCGATCTGCATCAGACCTTCGGTCAGGGTGATGCTGGACCCACGGCCAGGGCCTTGGGTGACAACCAGCCAACCCACAGGGAAGGTCTCCTGCGCGGCTTCGGTCTTGGCGACCGGCTCGGCGGTTTCGATCAGATCCTGAACGTGTGTATCTGCGCGTTCGAAACCCAGGAACGTGGTCTTCACACGCGAACGGCGGTCCTCGGCTGGGGCCGGGGCCGGAGTTGGCGCTGGTGTCGGTGTCGGCTCAACCGCAGTGGCCTGCACCTCGGGTTCAGGCTGCGGTGCGGGGGCTTCCGCCACCGGTTCCTGAACTTCGATCTCAGGCTCGACCGGAGCGGAGGTTGCTTCCGGAATAGGCTCGACCGCGACAGGTTCGATCGCTTCGGGCTCTGCCACTTCGACCTCATCCTGAACCGGCGCTTCGACCCGCTCGTCTTCGGACAGATGCAGGGTCACGATCTGCTCGTCAGCTTCCGGCTCGTCAATCGCTACTTCCTCAGCCACCTCTTCGGTCACCGGAGCCTCTTCTGCGAAGATCGACGTCTCTTCTTCGGTGTCCTCGGCCACGTCTTCGGCATCCGAAAACTCGGGCATCTCGCCTTCGGCGGTCAGCTCATCCTCTTCGTCATAAGTCTCTTCATACGCCTCAGAGGCCAGATTGCCGCCGCCCAGCGCCGCGCGCAGCGCGTTGAAATCCGCAATCGGTTCGGGCTTTTCCTCGGTCGGGGCTGCTGCCTCAGTCGTTTCTTCTTCTTTGGCTTTGCCGGCACCTTCTAGAAGCCGGCTGAGAGGGCTTTTGTATTTGAACATGGTGTCGACACCTTCAACTTGTTGGCACGCAATTCTGTGCCGTTTCGATACCCGCACCGCGTCTGTCCGCGCTGCGGTCTTTAATCTTGAAACCAGGAAACTTTTTACCTTTCTGCGTCGGGCCGGATCCCGTCAGGGTGGCTGTCTTTCGGGGGCCACCCTCAGCAAACACACGCTGGCAGATTACGTTCGAACCGGTCTGATCACTCCTGCGCAAGAGGCATGGTTGCGCCTGTATCGGCACCGTTGCGCGATACTGTAAACCGCGCCTGAGGCTGCTCGTCCGAGACCAGTTGCGCCAACACCGCATCGAGGCTTTCCGGTCCTTCAAAAGCAAGACCCGTTTCGGCCTCGCTGACCAGAACATCCCCAGTTTGCAAGCTGCCCGACGCGCCTTCAGGCACCTCAGTCACGACTGTCTGCCAGCCACCGGCCCCATTGCCATTGACGCTAAAGCCGTAGCCGTTTTCCAACCCGATCGTGCGGAATGCAGGCAGCGCCAGCAATCCGTTTTGCGCCCGTGTCTCACCCAGAGGACGGTAGCGCGCAGCCACGCGCAGATACCCGTCGGGATCCACCTGCAGGTTCTCAAGCACCTGTGCCGCAAACGAGGCATCATCGCGTACCGGCTTGCCATTCAAAGTAAAGATGGTGGCCCCGCGCTGAACCCAGTCGCCAATAATCGACATATCCTGATTGGCATCCACACCCGTGATCGAGAACATATTGCCAGTCGAGGCGCGACGACGGGACGTGTCAAACGGAACCTCAACATCCCAATGCGAGAACGCCACCTGAGCCTCGTCCAGATTGACCGGAGCTGCCGGGGCCTCAGCCTCGGGCGCGGTCACTTCGGGTGCGGCTACCGTTTCTTCGGGTGCAGCTGCGGCTTCTTCGTTCGCGACTGCTGTTTCTTCGGACGCAGCTGTGGTTTCTTCAGGCGTTGCTTCTTCGGTCACCGTTTCTGCGGGGGCTGCTTCTGTGGCAACCGTCTCCGCAGTTTCAACCGGCTCCTGCTCGACAGGCTGCACTGCAGCGCTGACTTGTTCCAGTTCCTGTGAAGGCTCTTCCGTTTGGGCCGGTTCGACGGCCGCTGTTTCGGTTGCCACCGCTGCGGTTGCGGGTTCCGCCGCTTCCGCCGCAGGGGTCACCGCCGCCGTCTCGACCTTGTCCGCATCTCTGGACATCATCACATACCCACCTGCGGCCAATGCGATGGCCACAACAGCCACACCTGCCAACAGCTTGCCATTGCCGCTCGATCCGCTTTTGACAACTGTATCGACGGCAACCGCCGGTTCCTCGCGGGGTGAGAGCTTGGACAGATCCTCTTCGGCCTTGTCCTCATTGCCCATGACAATGTCGGAATTGCCCGCCAACAAAGCGGTCACAACCGCCTCGGCATTTTCGCTTTCGGCCTTGATCCGCGCTTTCTCGGCCTCTTTGTCCTCACGGTCCATGCCGACGATGACCGAGACCGGACGGTAGGCGAATGTGTCGAACATCACCCCCGGCCCGCGGAACATGCGCAGCCAATCCAGCGCCGATTGCAGACGGTCGGTGGCGTGAACCTCCATCGCCTTGTCGATCGCTTCCAGGAATCCCTCGGGATAGCCTTCGAACCGACCGGTCAGCGGGGTGTAGGGATCTTCCTGACCGTTATTGAACGCGTTCAGGCGGCTTTGACCGTCAATCGGACGCTCTCCGCTGATCGCGTGATACAGCGTTGCCGCCAGCACATAGAGGTCACTACTGGGACCTTGCTCAGCACCGCGTACATAGAATTCATGGGGTGAGTAGCCATCCTTGATCACCCGCAGCGTCAACAGCGCTGCCGACTTGTTCGCCGCCTGCTCGCGTGCAGCGCCAAAGTCGATCAGAACCGGATCGCCATTCTCGTCGATCAGGATGTTGTCAGGGGAAATGTCCCGGTGCAGCATGCCGCTCTGGTGGATGAACGAGACCGCAGACAGCATCTTTTCGGTCACCTGCACGATGAAGTCAGGGCCGCTTTCGTTCTCGGGCTTGTCCATGTAGTCCAGCAAGTCGCACCCGCGGATCAGGTCCATGGCGATATAGGCGGTGTTGTTGTCCTCAAACACCTGATGAACGTCGACGATGTTGGGGTGCACCAGCCGCGCGTGGTTGCGTGCTTCCTGAATGAAGAGGTCAACAATCGCGCGCAGGTCTTCGGAGTAGGACGGATCGGCGGCTTCGACCAGGTCTCCATCGCGACGGCAGAGCGCGCCGGGGAAACACTCTTTGATCACCACGTCCCGCTCCAGGCTGTCACGGGCCAGATAGGTGATTCCGAAGCCACCATTGCTGAGATAGCTCAGGATTTCATACTGCCCCCGCAGGAGCTTGGCTCCGGGTTGCAGGCCTTCAATTTTTGGTTCGTCGTGCGATGCACCGACAGCCTGGTTATGGCTCATTTCAATCCGCCCGTATTTCTCAAATCGCGGCACAGAAAACTGGGCAATCAGCCCGCGAACTCATAACCAAAAACAACCGCAGGACACTTAAGTCCGGTTAGACGTTTCAAATTTGACTTTATTGGGGCCGCCTCATGGCTTCACTATGGATCGTATTTCCCCTAAATCAACATATAGTGTTGAGTCCATATTGCAATCATATATGTGGTAAAATCACATATATAATTCGAAAACTGAACCGACCAAAACAAGCGGTTGGTCTACGAATTCGAAACAATAGGGAATCGTTTTGGGCAGGCTTCGAATCGCCGCAGTGCAGCTCAATTCCAGGTGGCGCGCGTCAGGTTCCGGTCTTGGACTGCTCGGTCGCCACGGTACTGCCAGCCCAAGCCAGGTTGTCGCTCAGCTGTGCCAGAATGCTGATGGCATCACGCAAAGGCGCATCGCCGCTTTCGAATTGCAGGAGAAGAAGAAGGTCGGTGGCCTTTTCGAACTCACCGGGAATCCAGTCCGCTTCGGGGTCGATCTCACCGCCCTGTTCCAGACGTTCGGCAAAATCCTCAACGATTTCCTGGCAGCTTTGCAGAAAAGCGGCCGGTTCGATATCCGAGGACTCACGCAGGTCTTCATAGATGCTGGCAATCGCGGCCAGCCAGTCTTCGAGGATCGGGTTGTTCAACGGTGGTAAGGCCGATCCAAGCGCAGCTTGAACCGAGGGGCTTTCGGTCTCCGGCTCTGGCTCGGGGCCAGCGAGAGTTTCCAGAAATGGCTGGAACAACTCGGCGATGTCTTTTCGGGCTGCGTTCAGGTCATGCATCCGACGCGCGGAAGCTGCCTCGAGCACCTTCTCGGCCAAATTCTGACCGCCGCAGTTTTCCCACAGATCAAAATCTGGTTCAGGCTCTTGCGCCATAGCTTTCACAGCGACGGGCGTACCGATTGGAACCACGGCGTTGAAAAGGCCTGTTTTTTCCTTGTTCAACCGGGCAAGCACACGGTCCAGAGCATCACGGACGTGAGGCAAATCGGTATGGGTAACGGCAAGCAGACTGTTGTCGCGCAATTCCTGCGGGACCTGTGCCCAGAGATGACGCTCGGTCTCGCGCCAGGCGTTTGTGCCGTTGGTGCACCAGATGGCGCAGTCCACGAAACGCAGCAGGTCGAGCGTTGGTTTATAGGTCTCATCCAACGCGCCCGAGCCGGGCAGGTCGAAGAGAGAGATCTCGCGCAGCGCGGGCGTGTTCAACCCGACCGAGATGAAGTCGGGCTTATCTTCTGCCGCTTTCTCCAGCACGATCCCTGAGTAAGTCTTGGGCTCCTTGTCCCACCAGCCGACGGTGGTTTCAGGCGCATCCGCATAAGCAACTATCACGAGGGGCAGCTTCAGATGCTGTGGGCCGGTGGGCAGGATATCCGCCCCGGCCAGCATGTTGGCGAGGCTGGATTTGCCCGCCCCGAATTCCCCGGCAAAACCGATATTGACCGCATTGGACAGACGCTCAGCATGGGCCAGAGCCTTCGAACGCATATCCTCCAGCGCCGAATCCATTGGCAGGGATTCGGTTGCGTTCAGAAAGCGCTCAAGCTGTCTGACGTCCTGTTCGGTTCCGGGAAATTCGATCATTCCGCTGCCTTTGCTTGTCCTTCATCCGTGCGCACCGGGCCGAACACCGTTTCCAATTCATCAGCGATGCGACGGGCCCGATCGAACGCATCCTGCGCTTCGGCCTGAGCATTAGTTTCACCCGAACCGGTCCGGTGTTCAAGATAGCCGCCCAACAGCGCCACATAGTGGTCCAGAACCGTTTTCAGCCGCTCCATCATGTTTTCACGAGCCGTATCGATCAGATCATCCCCGATCAGTTCGAATTCCTGCACGATCATCCGCTCTGCACGCGTGACGACGCTTTTGCGCGAAATCAGGCGCGACAGCCAGTTCACCCGCAACTCCACCGTAATACCGCGGGTCAGCGCCGTGGTGTCCGGCCGGAACCACCGCACCGCGCTGGTGTTCATGCGGTTGTCGACAGGGTCCTGCCATCCGGGCAAGGCGCGCAGGGCCGCGTTGGCCTGCATGTCGATCGCGTAAAGCTCACTCAGCATGCGCTGGCGGACGACCTGCGTGGCCCCCTGAATCAACTCGCGCATCCGGTCGCGCAGAGGGGTAAAGTTCAGCTCGGTCTCAGCGCCTTTGGCCAGCAGAGGCGAATTGCCATCCGGGCCACGCACCACGGCCGAGACCGCCTCGGCCACCGTGTCATCCATAACGCCGCGCAGATTGGCCAGCACGTCATCCATATCGCGCGTCATCACCTCGGTCTTCTCGGCGACAAGCGCCCTGAGTTCGCCAAGCGTCTTGTTGTTTTCATCCAGATCGACTGTGGCCGAGCCATCCTCGGACTCCAGCGCGCGCAGCTCGGCCTGCGACCGTTCCAATTCGCCCTGCGCGAAGCTATTCAAATGCTGCCACGCCATCCGCAGCTGTTCACTGCGCGGCCCGTCGGCCAAGGCCTGTGTCACATGCCGCCGCAGATCCGGCAGGCCCGAGGCGATCATGGCGGCAAAGCGCAGCACGCCTTCACGGCTGATCGGGCCAGGACCTTGCTTGATCTCCTCCACACCGTCCAGATATTGCTTCATCTGCTCGGGATGGGCGCGCAGCCAGGCCAGAACGTCATCGTGATTGACGCCGGTCTCATCCCCGGTCAGAGCGTAATGCGCCCATTGGGCACTGCCCATCAGCACGTCAATGTCCGAGTTCCCCAGCGCTTGTTCCAGACCGTCCAGAACATCACTGCGCACCTTGCCTGCATCCTCGGCTCCGCCGCCCAGCTCATCCACGCGGTTGATGAAGACTACGATCTGACCCAGTTCCAGCGCCTGCATAAGGCGGAACAGCTTCAGGTCAGCCCGCGACAAGGCCTGATGCGCAGACAGAACCACCACAAAGAAATCGGATTCCTTGAGGTACTGGCGCGAGATTTCTTCGCGGATCAGCAGCGGGTCGTTGACGCCCGGCGTGTCGGTAACGGTCAGCGGAAACGGGAAATGGCCGATGTCAAAATAGACCTCGGCCTTGCGGGTGATATCACTGTAAAGTCCCCGATCCGAGCCGGGATCGTGGGTTTCGCTATCGCTCGGATCATCGCCCGCGCAGACATAGCGGGCCAGATCGTCCGAGTTCAGGTCTTCCAGATCGTGGTGCTGACCCAACATTTGTTCGTAACTGTCGCCCAGACGCAGACGGGCGCGGGTTTTCATCGCCTCGACCTGCTCTTCGATCATCTCGCGCTTATAGCTGTCCTCTTCATCAGGGAACATGTTGCGCAGCTCTTCACCCTCAGCGATCAGAGCCTGCCACTGGTGATTGTCGAAGAAGTGGAACTCTGCCCCTTCGGTGCGGCCCGAAGGATGGCCGAAGTGCATATCGGTGATCACCGTCGTCCACGGGTTCACATCCGAGGGCAGGTATTCGGCCTGCCCCGTGAAGCCGTTGATCAAACGCGATTTTCCCGCCTTGATCTGCCCAACAAAGGCGATCGACGGTTTCAACCCTGAAAGGTCTCCGACAATGCGCGAGATAAACTGACGGGTTTCGTCATTGCTCGTCTCGTTCATGTCCTCGGCAATGCGAATAAGCTCGCGGCGACTGGTTTCACTCATAACTTTTTACCCTGGTAACAAGAAACACTGGTTTGAATTGATCGAAAATTTGAAGGATCGGGAGGCGCTCATGAGTCACCCCCGGAAAGTTTGGTCCACAGGCCAACAACGGCACCCAGCTTGCGCGCGTCATGCACGGCAATGGCGGTCTGGCCTTGATCCTGCACCACCGCCACGGCGGCCCCCTTACCCCCCGAAGGACGCATGACAATCAACTGAGGCTGTTGCAGTTCGGGCTGGCTATCCTCGTTCCATCCGGTCAGATCCGCCATGAAACGCGCCAGAAGATCGGCATCGGGGCGCAGTGCGGCGTCCCCTTCGAACTGAGGATAACCCCCGTCGATCAGGCCACGCGCCTGCGCGAAACGCTCGGCACTGTCAAAGAAACCCCGCGCGGAAGAAGTGGCATTCGGTGCCTGAGGCGCGGGTTCTTCAACATCCGGTACAACCGAAACAATCGGCTCCGCCGGGAGTTCGATCCGGGCGCAGGCCGTTTCGATTTCGCCAAGTGTGACGCCGACGTCATCGGCCTCAAGCTCGGCATCGGGTTTTAGCGAGATGAATTCCAGCGGCGCGGGCGCGTCGGCGATGTCCGACACTAATTGCGCAAGTTTGCCGATCAGCCCTTCGCGTGGTTCGGTTTCAAAATCCGGCACCATACCCGACCGGACGCGGAACACATCGGTCACGCGGGCATTGCTAACCTCGATTGCCAGCACGTCTCCGTTGGCCGCGGTAAACTCCAAGCGACGCGGCAGAACGGTGCCACGAATTGCGCGCAGAACACCCGCCCGGCGCGCAACCGAGGTCTCGCCCTCGACCGGGACGGCAGGCGACAAACGTGCAACCGAGGACCGCCCGATATTGTCGAGCATGTCGAGTATGTTCGTATCCATCATACCGTGACCCCCTCTGGTCCCGTTCAGACTGCGGCCGCAACCGGCCCTAAGCTGAGATGTGATTTTGTCAGCGCCAACCCTACATTCGCGCTGTTGCTGCAGATGTAGCAGACCACATGTTCGGGATATTCCCGGGTCCGCTGGAAAATGATCAACCTGTCGCCGGAAAACACCGCGATTTCCCCAAATCCCGGTGTTTCAGATGTATCCCCTCCTGCTTCACGCAGCATGGTTTCAAAAGCCACCACCCCGCGCCCCTGAAACAGGTTTGCCGCGGCCAAAGCCAGCGTGTCCAGCATGTCCGATGCATCAGGGTCTTTGACGCTGGTGCCCAGCAACATCCCCGTTTCCATGTCGACATACCCGGCTGCAACGCAATCGGGTATCGTCTCCATCGCCGCGGTCAGAGCAACTTGAATAGACATTTAACCCCTGACCTTCTTCGTGTCTTGTCGGCGTCGGCTACAGAACATGCCATTCTGCCCCTCTGTGTTCCCCGGCTTTGGGAATGGACCTGATCGCCTCTTTGGCCTGAGTTTCGATATGCTCAAGGGCAATCTGGTCGAACTCAGCCAGGAAGGCCAAGAACGCGCGTTGAAGACCCTCAGCATCGGTCGGCAGATCCCCGGCGGCGGCAAGCTCTCGCCACATTGCGGCTGCGCTGGGAAGCTCACCTGTGGGGATGTCCATCAGCCCCTCGTTTGCATCTTCCTCAACCTCTTCCGGTTCGGGCTGCGGCATCAGTCGCACTTCGACCAGGCCGTTGGTTTCGGGCTCCGGTTCAAAGTCATCTTCATCGCTGCCCGACTGTTCCGCCATCAATGCCGTGATCGACGAGACCGAAACCTCGATCCCGGGCGCATCAGACTGGTCTTCTGTGGCCTCCGTCGGCGCAACCTCTGGTGTGTTGGACAAGGTCTTGTTGAGCGATTCCAGAAGGTCTTCAGATTCCTCAGCCTCAGGCGCTGCCTCAGCCACATCATTTGAGGGGCTGGGTGTTTCATCCTCTTCGGCAAAGACATTCTCATCTTCGTCTTCCGCACCCGAGAATTCGAACACGTCCAGGTCCGCCCCGTTATCAGCGAAAGAGGACAGGTCCAGCGGGTCTTTGGGGTCTTCTTTGAACTGGGCGCGCAACTGGTCCTCTTCCGTCTCGGCGGGTTGAGGGTCCGGCGTCGGGACCATTTCGGCGCGCAGGCGCTCGGCCTCGTCCGCATTGATCCGCTCCCGCTCTACCTCGTCCGAGCGGCGTTCGACGCGGGACGGGCGCACTGGGAAATTGGTGACCACGCCACTGTCCTGATCTGCCACCTCCGGGGTCTCCGAAGGAACCGGATCCACCAGCTTCAGCGGCGCGACCTCAGCGGTCTCATCCTTGCGCTTGGGCCGGGTCGGGCGCACCAGCGGGCCGTCAGACTGGCTCTTGTCAATTTGGTACCGCGACAGATGGCCGGCGCGGGTGTCCATGATCTGCTCGGTGATCCCAAGGAAGCAGTCGATCATCTTGCCGCCACCACTGCGCGCCCACATCTCGGGGTCGCCGGTTTTGTCACGCGCGGTAATCGCGTCGCGGGCGGAAAACAGGATCGAGCGGTTGAACAGATGCCCCGCTTCGCGGTTGACCCGCCGCAGAACTTTTTGGCGGTCCTTCTGGCCCAACGCATCGGCGCGCGTAATCAGCAGGATCGAATTGTTCTGCAACCGTTCGGGCAGAGAGACCCATGTCGCACGTTCAGTTTCCCGCCAGGCCTGTGTCGCATGTGTACACCACAGAACGCCATTAGCCTGCCCGACAGCGCGCTGCCAAACATCGGTCGAGATTTTGGGGTCCGAGATACCAGGCGTGTCGATCAGATCCACCGCCTCAAGAATATCAGCCTCAAGGAAAATTCGAATGAACTGCGCGTCGTTGACACCCACACTCTCAAGCTGATCCAGCGAGATATCTTCGGTGCTGCCATCATGGCGTTTGACGTAAGCTGAGCGATTGCCATAGCTGAACCAAACCGGTGGCAGCTGGGTTGCGGTGACTTGCGTCGGCAAGGCCTGCTTGCGCAGCAGAAAGTTCATAAGCGTCGATTTACCGGCGCTGAACTCGCCCATAAGGGCGAAAACCGGCTTACGGCGCGACCACTGCTCGATACGCTCCCATGCCTTGGGGGTGATGAAACGGTTTTGGATGTCTTTTGCCATTTTTCTACTTACGCCGCTTCGTTGCTTAGATCTTTGAGGATGCTGCCCAGAATCTCGTCACGGGATTTCTGCAATTGCAGACCCGCCATAAGCGCCGGATTCTGCCCTGCATCCTTCTCGGCCGTGGCCGAGATATTCAGCAGGGTTTCCTTCTGCTCGCGCAGGAAATCGGTCAGGACGGCCCGCACGTTTTCAAGTACGGCGGCGACCTGATTTTCCTCGATATCCTTGGTGATCGAGTTCGCTTCGGACGCGATCAGACGGGTGTAGTCAGATGCATAGGCCTCGAACCCTTTGCGCCGCTGCCACCAGCGCCGCCACCATGTGCTTTGCAGGTCCAGCGCGATGGTGCGACCGATCCCCAGCGGGGGCGGTACACGGGGCACGATCGGGGCTTCGATGTTGAACTCACCCAGATGATTGCCAAGCAGTTTCTGATAGAGCGCCTCGACATCCGCCGCTGCTGCCGAATAAAGCGCGCCGGCTTCCTTGCGCATCGAACGGGCAAAGCTGAAATACGCCGCTTTCTGCAGCGTCCGCAGACCCGCAGGATCATACTGCCACGTACCCTGTTCACCATTCTGTTCCAGATGCGAAATCAGGGAGTCAGTGGCCCGTTTGACAAAGCTCGTCTCGGCCGAGTTCAAACGCTCCAGCACCTTGTCGCGTAGCTTGGCGGTCAGGTCAGCGGCCTTTTTGTCATACTCGGCGGAAACAGCGGCAATCGCATCTTCAGGCGACGCGCCGTCAAGATCGCGGACGACGCCCTCACCCCCGGACAGAGTCTTTGCAACTGCAGTGGCGCGAATCTGGCTGGCAATGTTGCGCGCCCGGTGGCGCACACGGTCCAGCAATCTGGCCCCTGCCCCTTCGGCGATACGTTCGTTCATTGCCAACAGAAGGTCGGGCAGCCCCGAAAGCGCCCAGATCTTATCCAGTGACGGCGCCTGATCCCCGAACCCTGCAGCAAGGTAGAAGGTGTTCAGGGTCTCGCGCGATTCCTCGGTCAGAATATCCGGGTTGCCGGTCAAGGCGGCCTCCGCCCAGAGGGCGCTGCCGAAGACAACACTCGTGTTGGCGTCGATGTTGTTCTGTTTCAGCGTGTCCTGAATCCGGTCACGGATCTCGGGCACCTGGTTCACCGGATCAGCCAGCTCATCGATACGGTTCACGAACAGGACGATCTGACGGTTTTCGAACTGAGCGATGATCCGCATCAGCGCCATATCCATCGTGGTCAGCGCCTGACTTGCGGCCAGCACGACAACACAAACCTCGGACCCGCGCAGGCTGCGCAGCGTGATCTGCTCGCGCACCATGAAGGTATCGTTCACACCGGGCGTGTCGCAGAGCTTCAGCGCAATCGGGTATTGCGGGATGTCCATGTAAAGCTCGGCCGATTTGGTCACATCGGCGAACCGTCCGGTTTTCGGGTCGATATCCGGGTCATCCTCATCGCCCAGACAGACGTAGCGCTGGATCAGCTCTTCGTCGAAATAGTCATACTGGTGGCTTTGGCCCAGAATCAGATCGAAATGCTTGCCAAGGCGTTCTTCTGATTTGGCCTTCATCTCACCGATCTGGCGGCGGATATCGTCCATTTCGTCATCCGCACCGGCGCGGTTGGCCAGCTCGCCCAGACGACCACCACCCACCATCAGGTTGTCCCATTCTTCCTGCTCGAAGAAGGTGAACTTGGACTTGGTGTCGCCCGGCGGGCGCGTATTGATGTTCAGCGTCGTGACCACTGAGGTCCACGGGTTGACATCCGAAGGAAGCAGCGCAGGGCGGCCAGCCAGAATGTTCACGATCGAGGATTTGCCGGCCTTGACCTGCCCCACCATCGTCACGCTGGCGGTGAAGTTCTCCATCCGCGTCTTGAGCGTCGCCAGACGCGCCGAGGAGCGCGCATCCGCCACCTCTGTCAGTTGGTCGATCTGCGATGTCAACGACGTCATCGCCGACGTCATCGGCATCAGAGCTTCGTTGCCCACAGACAAAAGGTGGTCATTGCGCGCCATGTTCAGCCTCCGGTTCCTGTTGCCGCGATCCGGTGCGCGTGGTCCGCGCCTTGAGCCGGGATCCCGGTCAGGGTGTCGATACGGGCAATCAGGTTCAGGGCGTTGCCCAGAATCTCGGCCTCGGCCCGTGGTGTAATGGTTTCATAGCCTTCGGAATCTGCCAGAACCTCGATCGAGCTGAAGCGGTCGCCATTTTCAAGACAGGCAACTCGACGCCCGGTTGGAAAGCCATCAGACTTGCTGGCGGGCAGCGGCATCCGCGCGTTTGCCAGCAGATAGTGCTGGCCCGAATGGGTGCGCAGTGAAATTCCAAAGCCGGTATTGGGGTAGTCACGGTTCAGGGTTTTGAGTTCACCCAGAAAACTCTCACGTGCAAAGATGACGGCATCCTGCTCGTGGGCAGCGGAGTTGTTCAGATCGGTCACAGCAAAGAACCTCGAGACTGGAGTTGAGCAAAAAACTCGTAAAGGTGCCTAAGTGGCAGAAAAGACTCATTAACTCCTACGCGACCAAGAAGCCCGTTCAAGGCGGTGTTAATTTGACGCGAATAAGATATTTTGGCGTTTCAAATGTGGCGCCATTAAGGCGCGTGATTCATAAGAATGCCTCAACCCCTACGTGTATGGAGTTCTCTTTCAAAAACATCTATCTCGCGACGAACCGCATAGTTCGCAAATTGGCAACGTTGGCGGACTATACCGCAGCGCTTGGCAAACACCAGCGAATCGCAATGGCGTTTTGTTCAAGCGCAAAAACTTGCCATTGGGTGGATTTTACCCCTCGCGCTGGCGGAAAAGCTTTGCTATCCAGCGCTCCAGTCCGACGCGTAAGCGTCCGGTTGCGGGTGTGGCGAAATTGGTAGACGCACCAGATTTAGGTTCTGGCGCCGCAAGGCGTGGGGGTTCAAGTCCCTCCACCCGCACCACTGATATCCATAGGCGACAATTGTAGCATTTCAGCTGGTCCGCAAAGCCGGCTGTCACTGCGAAACCAGAGGCCAGCCTCTTAGTTTCGGGACCCGAACCATTTGCGGTAAATCTCGTCATAGGTGCCATCTTCTCGCAAAGCCAGCAGCGCCTGATTGACCTCTTCCACCAAGGGTGATCCCGTCGGGAAGGCTATGCCGTAGTTTTCGCGCAGGAAGATCCCTCCGGTCATTGTGGCGATCCGACGACCCTCATGGGCAGCGAAATAGGACAGGACCGGGGCGTCGAATACGACGGCATTCAGGTCTTCTGCCTTGAAAGCCTCCAACATTTCATCAAGCCCGGGGTAGGCGACGTATTCGATCTCGCGCCGGTTGAGGAAACTGGCAGCCGTCGATCCCTCGATCGTGCCGACATTTTTGCCGTAAAGATCATTGACCGAGTTCACATTTCCGGTGATCGCATCCACCGTCATCACACTGGTGATCCGGGCGGTGAAGACCGAGACGATGAACAGGGACGACACCACCAGTATGACGCCCAAGATTCGTCCAAAGGGCGTGCGCGGCATCCTCTCTTCAAAGCCGCCGTTGACGACCAGGTTCAGTGCCCACCAGAAGGAAGGGAACCAAGCCTCGTTCAATTTTCGGTCGAAATAGGGCTGCGCGCGACGTTCGAACCCCCACATCAACATGCCGCCGCCCAGAAGGATGGCAAAGGCCAAGCCGATGGCAAAGAACAGCTCGGCCGACAGCAGCGCCTGCAGCAGCGACGGCTTGCGCGCCGAATCCGAGGGCACCATGATCTGCAACCCGGCCTCGAAGATCGGCTGGCTGAAATCCATCTGCGTCTCACGTAGCGCGGTGATCGAGATGTTTGCGATCGCTAGGTCCGCCGTGCCATCCTGAACGGCCCCCAGCATGTCACCGAAGGCCTCGACCCGGGTAACGGAATACTCCCACTCCAGCGACTCGGCGAGGGCTGCCAGCAGGTCCATCGAAAAACCAGCCTCGGCACCGTCCTCAACATAGGAAAACGGCGGGCGGGTCACCGTGGTGACGTTCAAGGTTTGGGCCAGGCTTTGCTGTGCGAGAACGGCGAAAGTCAGGCTGATCAATGCGTAAAAGGCGCGCTTCATGGTCAAATTACCTGTGTCGCCGCCCTGTAGCGCGATTGAGGTCAAAACAGCAAGGTCGCCGCTGGGTAAAGCGCCATGTTTTATTGGCGTCTCAACTCGACACATTTTGGGAATTACCGGGGGAATCTGGCGGATTGGGGTTGGCAATCCGGCCAATTCGTTGAATCTGTGCGGTAACCTGAACGAAAACCCAATCCCGAGGCCCGAAATGACGGACGCAGTTCAATTGACGGCGGATTTGATCCGTTGCCCATCGGTCACACCCGTTGAAGGGGGGGCTTTGGTCTTACTGGAAAATCTGCTGTCAGAAGCGGGGTTTGACTGCACGCGGGTGGATCGCGGCGGCATCTGCAATCTGTTCGCTCGTTGGGGGGCCAAGGGGCATCCGCGCAGTTTTGGCTTCAATGGCCATACCGACGTTGTCCCAGTAGGCGATGAGGCCGCATGGACTAAGCCCCCCTTCGGGGCCGAGGTCCATGACGGCGTCATGTTCGGACGCGGCACAACCGATATGAAATCCGGAGTCGCGGCCTTTGCCGCCGCAGCTATTGATTTCGTGCGCGATACGCCACCCGACGGGGCCATCATCCTGACCATTACCGGGGATGAGGAAGGCGATGCGCTGGACGGCACAACGGCCCTGCTGGACTATATGGATCAATCGGAAGAGCGGATGTCGGTCTGTCTGGTAGGCGAGCCGACCTGTCCGAACCATATGGGCGAGATGATCAAGATCGGTCGTCGCGGCTCAATGACCGCATGGTTTACAGTGACCGGGGTGCAGGGGCATTCGGCCTATCCGCATCGGGCGAAGAACCCTCTGCCGGCGATGGCGCGGCTGATGGATCGGCTCGCCAGTCATGAGTTGGATCAGGGCAGCGACCATTTCGATGCCTCCACGCTGGCCGTTGTGACAATCGACACCGGCAACGCCGCGACCAACGTGATCCCGGCGCAATGCAGTGGGGCGGTGAATATCCGCTTTAACGACCTGCATTCCGGGGCTGCCCTTAGCGATTGGTTACTGCAGGAGGCCGATCAGGTGGCGCAGGGTTTCGGCGTTGAGATTGAGACACGGATCAAGATCTCGGGCGAAAGCTTTCTGACCCCTCCGGGCACGCTTTCCGATCTGGTGTCAAAAGCCGTCAAAGCCGAGACTGGCATCACGCCCGAGCTGTCGACAACGGGCGGCACGTCCGACGCACGGTTCGTCAAGAACCACTGTCCGGTGGTCGAGTTCGGGCTGGTCGGACGGACCATGCATCAGGTGGATGAATGCGTCGAGGTGGCTCAGATCGAGCAACTCAAGGCGATCTACACCCGCATCCTCAAAGACTACTTCGCCTGAGCGGGTCAGGGGGCCGTGATTTTAGTCATGACGCCGTCGCACCACCGTGCTAGGCCAAACCCATGACTCGCATCCCCACCAAGCAAGAGGTCCTGGATTGGATCTCGGCGAACCCCACCCTGACCTCGAAACGCGATATCGCCAAGGCCTTTGGTATCAAGGGCGCGGATCGGATTGATCTGAAACGCATCCTCAAAGAGCTTGAGGCCGAAGGGCATCTGGAAAAGCGCAAGCGCAGCTATCGCGACCCGGATCGCCTACCTCCGGTCAGTGTGCTTCAGGTGAAGGCCCCCAATGAGGATGGCGACCTGTTCGCGCGGCCTCTGGAGTGGCATGGCGAAGGGGTTGAGCCGGTCGTGCTGCTGATCACCCGCGCCAGCGATCCCGCGTTGGGCGAAGGCGACCGGATTCTGGCCCGTTTGACCGTCGTGCAGGAAGAAGACCACAACTACGAGGCCCGCCTGATCCGCCGTATCGGGACCAACCCGCGCAAGATTGTGGGCCTGTTCCGCAAAGGAACCGAGGGTGGGCGGATCGTGCCTATCGACAAGGCGAGCCAGACCGAATGGCAAGTGCCCGAAGGTGCGGTGCATGGGGCCAAAGATGGTGAGCTGGTCGAGGCCGAACAGGCCGGACCCAAGTCCCGCATGGGCCTTCCTCGCGCCCGCATTGTCGAACGTTTGGGCGACCCGTCCGCACCCAAGGCCGTGTCGCTGATCGCGATCCATCAACATGGCATCCCCGACGATTTTCCCGACAAGGCCATCGCCGAAGCTGACAGGGCCAAACCCGTTGGTCTGAAGGGTCGCGAAGACTTGCGGGACATACCGCTGCTGACCATCGACCCCTCGGATGCGCGCGACCATGATGACGCCTGCTATGCCCATGCCGATGACGACCCCAAGAACCCCGGCGGCCACGTGATCTGGGTCGCGATTGCCGACGTTGCGGCTTATGTGCTGCCCGGCACCGCACTAGACCGCGAAGCACGCAAACGCGGCAACTCCAGCTATTTCCCGGATCGCGTCGTGCCGATGCTGCCGGATCGCCTGTCCGGTGATCTGTGTTCCCTGCACGAAGGCGTCCCGCGGGCCTGTATCGCTGTGCGGATGCAAATCGACGCCGAGGGCAACAAGATCGGGCATCGCTTCGTGCGAGGTTTGATGCGCTCGGCCGCGTCGCTGCACTATGCTGAGGTGCAAGAGGCCATCGACGGCTCCCCCAACGACCGCACCGGACCGTTGCTAGAGACGGTTCTGAAACCACTCTACGCCGCCTATTCCGCACTGAAAACCGCGCGCGCGGCACGGCAACCGCTGGAGTTGGACCTGCCGGAACGCAAGATCATCCTATCCGACACGGGTGAGGTCACCAGCGTCGCTTTCCGCGACCGTTTGGATGCGCATAAGCTGATCGAAGAGTTCATGATCCTTGCCAATGTCTCGGCGGCTGAGACGCTGATTGCGAAACGTCGGCCCCTGCTGTTCCGCGTCCACGAGGAACCCGCGCCTGAAAAGCTGGAAAGCTTGCGTGAAACGGCCCAAGCTGCCGGCCTGAACCTTGCCAAGGGTCAGGTTCTGCAAACCCGTCACCTGAACGCCCTGCTGAACGCCGCGGCGGGCACTGAGGATGCGGAACTGATCAACCTGACGACCCTGCGATCGATGGCGCAGGCCTATTACAATCCCGAAAACTTCGGACATTTCGGGTTGGCACTACGGAACTATGCACATTTCACCTCGCCCATTCGGCGCTATGCCGACCTGATCGTCCACCGCGCGCTGATTTCGAGCCATGGCTGGGGTGATGACGGTCTGACCGAGGATGAAATCACCCGGCTGGACGAAACCGCGACGCATATCTCGGACACCGAGCGGCGTTCGATGATGGCCGAGCGCGACACCACTGACCGCTATCTGGCGGCCTATCTCAGCGAGCGCGTGGGCAATGAGTTCACGGGCCGGATCAGCGGCATCGCGCGGTTCGGGGCGTTCGTGAAGATGGACGAAACCGGCGCGGACGGGCTGGTGCCGGTCCGCTCGCTGGGGCGTGAGTTCTTCCATTTCGACCGCGAGGCGGGAACCCTCATGGGCTCGGATACCGGACTGATCATAGCGATTGGCCAACGTGTCACCGTGCGACTAACCGAGGCGACACCGGTCACGGGCGGCTTGGAGTTGGAGCTGCTCTCCATCGACGATCAGGCCTTGCCCCGTGGACGCGGACCGAAAGGGCGCGCAACCAGACGCAAGGCGGTCAGCACCAAGCGCAAGAAGGACAAGATCAAGCGTAAGGTCGAGCGGAAACGGCGTCAGCGCTAGCCTTTGTCGCCGGGTTGTGACGGCCCCTGTGCAAAGACGAGCAAGTCACGCATGCGGTCGTTCAGATGGGGCTCAATCTGTTGCCGCGCCCGGGCGATCCGCGCGCTTTCCTCCAACTTGCGGGACAAGGCGTCGATATTCACGCCGTTTCGACTCAGCCAGTGCTGCAGCGCCTGCTGATCAAGCAGGCCGTGCTGCTGTCGAAACTCTGATACTGCACGTACAAGGTCTTCGCCCGGAACGGGTTGCCCGGAGTGCTGGTCCAGCGCAAGGGCCAGCGCGTCGATCTCAGCGGCAAGGCGCAGCGCATCGAACCCATCGCCGGAGGCGGTCTCGTATCGCATAAGAACCTCGGGATCGTTCAACGGGCTATGTGACAGCACACCCGCTAGAAGGGTTTCGAACGCATCCGTATGCCGAAACTCGAACGCTGGCGCGTCGGGTAGCATGTCGTTCAGCCAGTCGCTCTCCACGCGCTGCAAACAGGCCTGCGCATCTCGGTTTTTCTGATCAATTCGGCCCTCGGGAAGCCATGCCTCAAGGCGATCTGCGGCGGCCGAATCCAAAGCAGCACAGTCTTCCAAGAGGCTGCCAAAGCTGCGATCGGGATAAAACCTGCGACAGGCGGCGGCGACAAGGGCATCCGCCAACTGCCGCTCAACAACCTGAGCGGCGACAGCGGCATCCAACGTCCAGCGGATGTTCACCAGTGGCTCGGAAAGGTTGGCAAAACCAACCTCTTCAGGCGCATGGATCAGCGCGACCTCATCATCAGCTTCAAGCCGGAATTGGGCGAACGCGTCAAAGATCTCACCGACCCCGACCATGCCAAAACTGCCAAGCTCACACGCGCGCAGGGCTCCGATCGAGGCGGCGCCATAGACGGGGATGCCTTCGGAAAGGGCCCACAGGATTTCCTTGTGGTAGACGGCGGGCAAGGCCTCGAAATAGCCATCCAGCAGGATGATGGCACGCGGGCGGGCGAGCGCTGCCTTCAGCAGATCGCCCTGCGCTGCAGGCCCAAGGCGCCGGATCGGCAACCGGTCTTCCACACCAGTTGGGTGAGGCAGGGAAGGACCGGCGAAAAGGATGATATCACCTTGGCTCATGGCACCTTCCGCGCGCGCGCTCCGGGGCGGTATCCGGGCGCGTAGGATGTACCTTCAAGCCCCGGTGCAATGACCCGTATGACCGTCGCGGGCAGGTCGGGCATCGAAAGATCAACGGCGACCGGCACCTCAAGCCCGGCCCGTTCAAGCGCGGCCAGCATGCAGTCAAGGCTATCACGAGGGGAGCGGACCTGATGCAACGGCGCCTGATCGAACCTGTGTGGCGTGTCCCCCTCGACGATCTCGGCGCGCTGCGACCGGAGCGTTTCCGCATTCCGCCGCGCTTCATAATAGTCGCGCGTCCGATCGTCCCGCGCGCCCGAGATGAGGGTCAGCCGACTTTGCGCCGCTTCGGTCAGGGCACGAGACAAGGCGATGCCCCGCGCAGGGTGGCACCCTGCCCCCGAGGCCGCCTGCAAGCCACGTCTCGTGTCATCCTGACCATCGATGATTGTTGCAAAGAATGCGGGAATTCCAAGGTCCGAGGTCACATCCCAGACCGCGCAAGCCACGCCTGCGGCCTCGAACCTGTCGAGAAACGCTTGGCAGGTCGGGTCTGTGACGGAGTGCAGATCGACCCGGCAGGACGCCATGATGCTGGGGTTGCGCTTCCACAACGTCACTGCATCACGCTCAAGCGTTTCGGCCAGCGCCTGACAGGTAGCCTCATCAACGCTGCTGCCCGAGGCGAGGCCGGTCGACGACATCAGAAAACACCCCACCCCGGGCTGCAGGGGCAGCGTGTAATCCATATGGACCAGCTCGTAAGGAACCCAGACCGAATGATCATCTGAGAGCGCCTTGCCCTCGGCCCAAAGCACGGGTTTGCTACGCGAAATGGGGTTATCTGAGATCCGGGGCAGACGCTCAAGATCAATCACGTTTTCCGACTTCGCCAAGTCATCGGCGCTTGCCAGACGCAGGGGCAAAACCGGAGTTTCTGCGCAGCTGAGTTCGACCGCCTCCATCAAGGCCGAAACCTTTGCATCCGCGATGGTCGCGCCTTTGCCTTGCGTCACGGCCAGAGACCGCGCATTCGGGCGGTGCGCGGCGTAGACGGGAATACCGATGCAATCCAAGCCGGTCAGTTCGGCCAACCGGGTGACACCAAGGCTTTTCATATGGGGCAAGACGCGGTCCAGAACCTGTACGGACGGAACCGCGTGGGCAGGCGCTCGGTGTTGGTCTTCCCCCTCCTGCCCCATGTTTGTCAGCGGGCCTGATCCTAGCTGCGTGTGAATTTGTGCCTCTGTTTCAGCCCGTCGATATTGACCAGATAGCAGGTGCCTTCGGGTTCGAACTTGTCAGGCGGCAGAAAGTCTTTGGGTGGGATGGTGGCAAGGTTTACGCCACATTCCAGAAGCTCTCGGACCAAGGACCAGCAAGGATCGTTCTGATATCTCTCAGGGTCTACCTGATATTCCTTGTTGTCCCAGACATCACGCGGGATATGCAGCACTGTGCCATCATCGCTTGCAATAATCAGGTCGTGTCTAAAGTTTTCAATATCGCTTTCGGACATTATGTCTCCTCCACTCAATAAAGGCGTGTTCACTACAGCAAATCGAACCCGTTGCCGCAAGCTTTCCCTCGGGCTGGCGCTGACTTGTTCAAATGAGCCGTGTTAGAGGAACCCAGAATAGCGTGCAGCGTCGATCAACGCAGCGATGCGCTGTTTGATCAGAGGCGTGTCATCCGAGCCTGTCAGGGTGGCGATATCTGCCACGACATTGCGCAGCGTCTCGGGCAGGTTCTGCTGGCTGCTGTCCAGAAGGCGCGCGCACAGCTTTGGCACCTCGGAGAGGTCTTTCTGCGTCTGGCTGGATGCGATCAAGGGCAACAGCGCGGACCATTCAAAGGGATAAGCGATCGAGGTCTTCTCGAACTGAACCATCGCGTCGCGAGCCAGCTTGCACGCTGTGCTGTCTGCGCCGCGCTGCCATGCCTCCCACGACAGGTTGGCGGTTGCCAATGCGATATACTCATGCATCTGGAGTTCCCGCGCCAAAGCAATGCTTTCGTGAGACAGGCGCGTAGCCTGGGATGGGTTGTGCATGCGCCGGTAGACGAGCGACAGATAGGTCATGCAGCGCAACTCGATCTTGCGGTGACCGGATTGGCGCGCGGCCTCCAGACCCGCGCTCATCGCCTCTTGTGCCTGAGGCAGGCGGATGCAGTGCAGATTGACAAACCCAAGGATAAAAAGGGCCGAGGCAACTATGGCGAGGTTACCGGTTTCCTCAGCCGCAGACACATAGTTCGATGCGGTTGCAATAGTGTCCTCGGTCGGATCATAACGCGACATTCTGAGGTCACGCAGTACCAGTTGATCGAAATACTCGGCGCGTTGTTCGGCCGTCATGCTACCTACATCCTGCGCAAGCCCAGCCGCCAGTTGAGACATCGCCTCGCCGTCCCCGCTCCAGTAGTGAACGTTGAGCGTATTAAGCTGGATGTCGATCCACTCCCGCAGCAGTTCGGCGTCGTCCCGCCACGAGGTTTGATCCAGCGCAGCCTCGGCAGCGGCGAGTTCGGCCAGTGATCCCGCACGATCCTGCTGCAAGGCGTTGCCGGTCAGACGGTGTAGCCGAGCCGTTTTCCGGGGGTTGTCTTGAACCAACCCTACGGCCTCACGATAAGCCGCAACCGCGCCGTCAAGGTCGTGAACCAAGGTCAAGACGGTGCCAAGCTGCTCCAGCAGATCGGCTCGCTCCGGCAGAGTGCCAGGGTGCAACCCGTCCGAAAGGGTGACCTGTTCCAGATGGTTCAACGCGGATTTGAAATAGGCCGTGGCCTCTGTATTTGCATAGCGCGAACTTGCCTGCTCCGCCGCTTGCTGGAAGCACCGAGTCGCTTCCGCATGGTTTCCGGACAGCCCCCAATGGCTCCCCAGAACATGGGCGGGCGTGATTTTTCGAAACCGCGCACCAAGTACAGCCGCAATACGCGCATGCACCATTGCACGCACGGATCGCAGCATGGTTTCATACGCGGCATCTCGCATCAGGGCGTGGCGGAATGAGTATCTACGGGCCGCAGCCGGGGTGGGAACAATAATCTGCGCAGATACCAGCGTGTTCAAATGAGCCGACAGCGCATGATCGGTTTCATCAATCACGGCAGACAGAACGTCGAAGGAAAAATCCCGACCGATGGCCGCAGCCGTCTGCAGTATCCGGCGGGATTCGGGGTGACGATCAAGGCGCGCGACCAACAACTCGTTCAGCGTGGTCGGTACCGCCGTCTCATCAATCGAGGTGCCGCCCCCATCGGTTCGGTCAAAGACGCCGGTTTCTATGAACGACTTGGAAAGTTCTTCGGCAAAGAGCGGCACCCCGTCGGACCGATCCGCGATCAATTCCAGGACCGGCATCGGCACCGGTTTCAGATCGTAGACATGTGCGGCAATCTCGCCGATTTCCTCGTTGGACAGCCGGGTCAGTTCGACGCGGGAATTGACCTCCCACGCGGTTTGAAACGCGGGCCTGCAGGTAAGCAGTACCATGACCTGCTCATCTTTGAACGTCTCGAGCAGCCGTCCCAATAGCTCTTTGGTGGTCGGGTCGATCCAGTGAAGGTCCTCGAAGACAACCAGCACTTTCTTGTCGCGCACATACCATTCGAACAGAGCAATCAGCGCCTGAAACGTCATCTCTTTCCGGCCCAGCGCATCAAGAGGCAGCGTGGTGTCGCGCCCGTGTTCGCGAAACTGCATCAAGGCATCCGCCAATGAGGCTGTCTTGCTCGGATCCAGAGTTGTAGCCGAAAAAATCTGTTCCAGCCGCTGGGCCGTGTCCCCGGCCGAAAGCTGCCCCCCGCCCAAAACCATAGACCAGATTTGGTTCAGCACCGGATACAAGGCGTCATTGGTGTGAAAGGGCGAGCATTGAAAGCGCAGAACGTCGCCCTCGGCCTCAAGCACATGCGATACGAACTCTTCCACCAGCCGAGACTTACCGATCCCCGGCTCACCAGAAATGAGCGTCGACCGCGGTACGCCCTGCTCGACCTGCTCCCACGCGCTATCCAACTGGGCCAGTTCAACCTTGCGATTGATGATCGGTAGCTTTTCTTTTGACCGACGCTTGAAATCGGGGGAGGGGCCGTCCGTTGCGCCTTCGACGCGCCAGATACGCACCTCGCCCCGGAAGCCTTTCAATTTGTGATTTCCCAGATCGGTCAGATCGAATTTGCCTTCGACGATCTTTTTGGTTTCATCCGAAATCGCCAAGGTGCCCGGTTTTGCCATCAACTGGATACGGGCAGCCAGGTTGGGCGCGCGCCCGACGGCCTGATCCTCTTCGATATACGAGTTGCGGATCAGGTCCCCGACAACGACATTGCCCGTTGCGATGCCAATGCGGCAATTCAGCTTGACCCCATGCGGCCGCCCCAGAAAATGCATCGAATCGGCGATGCTCAGCCCCGATCGGATCGCCCGTTCGGCGTCATGATCATAGGCCTGCGGCCAGCCGAAATAGGCCAGAACGCCATCACCAAGATATTGCGCGACAAAGCCGCCATATTCCTCGACGATCTCGGTCACGGCGCTTTTGTAGCTGGTCAACAGGGTCGAAAGCTCTTCTGCATCCAATTGTTCGGACAGTTGGGTCGAGCCGACAAGATCCGTGAACACCACTGAAAGCTGCCGCCGCTGTTGCGGCGCGACCGAGTGACTGCGATCCGCCTTTTCCGCAAATGGACCGTTTGTCAGGTCCGATGCCTGACCACTGCGGAGCAAAGCAATTGCGTTCAGCAACTGACGGCGATGGCCAACCGACGCGACCCCCATATCCCTGAGATCTTCTGCAGTGATCGTCGGCAACAGGCTGCCATCCACATCATGGTCATGAAACGCTGAGATGTAGCGCTCCATTCCAAGCGCGCGCAGCCAATCGTCGAGATCAATTGCCATCGTGTTGTTTCACCATTCACCCTGCCAACGGGCACTTACAGCGCGGCTGAAACACACCAATCGCCCGCCTGAAGCGCTGCAATCTGAAAGAGAGCGCAAAAAACAATTATCATCATGATACCGATTCCACTATCCTCGGAATCGCAACATTATCAAGGGGAAGAACGTCGTCGTGCCCAACTCAAGAAATTTGCTTATCGTCGGAACCGGCAATGTCGCCAACGCGCTTGCGCGCCGGTTTTCTGCAACGGATCATGTGGTTCATATAGGCTCGCGAGATGCCGGACGTGGGGTCGAGGCCGCGGATCGGCATGGTATTAAAGGCGGCCTTGCAGCCGATCTGGTTCAACACGCCGAAGTTGTGTTCATCGCCGTACCGTTCACGGCGTTGGATGATACATTGGAGGCTTTGGGATCACTGGAAGGCAAGGTGGTGGTCGACTGCACCAACCCCCTGACCGATGACTACATGGCTCTGACCCTGGGGCATTCCACGTCCGCAGGCGAGGTCTGCCAAGCGAAGCTGCCGGGCGTCCCGGTCGTCAAAGCCTTCAACGCGATCTTCGCGGATGTCGTTGACTCGGATCCGACCTATGGCGGCATCCGCCCTCAAGTATTCCTTGCCGGGGATGACGCTGGGGCAAAAGAAACGGTGGCCGAGCTGGTGCGTGCAATCAACTACGACCCGGTAGATAGCGGAGCGATGCTGAGTGCGCGGTATCTGGAACCTCTGGCCGAGTTGATCATTCAGATGGCCTATGTTCAGGGCGAAGGCACGCGGA
The DNA here is from genome assembly GCF_056538485.1 of Ruegeria sp. BG3. Lineage (NCBI taxonomy): Bacteria > Pseudomonadati > Pseudomonadota > Alphaproteobacteria > Rhodobacterales > Roseobacteraceae > Ruegeria > Ruegeria sp. BG3. Next base: position 50,685 of record NZ_JBQFTE010000009.1, on the reverse strand, counting down.
TCACGCCTGTCATCCTGCGCTCAGACGCCGAGTGAACACATTGACGCGTTATTGACAGGATAAGCAGGTAGGCTCAGAAGCTCTTCCTGTTTCAGAGGCTGGTCGAAAAAGCAGCCAGCGCCGCGCGTCTGGGCCAGAGCTTCGGCTCGCCGGTCCTGAACTTCTGACGTGGTCGGCCGTTGGACTGTGTCACCCGAAATTCGTTTCTTCCCAGCTTCGAGAAACTCTTTCGATCAAAAGAAATACAGACTTTCGGTAGACCGTCGCGGTAGCACAGGCGACAATGCTCACCTCTCCAAAGAGGCCGGTTAGAACAATCGTATCTTCTTTTCAACCGAATACTACTTGGGCGTCTTGCGTTTGACACCCTCGACCAGCGTGTTAACCGCACGTCTCGATGCAAGTTTTTCTGGGACGTAGCAGAATAGTCCATCGCGCAATATTGGGCCAAAAGGCAAGCCCTTCAGACCAAAGAAGATACAGTTGCAACTTCTGGACAGTCGTCGGCCATGCGGACTAAGCGGACTTTCTGATTGCCCTTAAAGAGCCTTCGTCTAACTTTAAGGAGGGCCTGCTCCTGCTATGGACAATTCGAGAAAGGTTTTCCCCATGACACGCTTTAGAGGCTTCGTACTCGCTACGGCAGTTATTTTTGGCGCGGCCGCCGCTGCAACAACCGCGAAGGCAGCAGAGTTTGACCAATCAAACGCAAGTTTCGCTGATCGAATGACCTATCACCGGGCCATCGATGCCGCTGTTTGGGCCATGCCTCTTATGAATTTCAAGTTTTATCGTGATGCGTTGGCCCAAGCTGGGGTTGGTCCCAATGACATTGGATATAACTCAAAAGTCCAAGATTGGCGTTTCCAGACGGCAACACCGAACAACACAACACCCTACATCCACGCCTATTGGACTATCGAAGACGGCCCTATCGTTTTTGAGATGCCCGCGTCCGAAGAAGGTATTGGTATCTTCGGCACAATTATGGATGCATGGCAGCGCCCGCTGGACGACGTCGGTTCCAACGGTCGGGACCGCGGTGTAGGAGCAAGGTATATGCTGGTGCCTACGGGATACAACGGTCCACTGCTTCCGAACGCTCTGGTCTATGAACAAGACACGAACTTCGGCTTTGCCGCGCTTCGTCCGATCCTTGCTGGTGGCGCCACGGAAGAAAACCTCGCTAAAGCGACGGCGTTGACAAAAAAGATCAAGGTTTACCCAGTATCTGAGGCAGATGGTGAGGTATCAACAGAGTACGTCGACGTTTATGGGGTGAATTTAGAAATGACGCCGGTCATGGACGGCGGCATATACGGCCATATTCATGAGATGATCGGTGAGGAGGTCGTGCTTGACCGAGACCTTACAATGATGGGCGCGCTCGCAAGGATTGGGATCAAACGAAATGAACCCTTTGAGCCCGATGCGGAGATGCAAGCCATCTACGACGCCGCAGGGCCCGAGGCGTTGGAGTACATGATCGATCAGTACCATCGTGTTCTAAACCCTTTTGTCTTCGAAGGTAAACGATGGTCTGCGCTTGTGCCTAACGGATCGCGTGAGACGGAATGGAGCTACGAGTACCCATCCTACTACGATTACCATGCCCGCGGCGCACTGTATTACGCAATCATCACCAGCATCAAAAACTACGGCACTTCAACGTACTATCTGGATCTTGCCGAAACACCGGACCAGGAATGGCTGGACGGCGGGAGAAACTACAAGTTGACTGTGCCTGCCAATGTTCCGGTTCGGGATTTCTGGTCGATAACAACCTACGATCTGGTCACCGCGTCCTATCTCCGGGACATAAATCCCAGCACCATAGATTCCACCATGCCGGACGTTGCAGTGAACGATGACGGATCAGTCGATATCTACTTCGGCCCCACTGCTCCAGAAGGTAAGGAGAGCAACTGGCTTCCAACTGATCCAAACCGAAGGTTTTTCTTGCTTGCCCGCTTCTACGGACCGGAGCCGAGCCTTCTCGACAATAGCTTTGAATTGAACGATATGGAGCGCTTGGACTAGGACCGCTCTGTGCTCACTGCAGACTTTCTCCGCGACTTGCCTCGATTGTTCGAAAGAGCCCAGACCCACCGAAAAAAGTCCAGTGCGCCCTGCACTTGTATTTAGTAGGTTGCAGTCCGACGCGGAAATTCAAAACAGACTTTGCAATTCCGGCTTTTTGCGAGAACGGGACAAGAGTGAATGGTGTTGCACGCACCCGATCAAATAATCGCATAAGTATGCGCAATTTGATATAAATTCAGCTAGCATTCTCTTCCTATGACCGAAAAAACGATGGCGAGCAACACGCGTCCCTACTAGCGTCCGTTTTTTGCCCCGCCCTTTCACCAAATTCCTATAAGCCGACGGCGACATTCGAGACCATCTTCTTAAGGCCCTCGAAAACGTGGTAGCGTCTGCGCAACCAAGCTGCAGCGCAGTCTCACCAACAGACGTTCCGACCTGATTCAACAGCTCCTTTGCTTCGTCCAGTTTGACGCCAGATATGACATGAGAGGCTGATTGCCCGCATTCGCGCAAGAATCCGGTACAACTGAAGTCCCGCAAACAATACGCTTTGAAACCTACTTTCGGCCAGTCGTGAAGCAAAGTTGCAACTTGCCCAGGTGAACCGCGAACTAGCTAAAATCGCAGCGGAACGGGCGATTCTCGCTTATAGGAGGACATATCTCACCTATAGTCTTACCTAGTTAAATGCCCCTTTTTCGGGGATTTTCAGCCAACCGGGTGTCAAGCGGTACCAGCATCTGAGTACGGAAGGGCTGGAGGACGAAACGCCAGCGATCCTGTCAGACATCCAACCAGACTACGTTGTCGTCAAAAGGCCCTAGGAGGAATTCGCCAAACGGCGTCAGGTATTTGAGACAGATGCAAACACATTTGAAGGACGCAACCTGTCTTTGCAGATGCCAAACGGACAAATGCGCCCTTACGAGCACCGTTATTTTGGTGGAGCAATCAAGGTTAATCCAAAAACGCAGTTGATGGATGTGTGGGCCGAGTGTCCGAATCCAGAGTTGCTGTTTCGTCTGGAAGCAAAAGTCACGGCGATATCAAGTCTGAAGACCTGAAAGATGACCCTTTGGAGCCATTGGCAGTGGGCGCTGTTTTGTCGACAATTGAGGAGCTTATGATAATGCGTCTTTCCTTTGCGGTAGTCACTGCGTGTTTTCTGGCTTTGCCGGTTCATTCGGAAGGCACACGTGTCGAGTGGTCAGACCTGATCGATGAATCCGCTCAAAGCTACGAAGCCCCTTTCGTCGAATTGACTTGCAAACAGATTTACGCACTTCGCAAATTGGTCCGGTTGCGCGCACTGGTAGAAAAAGGCGGGGCCACGCCAGAACAGCTGGACTAGATTTAAGTGGATATCGAGGCGACCGAAGCAACTCTTGCTGAGGAAGGCATTGATGCGAACTGGCTGATTTCCCAACGCTGGGTTGTGGTGGAAAGACGTGAGCAGGCGGGCACGACCACCAACGTCGACATCGATGGCGTGACCGTTTCATGGGGCGGGTTTGTGATCCCGGCAACCCGCGACGAAGATGGCTCCCAAAAGGCATATATCGTGCGGGAACGTGGAATGTGCAGCCACGTACCGCCTCAGCCACCAAACCAGATGGTGCGTTTGCGCCTAAGTGGTTCATGGACGCCATCGACAGGTTACGAGCCCATCGTCGTAACTGGTCAAATCAGGATCGACCCGACGCAGAAAGAAATGCTGGTTGTTGATGGTCCCGTTCTCATGAAGGCTGCGTTTACTTTGGAGGTCGATGACGTTCAGACTTTTGGACCAACCAAGACCTCCGAAGAGGCTACGACCAATAGGGCAAGCGTACTGATGGGAAGAATAAAAGCGACCGGCGGGGCTATCAAAGACGAATAGTGACACGGTCCAACTGACCCGAATAAGGTTCAGAAAGGGCATTCAGTTTAGTGGGCCGAATATCTGCTTGTGAGAGACTGAACGGCGAAGGCGGCGATAGGGGAGCGCATGAGGGTTTGGCTTTTTAGGATAATTGGGCTTGTCGCACTTCTCGCTTTCGCAGCAGTCGCGTTTGTTTGGTTGTTGTTTGCTGCTCCGATGTTCTCGGACATGCGGCGCGACCTTGTGGAAAGAGTTCTTTCGGAACAAATTGGTCGGCCACTTCATGTCAATGATGATGTAAGCGTCGCGCTTGGCCGCACGAGTTACATTTACGTCGGTGGTGTGGTCATCCCGAGCCTGACAATGCCGGAGGAAGCTCTTGTGGAATTGAACCTGCTGGAGCTGGAACTGGATTTTGCCGCTTTGGCCAACAGGCGCCTGCACTTTGACAATCTCGTCGTGGAAGGCCTCCAAGCAAATCTTCTGACGGCAGAAGACGGCACCACAAGCTGGCGAAAAGGCGAGCCAACACCCAAGCCAACTTCAGAGGAAACTGTATCAGCGGATGATCAAAAAGACGTCGCTAAAGCTAATGGTACCGATAAGACCGACACGGAAAGCAGTGGAATCCTGAACTTCCTGAGCGACAAGAACGTCAGCTTCAGGTCAATCGGGTTAAACATTGACGACAAGGTCTCGGGCTTCTCTTTTGTATTTGACCTTCAGTCACTCGCGCTCGAACAAGTAGATAATGGACAAAGAACAAATGTCTCTGGTTCCGGCTCCGTCAACGGTCAGGTTTTCGAAATCGAAGGCGACTACCCACACGCCGCACCGTTTACGACACGCGCCAGTTTTGGCGAAATGACCGTAAGCTACGATGGCGAGCCCTTCTCGGCAGACGAAGGGGGCGGTTATCGGGCAGTCTTGGAAATGGACACAGGTGAGTTCGGTGATTTTCTAGACGTCATCGGGCTGGAACGCGTTTTGGAAGGCAATGGTCAGCTGCAAGCAGAACTCGTTTCTCAGGACGCTCTGAAGATCGAGGCGTTTACAACAACTGTAAGCCTGGAGGATGGGCAAAAACTCGAAGCTGAAGGTTCAATAGATGACCTCTACACCGCTCAGGGCGTCGATCTGATCTTCAACGCGCGGCTTCATCCCGAAGGACAGCCTCCGCCAGCAGCAAAAAGTATCCAGGAACTTAAGTTCACTGGATTTGAAATGCATATGGTCGGATCTCTGGCTTCCTTCGAATTTGAGAAGTTGTTGTTCCAAACCAATGCATTTGACCAAGGGCTGGACGTAATAGGCCCAGCCTCAATCGAAAGTATTCGCCGCATGCCAGACGGACGGCTCGCCATGCTGGGCATCGCGCTAAAAGCCGGTCCAATTGAAGAGCCTGTCCTGAAAGCCGAAGGTGAAATCCTCGATCTGCTTCAGCTTCAGGACGTGACTTTCGATGGGGAGCTAAACGGGCCCGCCAAGTTGATTTTGCCCAACCTCGATGAAGACTACGTTGACCAGTTCGGCGGCATCAAAGCCGATTTCAACATATCCAATGCGGGTGGGCCGGTTTCACTCAACAGGTTTAACGCGACCAACTACGGCACCGATCTCTGGGCGCTCGATCTCGCACTATCTGTCAACGAGCTAAAAGGGCTTGCCGGTCTCGATTTCGACGTGGAACTGGACATCGACGACAGCGCCAAGTTTCTGACCGCAGTGAATCTGCAACCTGTCGAAATCGGATCGCTAGCTATCGATGCTGAAACCTCCAAACAGGGCGAGGACTTTGATGCCGCAATCCAGTTCGAAGCAGGGTCCTCGCATCTTCTTGCGGCTTTGGACGCAAAATTTCCCGAGGGTGCTTCTGTTGTTCGGGGCAACATCACGAGCGAAAGGCTCGATCTCAACGACCTGAAGAACCTAACTGCCGTGCTGGACCAACTGAAGAGCTTGGTAGGCGAGACCACAAAGGAACCTGAAGCCGAAGTTCAGCCTTTGGTTTTACCGAAGGAGACAGACGTCCAGCCCTTGGTATTGCCAAAGGAAAAAGGGAAACCTGCCGATCTTCTGGATGTGCAGCGCGTGCTTCGAGAAGCGGACGTCGAGGTACAGATCGAATTCAAAGAGATTGCAGGCCAGCAAGGAGTAACGTCTGTTTCAAGCCAATTGTCTGCCAAAGAAGGGACCGTGGATTTCGGGCCTCTTCAGATGGCTTATGGTGGCGGAAACTTCAGCCTGCGGGCCATCATGGATCTGATTGACTCTCCTGATTGGCTTTCATTGTCGGGATCGACCTCGGGATGGGAATTCGGCGAAATCTTTGATGAGTTGGGCATTGGTATTGAGGCCTATGGGCGTTTGAGCGGTGAGTTCAACGTGTCTGGCAGTACCGCCTCGGGCAAGGCCTTCGTCAATTCGATGCGTGGCAATGCGTCGTTGTCGATGTCGCAAGGTTACATTAGTACCAGCCTACTAGAGTTGGCCGGGCTAGGTATTTTCCCCTGGCTCTTTTCAGAAGAGTTCCGACAAGGCTATACCGACATCACTTGCGTAGTCGCCCCGGTTGATATCCAGGCCGGACGGGTCAGTTCAAACTCCATCGTCATCGAAACAGGGTCAGTTCAATTGGTGGCCAGGGGGCAAGTGGACTGGCTGAACGATAGCATCGCATTAAGAGCGGAGCCTCGTCGCGTCGGCAAACCCCTATCCCGGAGTGCTTGGCCATTTGATGTAACGGGTCAGCTTTCGTCGCCAAAGTTCAAGCTGGATGTGGGTGGGTCGAGAAGCAAGGCTCCAGAGGGCGCTGACGCTATGCCTGTCGACAGGCAACCCTGTGTGCCGGACATCAATCAATTGCAGTAGTCGGGCGTGACCTAGTTCTTCAGTGGTTCCGGCTGTTCGGCCTGACACGTCAGAACGGCCTCAATGGCTTTTGCGGACCCGCTGAGGTCGAGTTCAACCTCGGCGCCACTTTCGCCAATAATCGTAACGCTTTGGCGTTTTCCAAACTCGGTCACAAACGCTGGGTTGTCGAAAAAGGCATAGCCACCGGGAACTCCATTCTTGTAGACACCAACCGCTTCGCCTTCGAATTTTGCATCACCAAAGTCGAACTTTACGATGCCGGTCGCGCCGTCCTCGATCTGCACCCAGGCCGGATTGTAGGCGGCAAAAAAACCACCAGCCTGATTGGGAGCCGCGCCAATTTCAACGGTCATTTCGTCTTCAAAGGGCTTCCAAGCAAGACAGCCATTGCCCTTTTCGGGATCAATCAGGATTGTCCAGTCTCCGGAGTCACCCCACCGCTCCATACCAGCAGCCCACACTGCGCCAGTGGAGATCAATGCCATTGCTGTCAGCGCCAACCTGTTCATTCAAAGCTCCACACATGTTCGGCTAATCCTTTTATGCATTCAGATTATCGCTCGGGGTCAATCAATTACAACCATTCAATTTCTGGAATGCTGAACCAACGCCAGCAGCATCGGGGTACTTGACCGACGACAATTGTGGGCTGCACGCCAGACTTTACAAAGCCTGACTTCTGCACACTTTTAACGTTGCATAGCCAAATTGCTTCTGGGTGGTGAATTAGAGCTTCGTACTCTAGTTGTGCGTTCAACTAGTCCAAAAATTTGAGCTTGCGGTAAGCGGCAAGTTCTATGGGCCGCGGTGCAGCAAGAATAGCCGACGTCGTGAGTCCGTAAAAGGCCGCCAGGAATAGGGCACAAAGAGTGCGTGCCCACTGCCTTGCTGCCCTTGGTCGGTCAATGGATGCTGCGGAAGCTCGCGTCCAAGTTTTTAACCCGTGCACCGATCCATCGTCGCGGCTGTCGCTTGATTGGAAGGTGGCGGAGAAGTGGCGTGGCATGCCATAAAACACAGCACTTTATTCCACCTCTCCCGACTCTCTCTCAAAAGGTATAGGCTTTGGGTAAGCCTCAGATCACACTCAAGGCAGCACCTACATCCAACAGCCCTGGGCCTGTCGCGCCATCGCGCCCGGGAGCGGCCTGTTTGCCGCCCATATTTGCGTTGCTTGCCGGGTTAGCGGTGCCTGCAACAATATCCCGGCTGCTTTGATCAAAGGCTTGCTTGAGATCGCTGGTCGTGAGTCCGGGGTTCTCTTCCAACAATAAAGCAATCGCACCAGCCAGTTGCGGCGCCGCGGCAGATGTCCCGCTGATCACTGCCCAGCCATCATTGATACCGGTGCCGTCGTTGTTCTGGCGGTCAATCTCACAACCGGGTTGCAAAGGCAGCATAATGTATTTCGCCCCATTGTTCGCCAACCCCACCAAACCACAGACATCGGGTACCGCGCGCCCGGGATAGATGGCGGAGTCAAAGGCGCTGGCATAGTCGGAGGCCTGCATCGCGCCATCCTGAGCCACAAAAACACCACCGGCCGATATCACCTCGGGCATCATGCCCGGAAAGGCGACATGCCCGTTGCCAGCTGAAAAGACGATGATCGTACCTGCTGCTGTGATCGCTTGAATTTCAGCCTCTAGCGCTTTGAGATTGTTGGGTAGCGACGTCAGGTGCGTGTTGCTTGTCCGCGCGCCGGTCAATGGGTTAACTGGACACATGTCGTACCCCAGACTGACCGAAATGATGTGCGGGTTATGCTGCATCGCTGTTTGCAGCCCTTCGAGGATGGTCGCACCATTTGCTGGGAAGTTCTCATTGTCGAGCTTGACGCCAGTGAACTCACATTGAGGGGCTAGCGCCAGGACGTTGGCAGATTCCGCTGTGCCATGCCCGTTGCCATCCAGATCGATATCTGTTGCACCCGGTGCCAGCACGGTTTGGGTATTGTATCCATGTTCAGTGAAATAGGCGTGGTCCATGGCAAAGCCGCTGTCGATCATCGCAACACGCACACCTTTGCCTGTCAGCCCCTGACGCTGTGCGGCGTCCGCATTCAACAGCATGGTCAGGTCACCCGGCACGCGCAGGTGGTGATACCCAACCGTGGGCGGTAGGCCAGAGGTTGTGCCGGGAAACATCGTGTTCATGTAGATATGTGGCCATTGGATGTAAGCGTCGTCGATCATCTCACTGAGCGTCGCGTCAGGGTTCCAGGCCGCGTCATGTCCGGGAAAGTAGAAGGCGTTTGACTGGCATTTTTGCCCATCCGCAAAGGGCAGTTCATGACGCGAAAGTTTGGTACCAAAGATTGCCTCATATTGCTTGCGCGTGCATCTTGCAGTGATCGACATCTTCCCGGCTCCTGTGACCTCGAAGCCCATCTTTTTTAGTTGTTCGATGGTCTTTTTGACATGGGCTTCATCCGGGCGCATGTCGCTCAGTACTGCTGGAGTCATCGCGCCGGAAAACCGTACAGGTCCGACGTTGCTGCCCGCGCCGGGAAGGGTAATGGCGACACGTACCGTGTCGGACGCCTTGCGACGTGTGTGTCTTTGGGAACGTGATTTGTTCATGAAAATTCCTCCTTGCAATAAAGCAGGGAAAATACCCTGCGGTGGTCAGTTAAAAAACGGGCGGTTTCGGAATGCTAGAGCCCGCCGGTAATGCGCCGTGCCGGTGGCGCGATTGAAAGTGCATCAACATAAGGGGCGATGGCGTCAGGTGGGGTGACTTTAATGTCGGGGCCGATGCCGCCGCCAATCGCGTCAGCCGGTCGCGCATCTTGGTTCAGGTTAGTTAGATCCGTACCGAAAACCACATCAAACGCCGCCGCAGATGCGACATAGGATAGGGTTGTAAAGCCCCCTCCGGTCAGCGCGATGCCATGATCTGCGAAATAAGCGGTGATCGCTTCGCGCGCAGCCTCGGTTCGACCTTCCGAGGTCAAGGTCACGGCGAATTTTATATCCATAACCGTGATCCTTGTTTCATGCTACAACCCGTAGTCGGCGTATTTGATGCAGACCGGCGCGCACTGCGCGCAAAGGCAAACGGAACCCAAACGCCGGTTTTTGTGGAGCCTCGACCCGTTCGGCCCAAATCCACAATGCAGCGGCTAACATCCACACCGGGTTTTGGCCGGAGATGACCATGGCAGCGACCATCAAGGGCGCACAGCTTGCCACGCACCAAAGGCTGTAAGACGTGCCAAATCCTACAGACCGCCCAATAGGTGTTTGACCATAGCGGGAGAGCGGTGGGCGGGCGTGGCAGGCGTTTAACGTCTTTTGCTTCCAGCGGGTCACCTGCCATGCCAAAGTCAGCGTCAACACCAGCGCTCCCGCGACCATGGGTGACGGAGTGACCACTATGATCAGAATTGCAACAATGACAAGAACGACACCTGACAGCATCCAAATGCCTAGATAGCCCAATAAAAATCCCGCTGTGGCACGTGTTTGATCACGGCTAAGGCTTCGGGTGCGTATGTGGTTCAGGGCAGGTCCAGCCAAAGGCAACATCATTGCCACTACCATCAATACCCAGCTAGCTGCCAAATGCTCGGGTGGTATCCAAGACAACGAATAGGACACTTCCGCACTGCTGGGCAGACCAGTGATTAATGCCCCGGTGCACATAACCGGTAGCAAACTAAGAGGCCCGCTGCTGACCAGGATCACACCCCAAGCCAGGGCCGCAAGGCTCCAGTGGAAAGGTACTATTGGTGTCATTGGCTTTGACGGTAGAGACTGATATTGCCAATCTCTACCCCGGCTCCGACTGGAACGTCGCCTGCGGGTACAAGATCAACGCTCAATTCATTCACGCCCAATGCGCTTTCCAGATGTAGTCGGTCGACAATGTCAGTGATCTCGATTGCGTGAGTGATCCCGTTGCCTGCGTGGAGATCTTCGGGATCGCTGGCCAGCGCGCTGCCAAACAGCGATACGGTGCCTGCAAGATTCTCAGGTGCATCCGCGGGATCCATTCCTTCGGCCAGACCGACATAGACCTTGAACACCACCGCATCCGATTTTGATCGTACATTTTCTAGGTTTAGAAACACTCGATCTGGAAGACTGGGTGTTTCCACTGAGCCTGTTAAAGTCGAGGTCAATCGCGTCATCGAAGGCGTATCCAGCATGACGCCGCTGCGCTGAGTCGTGGTGCCAGCCAGCGTCACTTTGCCAGACCCTGAACCGATCATCTCGACTGTTTTTTCACTTGAGTCCGAGGCCATCGTCAAAGCTCCTGTCATTGCAGCTGCAGGGGTGTCGAGCCCAAGACGCGCCACCCGGTCCGACAACGTATCCGCAGGTATATCAGGGCCAGGTGTCAGGTCATCATACTCGTACTGTAAGTCCTCGAGGCTAACCATCTCGCCTGGCGCAAATGTCCATTGCGTCCCATCTGGCCGGGGCATCGCAAAGGCGCGGTCACCCTGTGCGGCGGGCCCATCGTTCCAGTTGGCTCCACTGGGATTGCGCCAATCGTTTGGATTGAGCTGAGGTTTTCCGGGTGGAAAGCTGTTCCAGCTTTCCCACAAGCGGTCGATGTTGCAATGGTGCAGCCAAAAGATCGGGTCCAAAGCCGCCGTGCGCGGATCGCTCATCAAGCCCGGTATAGGAATTTCGTGGTTTGGCGGCGGCAGCGGGAGGAAGTCTGTTGGGCTTTGCGCACCGATGCGTACGTGTACAATGTTGTGGGGTTGCCATTCTGCCCCGCCATTTTCGCCGCCCGACCAATTGAAAGACGTTGGCGGCCCACCAAACCCAGTACTTCCGCCATTGCCGGGGCCAGAAAATTCACGATCTGACATGGGGTTCACGCTGATCTCAGTTGCAGGATCATACGTTGGGTCCAAGGCCATCGGCCCCCAACGTTGCGGCACAAACAAGGGATTGTCATCCACACCATCTGGCCATACCGGAGAACGAAAGGCCGGGGGGATCTGACCGCGCCCTACTTCCAGATAGTTCCAATAAGGTAGGGCCCAAGTGTCGTGTGGGCCGCCCAACACTTGAATCTCGCTTCGTATCAACTGTTCGAGCGCCAAAAGGTAGCCTCGATGCCAAGGAAGAAAGAACCAGCTTTGGTGCTGACACTGATTGATATAGGTGTCAATGTCGGCTTGGGTTGGTTCCGCTTCACCTGCGGTGGTGATGCCCTGAATGTCCCACAACACCCGCAAATAGCCGTGAATGGCACCGTAGAATTTCCATGATGTGATATCGTCCAGTGGGCGGGCCTGCATTGCTTTGATCCCGCGTGCATACCAAAGAACCGGGTCGGCCCAATCATCTGCTATTTCATAGACGTTTTGGCGCGTGAACATGGTCTATCTCCCTAAAATAATTGTCAAAAATTGCCACCGCGCATGCGAGGGCGGCGGAAATAGTCTCCGTGAAACCAGCTGTTTCTTGACAGCCGGAACGTGCTTCTGAGCGAATGACCGAATTGGTGCTTGTGTCGACTTGATCAACGACGACAGCCCAATGAGTAGTGATTTTCTCGAGGTTTTCATAAACCAATGCTTCGCTCCCGTTGCCGACACGCCCCATCCGCGACGCTTGGGCAAGGTGCCCGTTGTCACCATGCCAATGAGGCCCAATTCCCTCCCTTTACTGCCAAGAGTACCGGTCAATTCGAGGTCACAAACGTTGAACTTAAGCGTGCTGAGGCCAACAGCGAGATTGCCAAAAGGAACGGCAGGGTTCGGATTGTTCAAAAGGCTGCGGTAACTCCACATCCCCGAAATATCGTTGGTCATAGCGCTCTCGATCAAAATAGATCATAGAAGTACGCCAATCGGCGTGCCGCAAATACGCGGCTCAAAATAAAACACCATCGAGTATAGCGGTTTTTTCTGTTCTATCAACTTTTGGTCCCTCGTCTTGAGGGGTTGAAGTGGGATGCGTTTTCGACCGTCTTCATTCAAAGGTCACCAGGGCCAGGATGTCGCGCGCCAGTCAGCAATTGCTTGGTCCAAAGGTGGCCAGACCCGGCATTTGGGTATCGAGCGTTGACATCGGCGCGGTGTCAATTGCGGCCCCTTGGGTCATCGCTCGCATCTTTGTCAAATGGTTCACTTTCCCGAGTTCTTCCTGTCGCTGTCCCTCATGTCGGGCATTCTGGTCGCTTTGAATTGTATGCCTTGCGTCACTTGCCAACCCGCAACGACAGTTGGGCCTGGTTTCCCTTCGCGGCGTCCATCGTTCTGTCCACACTGGCGTTTTTCGGGATGGCCTACAGCTTCTACCCCTATGTGGTGCCCGAACAGCTGTCGATCTACGAGGCCGCAAGCGCTCCGGAAAGCCTGTTCATCATTCTGATAGGGACAGTCTTTGTTCTACCGGTGATCGCCGGATACACGGTGATGGCTTACACGATCTTTCGGGGCAAGGCGACTGAGTTGCGATACGACTGAGCCGCGACAATCCTTGCATGACTAGTGGACCTGGAAAACGGGTTTTTTCGCAAAGCCTGGAGGGGCCGAGATCGTCCATTTCTTAGACCCGAACCGCAAGAAACTCGAGCAACTGGTTGTGTTATGATCCGAAACTCCTGGAAGTACGACAATAGGCCAATCTCAAAATCATCTAAAAACAGAATATTAAGCCGAAATCTATCGTGTCTGTTCAGACCCCGATCTCCAGCTGCAACTCATCTCGCAACCCGCGGAAAATACATTCTTGGCACTGTCAGCCGTTCGGTGCGAGGTTATCGTGGGGCGGTATTTTGGTACATCTGACGTCTAGGGGAACGATTTATGGTTCCGACCGTCTCTTCAGTGTCTCTCGGATCCAGGTGTTCGACCACTCCAGTGCGAAGCTGCAAATCTTCCATCGCGTGTTCAACCTCGGGCCGTGGAACCTCGTTCAAGCACGGACGCGCACCGGTCTTGATGTTTGCCAACTCTCGTAGGATCGTGCGGCACATGATGCCGGGCACAAACGGACCGTGACCCTCTTCGGCGATCAGCCGCCACTTGCGAGTTATGCCTCGTCCGTTGCATTTGCCAGAAACACTCACCTCCATGCCTCCACGGTCGCTCCCGAAGGGATAGAGCGTCTGTGAAATCATGTGGAGTGCGAAATAGGCCCATTCCGGGAACTCGAGCCACGCGTGTTGCCTCAACCGCGCCAGCAGACGGAGAGCCACGTTCATCACCGGCAGTTCAAGGCCAGCGCGAAAGGCTACAGTCTTTGCGCCGGTCAGGGTCGGAAGAAGCGCGATGTCGGGAACGTTGACGCTGTATCCAGCGCGGATCAAACCCGGCTCCAGTTCATACAGTTTGCGATCCGTCCATCCGATGGCCGTCCGCCAAGCTCCATCACGCCACAGTTGATATGGACGCCCGACGCCGCTCACGATGCTCTTGATAACGGACATGCCACGCGGTGCCCGGTTGCCGGGTAGGATTGCAATGTCGATCGTGTCGACACCCTCCAGCCCTTCGATCAGGTCTGCGGCGATACATGAGGACAGGCCGGGCACGCTGGACGCGCCTGACAACACGAAAACACCGGCCTCCTCGGCATCGGTGTTCAAGGTTGCGATGCCTTGTGTGAATGTCGCACTATCCGACAGGTCAAGATAGTGGCAGCGATTGGCGATGCAAAGCTTTGGGATCGTATAGGGGTCACCGCGATAGTGCTGGAACGGTCCTGCGGCATCAATAACCACGTCCGGTTTCTGATCAAACAGCGCCTCAGGTGCTGCGCTGATGTCCAGTTTCAAGGTCTGCGCATTCAGCTCCTGAGCCAGAGCGCGCCCCTTCTCGGGATGCCGTCCAACCAACCAGAGCTGGTGCCCGTCCCGCGCCAGCAAGCGGGCAGTCAGAGATCCGAAAACACCGTACCCCCCTATGATCACGACCTTCATGACCTGATGCTCCGGACAATTTCCGCATCGCGGAAGGTGGCGTCCTGCCAGATCAACGCGCCAAACAACGGATGTGTCAGTTCCAGGGTGAATCGGAAATATCCTCCACCAAGCTCTTCGTGGCCGACCACCAGACGCCCTGGACATACCCATCGCGGAAAAGACAGCCGTCTTTGTCCCAGTTTCAGAAAATACCGGTCACTGACGAAGTAGAGGCCGGTCCGTGTGCTTTTGAGTCTGAGCGAGATGCCGATCCCAAAGCCTATATATTCCTCCAACCCGGTTGGTCCGGCAAAGCGTTTGGAACTGCCAACCATCTGCGGAAACCCTTTGGCCCGGCCATATTGCCGGATCCAAAATTGACCGTCCGTTGCCGCATCTTCTGTGACGGTCACCACGGCGGAGCGACCGACCGAGGTGCGATCGAAAGGCAACGGTGCACCTATAACTCGCAGGGCAATGGCCAAAGCGCATCCAACGAAGTTCATCTGCATGTGGATTACGCGCCCCTGATAGGCAAGGCTGGCATCACCCAGCAGCCGTTTGCTGAATCTGCGTCGGATTGCTTTGGGTAAACGGGCCCATGCCGTAGCCCCCAGTAGGTTTTTGAACCGGTCGTCCTGGCCGCAGGCTGTATTGAATTGCGGTTGAATTGGTTCTGTTCCAAGCGCGGTCGAGGTTTCCTGCATTTCGAGCATTCTGTTGTTTCCGTCATAAGAGAAATTGAGGGTCAAATTTTTTAGCGGCTCTTTTTGCCTCCGGTAAGGCTGAGCAGGGAAACAACCTTGGTTCCCATTTTCATCAACATCATCAGCTTCGGACGGGGCACCGTCAGCATGTCGCGGAACCATGTGTCGGCCGTTGTCAGGAACTCTTGCATATCCTGCATCCGCTGCAGCGTGATTGGGTCCAACCCGCTTTCGGTTTCAGCTTGGTCAACGCATGCGCGCAGAGCCTGCGTTGCGGGATCAATCTCGCGCTCTTTACGTCCCTGAGCGATACGGATCCCCATTTCCCAAACATCTACCTCGGCCTCATAGTGTTCGCGCCGATCACCCGGTACAGGTACGCGCCGGATGAGACGCCAGCTCACCAATTCCTTTAGAGAGTTGGACACATTGGATCGGGCAATGCCCAAAGATTCGGCAATTTGTTCCGCGTTAAGGGGTCGGGAGCTGAGGTACAAAAGCGCGTGTATTTGTGCCACGGAACGATTGACACCCCACTGGTTCCCCATGTCCCCCCAATACAGGATGAACTGGCTTGCAGCATTTGATTTCGTCATGTCGATAATTTCTGTCATGACAGAAATATCAGGCATAAAGCACTGAAAATCAAGAGCACGATTGGAACTTCAAACAACAAAGCTATGTGGGGTGGGAGCTGAAGCGTCAAACATGAGATAAAATACTGGCTGAAAACGGTTTTTCGTGAGCGCTTTGATTTGGGCCGTCCGCTTGATCTCAACGATAACTTTACATGCGCCCAGATCGGTGCATTGCCCTTTTCGGCTTTACGTCAAGTCGCGCGCAAAAAGAAAGCGTAGTAAGAGGATAAGTTGGGGGGTCGAAAAGAGGGTTTTTTAGAATAAGCTGAGAGCAGAAACACTGCCACCTGTTCTCCGATTGGCGAACTTATGCGTATTCAAAATATTTGAGTGCAGATAGTGCTAGCAAATTTGGGCGTACCCGCAGCATTAGTTTCCACTTGAAGTGTCAGATTCGGGCCGTAAGCAACGGCTTGGCGACACGCCTCTGATGAAGCTCTGACCCTTGGTGCGGTGGCTCTGGTCATCAACTACATCCGCAGAATACAGTGTACTAATCAAATAAACTGAGGAACCTACCAATGAAAATGCTCCCCATATTTGCATTGATTTCCGCGCTTGCCACAACCGCTTTTGCCCATTCGAAAGTGGACACCACCACACCCGAAGACGGCACGACAGTTGCCGAGGTACCCTCTGAGATCAGCTTTAATTTCACGGATGATATTCGCCTGACAAAGGTTAACATGATCCATCAGGATGCGCATACCGTCACGCTCGACTTGGGAGATCAGACAAGTTTTAGCCGCGCGTTCGCGCTCCCGCTTCAAGGTATGGGTGAAGGCATCTATCGAATTGAATGGCGGGGCTTGGGTGTGGACGGGCATGCCATGCAGGGTGAACTCACATTTACAGTGGACTGAGTATGCCCGATATCTGGGGAATAGGCGCAATACTGTCCAAACTGATACTCTATGTCGGTATTGGCGGTTCGACTGGGCTTTTGATCACTCAGATTGCTTTCACCGACCTTTTGTCGCCTCTCAGCGATAGGGTGCGTCTGCAGGTTGTGCTGTTGGCGGCGCTTGCGCTTGTTGCCTCTGTCCTAGGGTTCATGCTGCTTGGCGCTGCCCTGACGGGTGGGGCCGATGGGATGATCGATCCTGAAATGCTCGGTCTGTTGTGGCAGACATCGGTTGGCGACGTTCTCGTCTATCGGATCACTGGAGCCATACTAATCCTCGCCGGAGTGTTTATTCCCTTTGTTGGGCAATGGATCGCCCTCGTGGGTGGATTGCTTGCTTTGTGGTCCTTTGCTCAGGTTGGGCATATTCCTGAATTGGAACCAATAGGTGTTCGCTTGCTCTTGCTCTTGCACCTTTTAGGGGTCGCGTTTTGGATCGGCATCCTCGGACCGTTGCGCACCCTTTCGCTACGGCAAGAATATCTGAGCGACGCAGCCAAGTTGGGCCATCGATTTGGCCAAGCGGCTTCGATTGTTGTCCCTGCTATGATTTTGGCAGGGCTAATAATGGCTTGGATGTTGTTGGGCGATGTGAGGGCGCTGACGACTACCGGGTACGGTCAAACCCTTCTGATCAAAATTGCATTTGTAGGAGTGGTCCTGACGTTGGCGGCCGTAAACAAACTCCGCTTCGTTCCAGCCATGCAAGCAGGGGACGATAAGGCGGCGCGTCATCTAGCGCGCTCGATTGAAATTGAAACTACGGTCATACTGATGGTGCTTGTCGCCACCGCGACGCTCACCAGCGTTCTGACCCTACCGAATTGAGGCATTTTATGAAAAGGCGAGACTTCCTGTTCACAACATGCGCGGCGGCACTGGCACCGCGCATTACTCTTGCATCAGCACCCTTTGAACTGGTCGCACAGCCGGTCAATGCGCAAATTCTGCCCGAAGGTGATCCGGCAACTCCGATGCTTGGCTTTAATGGCAGTACGCCCGGTCCGGTGCTTCGCGCCCGTCAGGGTGATACATTTGATATTCGGTTCCTGAACCAGATTGGTGAAGGCTCGGCGGTGCATTGGCACGGGCTGCGCATCGAAAATGCGATGGATGGCGTGCCGGGGATGACCCAAGACGTTGTCGAGAAGGGTGCTGAGTTCGAATACAGCTTTCGAGCACCCGATGCTGGCACGTTCTGGTATCACTCCCACAACCGATCCTGGGAACAGGTCGCCAGAGGTCTCTACGGGCCGCTGATCGTTGAGGAGCTAACCCCACCCGATGTGGATCACGATCTGATTGTTATGATTGACGACTGGCGCATCACCGAAGACGGAGCGCTTGTCGACGGCTTTGAGAACAGGCACGATCAGGCGCATCAAGGGCGGTTGGGGAACTACGCCCGCGCGCTTGTAGAACCAAATACGCCGGTCCGGCGCGGTGATCGCTTGCGCTTGCGGTTGATCAATGTCGCAACAGACCGGATATTCCCGATTGAACTTGAAGGCATCGACGGCAAAATCGTTGCGTTCGACGGTATGCCACTGCCGGACCCGCAAGAGGTTTCAAACCTTATTCTCTCACCGGCTCAACGCTTAGATATCATTGCTGACGTAACATCAGCTGATCACATTGCCTTTGTTTTCCCAACGCGCGACGATCCTTACCTGTTGGGTGAAATTCCGGTCGAAGGGGTGAACAGCACGCGGCAACCGTCCGCGATTCCCACGCTGCCACCAAACGAGCGGAAGCAGCCAGACCTGGACAATGCGGTGGCCCTGTCGCTCACCATGCAAGGTGGGGCTATGAGCCGTCCCGTAAGCACGCAAACTGACATTTGGGCATTCAACGGACAATCGGGCTTATCAGATACGCCGCTCCACAAGTTTGAACGTGGCCAAACGGCGCGCATCCGTCTGGTAAACGACACCCGTTTCCCGCATGGCATCCATCTGCACGGGCATCATTTCTTTGAAGTTGGGGCGGACAGCAGCTTAGGCGCTTTCCGGGATACGGCGCTAGTCAATCCTGGTGAGACCCGCGAAATCGTTTGCGTGTTCGACAATCCCGGTAAATGGCTGTTGCATTGTCACATGCTAGGGCATCAGGCGGCTGGCATGAAAACATGGGTGGAAGTCGTATGAAACGCGTGCTGGTACTGGCTCTATGTGGCGTTGCGAGCGAGGCAATTGCCAGCCACGAAATGGAAGACCGAGATTTGACCAATGGGCGCGTTCTTTACGGCGAACACTGCGCGTCCTGCCATGGCATCAATCTGGAAGGACAGCCAAATTGGCAGACTCCTGATGACAATGCTGTTCTGCCTGCACCACCGCATGATGAGACAGGGCACACTTGGCACCATGATAATCAGCTTCTCTTCGAGTACACACGACTTGGTGGCGAAGCAGCGCTAGCCGTACGCGGGGTCACTGGCTTCGCAAGCGGCATGCCGGGATTTAGGGATGAACTCACCGAAAATGAGATTTGGGATATTCTGGCTTATATCAGGTCAACTTGGCCCGATCGCATTCAGGAAATGCAAGCGAGTCGTAGTCCGCCGCACAATTGAGGAAGACGGTCTTTTGTCCGGTGTGCCAGTAGGGTCGCCCACATCCAAGACTGGTCCGTCTGCTGCCAAGACGCCACGGGGTTACGGCTTCATTTTGAAGGGTTCCGTCACTCAAAATTCGGTTCTAACAGAGTGTCTTGGTTTCTGGCCAGAGCTTGCGCTTTATAGGCTCAAGACTTTGAGGACGGCTTGTTTGTCCAGAAATCAAGCAAGGTTTTCGCTATCTCGGTCTGGTGGTGGGCATAGACCACCACGTCGAGCTTTTCCTGACCCAATTGGTTGCGTAGGGAGATCAACTCGCCGCTTTCAATTTCCTTGTGTACCATGCTGAACGGCAGCCAACCAACACCGAGACCGTTCAGGATCATTTCTTTTGCTCCACTTGAAAAGGCCGTCTGGCAAACGGGATTTTTGCTGAAATCGGCGGTTCCGAAAGGGAGTTTGCTCTTGTTCAATGCTTCGCCAAAATAGCTGTTTTCGGGATAGACGATGGCAGGCGTATCCAAAGGCACGTCACCGTTTCCGCGCACGGCATAGCGCAATCCGCCACCGATGACCGGAATGAGGTAGTCGTGACCCCAAGTGCCGCGACGAATGCCTGCTCCGAACGGCATTGGGGCGACGGTTTGCGCCTCGTAGCATAGCAGCATGTTGGTATCGCCGCGCAGGAACAGAGTAACACAATCGTTCAGATTGGCCGTTCTCAGGCGAAACCGGAGCCCCTTGAACGCAGCACGTGCACGCAATGCCATATCGGGGAAAGTGGAGACGACCGATGCGTGGGTCGCGGCGATCGTCACAATCGAAACGGTGGGGCCATGTTGCGCAATTTTTGTGCGCAGGTCATTCAATCTAGCGATCAAAGAGCGGATTTCGGCTTCGTTCGAAGCCAGTGCCGGACTGATCTCGACCCGGTTCGATTTGCGATCAAGAACTTCAATCCCCAGCCACTCCTCAAAACTGCGAATACGCCTTGAGAACGCGGGTTGAGTGATGTTTCTGCGGGCTGCAGCCCGCGTCATGTTCCGCTCTTCCAGAAGGGTCAGAACATCGTCAAACCACAGCATATTCATCCGCACCTCCATAGCACCCAAAGAAAATGTATGGGCAGCCTGCGAAATATGCACTGTTTTTATTCTTTTTCTTTTGAAACTGTTTGGCTGTAGGCAAAAGCAGGGAGAGAGTGGTGGCTGAGTCAATGCAGATGACCGGCGGTGACGCGGTGGTCGCGCCGGAGATGGTTTTGAGCTTGTGCAAGGAGCTATCGCTGACGCTGGCGAAATTTCCCCGGGTATCCCTTGGCCATCTTCCTACGCCTTTGGAGCCGATGGATCGCCTGAGCGAGGTTTTGGGTGGCCCGCGTTTATGGGTCAAACGGGATGATTGCACCGGCCTCTCGTCGGGTGGAAACAAGACCCGTAAGCTAGAATTTCTGATGGCTGACGCAGTCCAGAAAGGCGCAGATACCATCATCACGCAAGGGGCGACGCAATCCAATCACGCGCGTCAAACAGCAGCGGCGGCCGCAAAACTCGGCCTTGCGTGCCATATCCTGCTTGAGGATCGCACCGGTTCCAATGATGCGAACTATATTCTGAATGGAAATGTCCTGTTGGATCGTTTGCATGGCGCCAGTGTCTCCAAGCGTCCCGGTGGTGCGGACATGAATGCCGAGATGGAAGCCTGCGCTGCGCAGATGAAGGCAGAAGGCAAAAACCCCTACATCATTCCGGGCGGTGGATCCAACCCGATCGGGGCATTGGGCTACGTGAACTGCGCGCGCGAGTTATGCGAACAGGCGGCCAATGCAGGTTTGAAAATTGATGCGCTGGTCCATGCGACCGGTAGCTCGGGCACACAAGCCGGATTGGTCGCCGGTCTTGCGGCCCTTGAAAGTGACATTCACCTTCTGGGCATCGGCGTACGTGCCCCACAAGACAAACAGGAAGGCATGGTCCATGATCTGGCCGTGCGCACTGTCGAATATATGGAGACGGGTACGCCGATTGCGCGAGAAAATGTACGTGCAAACTGCGACTACGTCGGTGCAGGATATGGTCTTCCGACCAAAGGGATGATTGACGCGCTCAAGCTGTTGGCCCGCACCGAAGGACTTTTGTTCGACCCAGTCTATTCAGGTAAAGGATTGGATGGGCTCATCGACCAAACCCGCAAAGGCTATTTCGATGGTATGGACAATGTCGTTTTTCTGCATACCGGCGGAAGCGCAGCCCTGTTTGGCTATCCCGAAACTTTCGAACTTCCTGGCTACGTGGCCTGAAAATAAACAACAAACCAACAAGGAGATATCAAATGAAACTAAAAAAATACTTGATCAGCGCGGCTTTGGTTTCAGCTCTCGGCGCACCACTTGCCGCTGAAGAGGTTAAGATCGGTGTTCCTACTTGGACAGGCGCACAGGCTATTGCCCATGTCTTGGGTGAGATCGTGACCACCCGCATTGGCGGCACGGTGGAGTACGTGCCCGGTAACAACGCCACAATCTTTCAAGCGATGGATCAGGGTAAGGGCGATATCGATGTGCACCCCGATGTGTGGCTGCCAAATCAGGAAGCATTCACCAAGCAATATGTTGATGGTGCTGGCACCGTAACGTTGTCATCGAACCCCTATCAGGGCAATCAGGGTTTCTGCGTCTCCAAAGACTTTGCAGCAGAGATGAATATCACCGACATCGCGGACCTTGGACGCCCTGATGTGGCGGCCGCGATGGACAGCGATGGCAATGGCAAGGGTGAGATGTGGATCGGCGCACCCGGCTGGGCTTCGGCCAATGTGAACGAGGTGAAAGTCCGCGACTATGGCCTGTTGGACTTCATCGATCCGATCCGCGCCGAGGAAGCTGTTAAGACCGCGCGCATCAAGGACAGTATCGCCAAAAAAGAAGGATATGCCTTCTACTGCTATGAGCCGCATGCCGTCTGGTACATGTTTGACGTGGTGATGCTGACCGAACCGACTTACGATCCTGAAAAATACGTCATGGTGCAGCCTTCCGACGACCCTGACTGGTACAACAAGTCGATGGTGGCCAGCAAGGACGCCCTGAAGGAAGTGCAGATCGCTTGGTCCAACTCGCTTGGGGATCGCTCGCCGGCGATTGCGGAATTCTTCGCGAACTTCTCCCTGACCGCCGATGACGTGAGCTCGCTGGCCTTCGAGATCAGTGCCAATGGGCGCGATGCTGAGGAAGTTGCAGCCGAATGGGTTAACGCCAATTCCGAGCGCGTAGATGCGATGCTGGGTCTCTGAGCCAGACCAAAAAACAACGGGCAGCACCTAGCGGTGCCGCCCTACTTGAAGGCACGCACGGGTGGGCGGATGAGCGACGAGACTGTAATCGAAATTTCCAATATATGGAAAATCTTTGGCGCTAAGCCCGAAGCTGCTCTGGAAGCCATTCGTGCGCGTGGACTGACCAAGGCTGAAGTCCTTGCCGAATTCAATGCGGTGGTGGGCGTGGCCGATGTCAGCCTCAACGTAAACCGCGGTGAGATCTTCTGCATCATGGGGCTGTCAGGGAGTGGCAAATCCACACTCGTGCGCCATTTCAATCGCCTGCTCGAACCAACGGCCGGCAAAATCGAAATCGAGGGCACGGACGTCATGGCGCTCGGCACAAAGGAGCTTCAGGCTTTCCGCAACCGGAAAATCGGGATGGTGTTCCAGAATTTCGCGCTGATGCCCCACCGTTCGGTCCTCGATAACGTTGCAATGCCATTGGAAATCCGCCAGGTCGCCAAGAATGAGCGTATGCGGCAGGCGGCTGCTATTCTCGACATTGTCGAATTGGGAGCGTGGGGGTCGAAATTTGCGCACGAACTCTCTGGCGGCATGCAGCAACGTGTGGGGCTTGCCCGTGCGCTCGCGGCCAATCCTGATGTTCTGTTGATGGATGAGCCATTCTCCGCACTTGATCCCCTGATCCGACGGCAGTTACAGGATGAGTTCATCCGGTTGTCGAAAATTCTCAAGAAGACCACGATCTTCATCACCCATGACCTTGATGAGGCTGTCCGCATCGGGGACCGGATTGCGATCATGCGTGACGGCAAGATGGTGCAGATCGGCTCGGCTGAGGACATTGTCATGCATCCCGCTGATGACTACGTCGCTGATTTCGTGGCCGGGATATCGCGGCTGAAGGTGGTGCATGCTCATGCGGCAATGCAACCTTTGGACAGCTACCTCGCCACGCACGGCCCACTGCCGGCTGACATCGACCGGGTGGACCACAATGAGACACTTTCCGCTTTGATTACGCGAGCCATCGACGACGAACGGCCGGTTCTGGTGTCCGAAGGCGGCGAGGACAGAGGTGTCATCACTCGCGCAGATCTGTTGCGCACCGTGATTGAAGGGACGGAAATGTCATGAGTGAAGATCTTGGTGTGAACCCCCTTGAAGACACAGAAAGCGAAGCCGCGCAGGCCTATGCTGAGGAACGCCGGGAGAATATCCGCACCTTTGTGCGCACGAGCCCCGATTACTACATCCGCAATTTCGACAAGATCGGGGCATCCGCGCGTTTTACGGCAACCTTCAACTTGATGGCCGGGCTCTTTGGTCCAATCTGGTTCGGCGCACGCGGACTTTGGTCCTGGGCATTGGCTTTTCTTGTCGTCGAGGCGATCGGCTTTGTGCAGATCGCGCGGGGCCTGTTCGGAGATCTGGGAGCAGACGCGCTGGCCCGTGTGACCTCGATCGAAGGTACGCTCGATTTGCGCTACCAGCAGCTTGCAGCCGCCCAAGAGAGCGGCTCGGATCGAGCCGCAGCCATCCAGCGCCAGATCGAAGGGCTGGAGGCCAATATTGAAGGCTTCCGCGCTGAGGCAGAGTTGCTTGCCGCACAAGGTCCGTCGATTGCACTCACCGGTGTTGTCATCTTGCTTGTGGCCAAGCTCATACAGGCTGTGGTCGCCAACTGGGCGCTGGAGGCCCGGTTTTCTGACTGGCTCTCAGATCGCACAATTCGCTCTGGCATGCCGGTCAGCCAGATAGTCTTCAGCGCGGGTTTCATGATCCTTTTGGTCGCGACCGCAATGATCCACTACAGTTTCCCGGGTCGTTTTTCGTTTCTTAGTGAATTCCCGACAGATAACTCAATTCGCCTGGCCAGTATTGACAGCGTAGAGGCATTTATCGCCTGGTGCGTCGCCAACAGTGTGGCGTTCTTTGACGGACTCACCGCAGCTATTCGCTGGTTGCTGGATGCCATGGAGGTGGCGTTGGTTCAGACCCCTTGGATCGTGGTTGCCGCGCTGATCGTTCTGTTGACCTGGCTCACGGCTGGCTTGCGCATGGCTATATGGTCTGGTGCCTTTCTGGCCTATATGGGCCTTCTCGGCTTCTGGGAAAAAGCTATGACGACGTTGGCGCTTCTCGGCACAGCGGCGCTGCTTTCCATCGTGATAGGCATTCCTCTGGGCATGTTTTCTGCGCGTCGACCGCGCTTCTACGCTGTCATCCAACCGATCATGGATTTCATGCAGACCATGCCTGCTTTTGTTTTCATGGTGCCTGTGATTGCCTTTTTCGGGGTCGGCAAACCAGCGGCAGTCATTGTTACGATGATCTTCGGTGGGACACCCGTGGTACGCCTTACTGTTTTAGGCCTGCGTGGTGTTCCCGAAAGCGTGCGTGAAGCCGCGATCAGTTTTGGCGCCAACAAGTGGTACCTTCTCACCAAGGTCGATCTACCGCTCGCCAGCCCCTCCATTCGCGCAGGCATCAACCAGACAATCATGCTGTCGCTGGCCATGGTCGTCGTGGCCTCACTTATTGGTGCGAAAGGGCTGGGCGAAGACGTCCTCGAGGCGCTGCAATACGCCAATGTGGGCCAAGGTATCCTCGCAGGCTTTGCCATTCTCTTCTGCGCGATGATCCTTGACCGGATCGTACAAGGCCAGCGAAAGTGACCCCCCTTGTCCTTGTTCATGGTTTCATGGGGGGCAGCGCACAATGGGATGGATGTCGCGATACACTGCAGCAGCAAGTTGATGTGATTGCAGTCGACCTGCCCGGGTTCGGAGCAAATGCCCATCTGCCGCCAATCGACAGTATCGGCGGATATGCGGATTGGGTTGTCCAGCACCTCCGCGGCCTTGGAGTGGAGGAGTATCATCTGCTGGGTCATTCCATGGGCGGCATGATCGCTCAGGAAATTGCTTTGCGAGATCGTGAAAGGATTAACCGTCTTGTGCTTTACGCAACTGGCGCCATCGGTGTTTTACCAGGGCGGTTCGAGACTATTGAGCAGAGTAAAAAGCGCGCTGCGGAAGACGGCGCGGCTGCCACAGCACGCCGGATCGCAGCGACTTGGTTTCTGGATTGCGAAGCTGCAACCGGATATGAACACTGCGCCGCGATTGCCGCTCAAGCCAAGCTGCCGGCCTTGGAGGCCGGCCTAGATGCGATGCAAGCCTGGTCAGGAGAACAGAACCTCCCCCATATCCAGCAAGAAACTCTCGTCCTTTGGGGCGATCAGGACCGGACATATCCATGGATCCAAATTCAATTGCTTTGGGAGACGATCCCTAATACATCGCTTGCGGTCGTACCGGCCTGCGCCCACGCGCTCCATGCGGAGAAATCTGATCTGTTTCAAAGATTTATATCCAACTTTTTGGATCGCTGAGGTATGCAAACGAGTCTTTTATTTGCAGGGCGGCAGCCGAAGGCATTTTTTTAAAGACCTACAGGTTCGTTACCCGCTCGATTTGGCCGTTGCAGCGATAGCCTAGTTTAGTTAGCCGCGCCGCAGCAAGTGTCGGAATAACTAACCCTTTTTAGCGCGCCAAACGCATTGAAAAGTCTTCCATAGGTTGCCATTGAATCCCCCGCTGATGGCGAAAAGGCACGCCTAAGCTAAACCCAGCGCGCCTTTCATCCTTTGTCCTGTTATTGCTGCAAGGCAGCGAGTTTGCCGCGCGCATCGTCATTGAGCCAGTTGCCCCAGACGTCGCCGTAGTTTTGCAGGAAAAAAGCGGCCGCTTCTTTGCAGGACGCTCCGTTTGCATCCTGCCAGGTCAACACTTCACCCATTTGCGCGTTCCTGA
The DNA here is from genome assembly GCF_056538485.1 of Ruegeria sp. BG3. NCBI lineage: Bacteria > Pseudomonadati > Pseudomonadota > Alphaproteobacteria > Rhodobacterales > Roseobacteraceae > Ruegeria > Ruegeria sp. BG3. The sequence continues at coordinate 24,126 of NZ_JBQFTE010000009.1, read as the reverse complement.
AGGACATGTTTGTCAGGAACTCGACGATTTCGGGTTCCCGTTCGAGCAAGCCCGGAGCAACGGCAGTCACGACCTTTACGGTCGGATAAGCAGATGCCTAGGGATTGGTGCATCCAGGCTCACCGTCACAGGTATGGGCTGCCTGCTCGAATCCAGCAACTTCAACTTGAACCATGGGGTACTGGCCCAAAACGGATGTTCGAGCCCAATAGTAGCCATACCATGGTGCTTTGCTTTCATAGGCAGCGGTAATCGCTGCGGCGAGCGTCTCGCCTGAACCATGCTGGAATCGCTCCAAGCCGTTCCCAGCGGCGTTGATGACGCGGAGACTGTTGTTGTTTACAGCAACACATGCCAAAACAGCAGGTCAGCCATGGAATTGGCCGCCGACGAGTTTCGGATTGGCCAAAATTCCATCGATCCTGGTCAGTTCCGGTTGTTCTTCAGCCAGGCAATCGGCTATACACCACGCCTCGATGCCTCCGTCAAAAAGGAAATGGGTCAATTCGACCAGCTTGTTCTCTGCGACTTGACCTAAGTAGACCGGCGAAGAATTTGTCCAAAGCTAGGGCAGAATGTCTGGCTCACCAGTTTCAGCAATGGACGCCATAGCCGGGGTTGAAGAGGATGGTAAAAGCTGCATGGTGCATCCGTAGACATTGGCCATCAGGAAATTCGCGACATGAGTCGCCACGGTGGACGACGCCCAATCCATTTCAGTGATCGAGACTTCACCGCAGTCCGCATACGCCGCGCCTGCGGTTCCAAGGGCAGCCGCAAAAGCGAAAGCGGTCAGCTTATTTTTCATGGTTCTTCTCCCTGTCGTGCTTGATTAACGAACAGGCTAGGCATGACTCTCGATCCCAATATGTAAGGCTTTGGCCGAAAATTTTACTTGGTTGGACACGCGTTCCGCCTTAGCAACAGATCAAGAGGAACTGGCAGATGCTCGAACAAGGGGGAAAGGACAAGGCGAACGAATTAAGAATCGCTGTAACACCTTTTTTCAATTTGGCGGCCACGATGACATTTCTCGATCCGTTTCGAGCCGCCAATTACCTCGAAGGGATGACGTTGTTTCGTTGGAAAATCGTGTCCGAGACGGGCGGCATGGTGTCGGCGAGCAACGGTGTTGAGGTTAACTCCACCAAGTTCTCAGATGCAGGGATGAATGACGCAGACATGCTCGTAGTATCCTCAAGCTGGGAACCCGAGCGACATGTTTCGACAGCAATTCGTGCGGAACTCAGAAATGCCGCAAAACGTCAGGCGATCTTGGGGGGTATAGATACCGGGGCCTTTATTCTCGCCCAAGCCGGATTGCTGGAGAACTACACTGCAACAGTCCACTATGAACATATTGATGCGTTCCAAGAGCTTTTTCCAAACACAGACATTAGTGAGGCACTCTGGGTCATCGATCGCCGTCGGGTGACCTGCTGTGGGGGAGTTGCGTCGCTTGATCTGGCCTTGCATCTGATCCAGCAGTCCCACGGCAGTGCTCTGGCAAATGCTGCTGCACGCTATGTGTTTGCCCCACCGGTCCGCGATCATGGGGCATTGCAATACCCAGAGGATGCAGAACCACTAGGCAATTCTGTCCCGACGAGTGTACGCGCCGCCATTCAGGTCATGGAGGAGAACTTAGAAACACCGTTGTCCATTGCAGAGGTCTGCCGACATGTCGGATTGTCGCATCGCCAACTCGATCGGCTCTTTGCTCAATTTGTGCGGAAAACACCGGCCCTTTACTATCGAGACATCCGTCTCGACCGTGCTCGTGGCCTCGTAACGCAAACAGATCTAAGCATGTCCGAAATCGCCTTTGCGAGCGGATTTTCGAGTCAGGTCCACTTTAGTCGAGCCTACAAAGAACGTTTTGGCCTGCCGCCAAGCAAAGACCGTGTGCAGGGACGAATTCCATTCGAGTTCAGAGCATGGCCAATGCACCGCGCACCGCGATAGGTGGCGATTTAAGTTAAAACTTCGGCCATCGGTAATAAGCTTGCCGCTGAAATCCGAGAGATGTTGTTTTTATGGAGCCCGATTCCAGCCGCGAGGACAGCCATGACCAAGTTTCCAGACCAAAGCGCGTTCGAAGCAATCAAGGCTGGCTTCGACCCCGATCCCAATCGAGCGCTCTCATTGCGCAAAGAGGCTTATGTGGACGCGGATTGGTACGAGGTGGATCGCGCCGGAATCCTTGCCAAGTCCTGGCAGTGGGTGTGTCATGTCGAAAAGCTGCGCACGCCCGGGTCCTATGTGGCGACGCGCATTGCAGGTCACCCGATCGCCGTGGTCAGGGATCGCGAAGGGGTTTTGCGGGCGTTCTACAACGTCTGCAAACACCGAGCTCACGAGTTGTTGAGCGGCGAGGGTGAAACGACCCGTATCATGTGCCCCTATCATGCATGGGTGTATAAGCTCGACGGGCAGCTTGTCCGTGCGCCCGAAACCGATCATCTAGAAGACTTCTCGCCGCGCGACATTTGTTTGGATTCCGTTCAAGTTGAGGAATTTTCAGGCTTCGTTTTTGTCAATCTTGACCCGCAGGCCGCCTCTCTTGCGGAGCAATCCGGCAATCTTGAGACAGAGATCCGCTATTGGGCGCCTGATATCGACAAGCTCACCTTTGGCAAGCGACTGACCTACGACATCAAATCCAACTGGAAGAATGTCGTCGACAACTTTCTTGAGTGCTACCACTGTCCGACCGCCCACAAAGATTTTTGCGATCTTGTGGACATGGACACGTACCAAGTCACGACATATGGGATCTATTCCAGCCACATGGCTGACGCCGGGAAAAACGCTAATACCGCGTATGACGTCTCAAACGCGACAGTGAAAACCCATGCCGTTTGGTGGCTATGGCCCACGACATGTCTGATGCGATATCCGGGCCGGTCCAGCATAATTGTGCTCAATATCATTCCCGTCGGGCCGGATCGCACGATGGAGACCTATGATTTCTTCCTCGAGACGCCGGAACCGGACTCGATGGAACTCGATGCGATGCGCTATCTGGACGAAGTATTGCAAGTTGAGGATATCGGCCTTGTCGAAAGCGTGCAGCGCGGGATGGAAACGCCGGCCTTTACACAAGGTCGTATCGTTTCTGATCCATCAGGATCGGGAAAATCCGAACATGCGGTGCATCATTTCCACGGTCTGGTCCTCGATGCCTATGCAAGGGCGGCCCCATGACGCGGCCGAATATCGTAGTAGTGATGGCCGATCAGTTGGCCCCGCATTTTATAGGCGCCTACGGGCACAAGACTGCAAAAACCCCGCATATGGATGCGCTTGCCGCGCGGGGAATACGCTTTGACGCCGCCTATTGCAATTCGCCGCTCTGTGCGCCGTCGCGGTTCGCGTTCATGTCCGGACAACTTATCAGCCGGATCGCGGCTTATGACAACGCTTCGGAGTTTCGTGCAAGTGTGCCGACATTTGCACACTACCTGAAAGCACTGGGTTATCGGACCTGCCTTTCGGGCAAAATGCATTTTGTCGGACCTGACCAGATGCATGGGTTTCAGGATCGCATCACAACCGACATCTATCCCTCAGATTTCGCGTGGACCCCAGACTGGGAGGCCCATGATGAGCGGATCGATAAATGGTACCACAACATGCAAACAGTCAAGGAAAGTGGTGTGGCGGTTGCCACATTCCAGACCGACTATGATGACGAGGTTGAATTCGCGGCGCGACGTTGGTTGATCGACCGTGGCAGAGATCGGGCCGCAGGCGATGACACGCCGTTTTGCCTAGTGGCAAGCTTTATCCACCCGCACGACCCTTACGTTGCCAAGCCGGAATACTGGGATCTTTACAGCGATGACGAGGTCGACATGCCGGAAGGCTTGCCTCTCGATCAGCACGATCCGTTTTCGAAGCGTGTAATGGACGGGATCGAGGCCTCGACCGTGCCACTGACCCAAGAAGAAGTACGCCGTGCCCGTCGCGCATATCTGGCGAATGTTAGCTATTTCGACAGCAAGGTCGGCGCGATTGTGAAAGCGCTGGAAGACACCGGCGAGATCGACAATTCCCTGATCATCGTGACGGCCGACCATGGGGACATGCTCGGTGAGCGGGGTCTTTGGTACAAGATGACCTTTTTTGAGCATTCCGCACGCGTTCCGATGATTTTCGCCGGACCCGGTGTGTCCAACGGCGCTGTGTCAAACGCCTGTTCCCTGGTCGACCTTTTGCCGACTTTCCTCGATGTCGCAGGCGGAGGGCCTGACATGCTGGGTGAGCCGATAGACGGGCGGTCCTTGATGTCCCTTGCACGCGGCGAAGATGCGTCCGAGGACATCGCAATTGGCGAATATTGCGCCGAGATGACGCCATGGCCCGTCTTCATGATCCGGCGCGGCACGTTGAAGTATATCCACTGCGATATGGATCCGCCGCAGCTCTACGATGTGTCCAACGACCCCGATGAGCGCTCAAATCTGGTCAACAATCCCGCTTACTCTGAGGCGGCAGCCGCCTTCGCCGCAGAGGTCGCAGAACGCTGGGACAGCAAAGGCCTTCGGGCAGATGTCTTGCGCACCCAGAAATCGCGACGTGCACTTCACGCGGCAATGGAGGCTGGGGCCAGTGAGCCTTGGGACTACAATCCGCCGCGCGACGCCAGTCAGGAATATGTGCGCAACAACATGGATTGGACGGTGGCAGCCGCGCGTTACCGCTTTCCGCCAACGGGAGAGGACACTTAATGGGGACTCAAGACGGAAAAGTCGCATTGGTGACTGGTGGTCGCGGCGGTATTGGCCGCGCGATAGTGGATCGCCTCTCGCGGGAAGGCGCCATGGTCTACGCGGCCGACCTGAGCGAAAGCGGTTCTTTAGCGGGGGCTGTCGAGGCTCGTTGCCGCTTCGTTCGGCTGGATGTGACCTCCGAGCCAGAAGCCATTTCCGCGATGGAGAAGGTCCGCCAAGAACATGGCAAACTAGATATTCTGGTGAACGCCGCCGGTATTGAGATCGAAAAAACGATCGAGGAAACCAGCCTTGAAGAATGGAACCGCTCTTTTGCGGTGAACGTGACGGGCACGTTTCTGACCTCAAAACACGCGCTGCCCCTGATGCGCGCGGCAGCAATGGGCGGCTCGTCCGCCTCTCTTATCAATTTCGGCTCCTATGACGGATTCATCGCGGATCCGGGGCTTGCGGCCTATTGCGCCACGAAGGGCGCGGTTCACGCGCTGACCCGGGCCATGGCCTGTGATCACGGGCCCGAAGGCATCCGCGTCAACGCGATTTGCCCCGGGTATATTGACACGCCAATGCTCCAGAGCTTCTTTACCGGCGACGGCTCGGGTGGTGGCGGTAAGACCATTGATGAACTGCAGCAAGCGGTGCGCGACGTGCATCCGATGCGCACCTATGGCACGCCCGAAGACATTGCGAACCTCGTCAACTGGCTGGCCAGTGACGAGGCACGATATGCCAGCGGGCAGCTATGGGTGTTGGACGGAGGGCTGAGCGCTCAGGTTCAGCAAATGCGCCTATGACCGTCATTATTCAGCCCAGAACGATGGAAGAGGCAGAGACACCTATGCGCCGCTTTACGTTCGGAGAAATGCCCGACGTGCATCTGATCTACCGCCCCCTAGACCCACGACAGTACCTGCGACTCGTTGCGTTACGAGAGGGTGAGACATGCCAAAATCCGTAATCATCACTTGCGCCCCAACTGGGGGTATCCACACCCCAACAATGAGCCCGCACCTGCCAATCACACCGGCCGAGATCGCAACCGCCAGCATTGAAGCCGCAGAAGCCGGAGCGTCAATCATCCACCTACACGCTCGCCATCCCGAAACAGGTAAGCCTGATCCAAGGCCCGAGCTGTTCCAGCAATTCATGCCGGTCATCAAACAATCGACCAATGCCGTGATCAACGTTTCAACCGGCGGCGGTCTCGGCATGTCAATGGACGACCGGATGCTTGCCGCGACCAGAACAAGTCCGGAAATGGCATCGCTGAACGTCGGCTCGTTGAACTTTGGCATTTTCCCGATGCTGCAGAAATACACGGAGTTCCAGCACGATTGGGAACGCTCTTTCCTCGAGATGACCGAGGATTTTATCTTTCCCAACACGTTCAAGACAATCCGGTATGCCATCGAGAAACTCGGCGGGGAGCATGGCACGCGGTTCGAGTTTGAATGCTACGATCTTGGACACCTTTACAATGTGAAATGGTTCGTGGACCAAGGACTCATCAAGCCGCCTTTCTTGATCCAGATGGTGTTCGGCATCTTGGGGGGCGTGGGAGCCGATCTTGACAACCTGATGCACATGCACACGATCGCAGATCGGCTCTTTGGTTCTGAAAACTATGAGTGGTCGGTGCTGGCAGCCGGGCGTCATCAGATGCCTTTCGCGACACAGGCCGCACTCTTAGGCGGCAACCTTCGGGTTGGACTGGAAGACAGCCTGTTCATTGGCAAAGGTGAACTTGCGACGTCAAACGCTCAGCAAGTCCGAAAAATACGGGAAATAGTCGAGAACCTCGGACTGACCGTCGCAACACCCGCCGAGGTGCGGAAGCGATTGGCGCTCAAGGGCGCGGACCGGGTAAACTTCTGATCGGGGTAGTAGAAAACATGCAGACAAAAATGCTGATCAACGGGGAAATGGTCGATGGGACCGGAGCCGCGATTGACGTGCTGAACCCCGCTACCGGAGAGACCATCGGTCAGATCGCGCAAGCCAGCGCCGACCAGGTCGACGCGGCTGTTAAGACATCCGAAGAAGCGTTTGAGACATTCCGGCATACTCCCCCTGTAGAACGCGCCGCCCTGCTATTGCAGATCGCGGAAATCATTGAGTCCAAACAGGATGAATTGGCAGAGCTCGAAAGTCTTGATGTCGGCAAGCCTTGGCCCTCGGCCCGTGACGACGAGTTTCCTCTGACGATTGATACTTTCCGTTTCTTTGCCGGTGCCGCGCGCACTATGACAGGGTCTGCCGCAGGAGAATACGTAGCGGGCCACACGTCAATGATCCGGCGCGACCCAGTTGGCCCAGTGGCAGCGATTGCGCCTTGGAACTATCCGCTGATGATGGCAGCTTGGAAAATTGCGGCGCCGATCGCAGCTGGTTGTACAGTTGTTCTAAAACCATCAGAGATTACGCCCTTGTCCACTTTGCGGCTTGCGGACCTTCTGCAAGACGTCCTGCCAAAAGGGGTTTTGAATGTAATCCACGGCTCCGGTCCAACGATCGGCGATCAACTGATCAACAGTCCCCAGATGGAAGCGATCACCGTCACCGGGTCCCCAGCAACAGGCATGGCAGCCATGAGGGCCGCGAGCCAGCAAATCCGCCATGTGCATCTCGAACTTGGAGGCAAAGCTCCGGTCATTGTTTTCGAGGATGCAGATCTGGAGACCGTGGCCGAAACGATCCGATACGGCAGTTTCTTCAATGCCGGACAGGATTGCGCACAACCTTGCCGGATTCTGGTGCAGGATAGCGTCTACGAAAAGCTAGTCGCAGCGGTTGAAGCACAGGTCAAACAGATCAAGCTGGGCGCTCCGAAAGACGAAAGCACGGAAATGGGACCCATCGTGTCAGCCACTCAACGCGAGCGCGTAGCAGCCTTTGTCGATCGTGCGCGCCTGGGGTTTGAGATTGTCACTGGCGGTGCGAGCGGAGACGGTTCCGGCTTCTTCTATCAGCCGACGGTCGTTGCCAACGTTGATAGCGCCGCCGAGATTGCAACGGATGAAGTTTTCGGCCCGGTTGTCACGCTCTCGCGGTTCTCGGATGCTGATGAGGCCATCAAGGTTGCCAACGCGGGTCGATATGGCCTCGCGTCCTCTGTCTGGACGGCCGATGTGGGGCGGGCCATGTCGATGACATCGCGTCTGCGCTACGGCTTCACTTGGGTCAACACGCATGGTGTGGGAACGCCAGAAATGCCGTGGGCGGCCATGAAAGGATCTGGCACCGGATGTGACATGAGCGTCTACGCGCTCGACGCCTATACCTCGATCCGCCATGTGATGGTTGCGCACTGATGCGGTTGGCTGGAAAACGTGCATTCGTTACAGGCGGACGTCAGGGGATCGGACGTGCAATTGTCGAAGCCTTCCTCGCCGAGGGCGCATCGGTCATCGCGTGCGGGCGTGGCGACGCCCCGGACGCCTTACCCTGCGACTGGCACAGTCTTGATGTGAGCGACCCCAGAGCCGTAGAACAAGTCGCCTTGGCGGTCGGTGCGATAGACATTTTGGTCAACAACGCGGGCGTTCAAGTTGAAAAGACGGTGACGGAAAGCAGCGACGCGGATTGGGATCTCGTAATTGGCACCAATTGCAGGGGCGTTTTCAACTGTTGCCGCGCCTTCATTCCGAACATCCGAGCGGGTGGCAGTGTCGTCAATATCGGCTCGATCTCCGGCAACGTCGCTGACCCATCTATGGCGCTATACAATGCATCAAAATCCTTTGTACATGCGCTCACACGGTCGATCGCGGTGGATCATGGCCCCAATGTTCGATGCAATGCAATTTGTCCGGGTTGGATCAATACAGGTATGCTAGAGGCCGGGTTCGATCTAGCGAACGACCCGGTCGCGGCGAAAAGGGACGCGTTGGCGCGCCACCCTGTTCGTCGGTTCGGAGAACCGAATGACATTGCCCGCACGGCGGTCTGGCTCGCCTCAGATGAGGCCGGTTTTGCAACGGGCCAGCTCTTTACCATTGATGGCGGCATGACAGCCGCGTCGCCTCTCAACCCCGGAGTATTCTGATGTCAGCGATCTCCCAAACAGCGATACTTGGTGCTGGCGTTATCGGATCAAGCTGGGCTGCGCTTTTTCTTGCGGCTGGGCGATCGGTCACCGTCTATGACCCGGCTTTGGACACGGAAAGGCTAACCCGCAAGGCCGTGGAGACTGCCTGGCCGACGCTCGAAGAGTTAGGGTTGACCGAAAGGGCAACCCCGGACGATTTGACATTTGCTACGACAGCATCCCAAGCGGTTGAAAGTGCCGATTTTGTGCAGGAAAACGTCCCAGAAAGAGAAGCGATCAAACACGCTTTGTACTCGGAAATTGAACCGGTGCTGAGCGAAGGTTCGATTGTCTCAAGCTCGACTTCAGGCATGACTCTCGAGGCCTTGCAACTGGGTTGGAAAGACCCCGCGCCTCTCATTCTTGGACATCCTTTCAATCCACCGCACCTGATCCCCTTAGTGGAGCTCACGGCGAACGCGCGTACAGGACCTGGCGTGCTTGAACGAACCGACGCGTTTTACAAAGACATCGGCAAAGTCACGATCCGCATCAAGAAAGGCATGCCCGGTCATGTGGCCAACCGATTGCAGGCCGCGGTCTGGCGCGAAGCGGTGCACATGGCCATTGAAGGCGTGGCATCGGTGGAAGACATAGACAAGGCCATGTGGGCTGGGCCTGGTTTAAGATGGGCTGCAATGGGTCCGACGATGCTCTTTAACCTGGGGGCGGGTAATGGTGGATTGCGTGCCTTTTGTGAACACTTCCGGGACACGTTCAACGGTTGGTGGGACGGATTGGGTCAGCCGCACCTCGATGACGACGTAGTCGAAGCGCTCGTTCAAGGTATTAACGACGTGGCAAATGGGCGATCTCCCCAGAGTCTCGCCGCAGAGCGAGACGCTCTCATTGTCGCTATGCAAAAATCTCTCAAGGACATCAGAACACAGTCGAAACCGTGAGTACTCGATGGCCTTGACCTTGTCGACTTAGTTCGTTCGCCAACAGTTAATGCTGGTGCTGGTACGGGACTGCATCAACGAGAGACAGAGCGTGAAACCGCCTCTCACACGAAGTCGTTTAAGGCGAGCACAAACCGATAGTTGACCTGCGTGATAGAAACAGAATGTCCCGCGAATTGATTCATGCAGCTTGAATCTATCCCGTGCGAACGACGAATTGCTGGTTTCGTGTCAGCGCTGCATTGTTCAAAATTTGCAAATGCCGAGGTTCTCCTGCTGCGAGCGCACGCAGCAAAAAAAACGAATAGACAATTTGGGCTCTCTGCCGAAATTCACTGTGGCTCTCCGTCATGTAAATCTGCAACCCGTCGCCAATTTCATCAAAACAGTAATGTTAGGCGGGTCGACTACAGTGAAAAAGCCCTGAGTTCCAATTCCTGCAACCCTGCAAACAGATCGAATGCGCTGGAAGCGCGTTTATCAAAAATGGTAGATAGCCTGCGCAGGTGGCCAAAAAGACGACTGGACAAGGGTCATTCGACTGCACTGACCGCGTTTTTAGTCGACGATACAGCATTAATCTGTCGCTCAGGGCGCTGGATTCAGCGGGTTCAAAACGGTCCATTGCTTCGCGTTGCACCGCCAGTTCGGCAAGATCAAACGCACCTATTGCGCAGCAGCCAGCATGGCCGCGCCATACGCGAGGCCAGATCTGATCCCTCTGATCGCGTCACTGGCTTTCTATCACCACTACTATCACACCCGGCAAGAGGTCCGACTGATTTCCTTCCCCCTATGGCTGCCAATTCTGGCAATTCGTCGATCTTCCCACCGAAACTCTACGCGGTATCTGCAAAGCAGAAGGCAATCGCCTCAACCAAAGAGAGGTAAATGTCAGCGCGTGTCGCAGAATCCTCCAGAACAAAGAAACAGGCCCGGGTATTCGGATCGCCCAGAGGACTGCACTCGCCGGTGACATATGGTAGAAATATTAGCATCCGATCCCTTTCAACCGTTTCGGCAAGCGCAACAGCTTCGGCAGCAGACAGCCCCAATTGACCGCCAATCCATGAGATCGGCCTTGCACCGTTTAGCATCACCGTCGTATGTTTCCAGCGATCCGGTAGTGTGTGCGCAAAAGCATGCACATATCGGTCGGGGTTGGGTTTGTACCTACGATCCACCACGAACTATTGCCCGGCCGTACCCAAGAAGATGAAGCCCTATACCACTTCAGTCGCGCCCAGAGATACCGGCCCGGTTGCAGCATCTCTTTCTTCAGCTACGATAGGCACGCCGCGTCTCAATCATTTTACTTCAACAGCTTGCGCCGTCACTTTTCCAACAAATTCGCAACCGCTAAAAACCTGCGGCAGCCAATCCGACCTCGTATCAGTAGCTTCAGCAACGCCGGGGTGCCAAAACGCGCGTGGCGTGATCCAGCCACAGTGTCCCGGCGTCGCCCGAGGTGTCGGTAACCAATTCCCCGTACAGGCATAAACCGATGTAGTCCTTCGGCAACAAGATATGAACAATTCGGCGATGGGTGGCAGGTTCATGTCGTTGCAACCAAGCAAACTTGGGCGCTGTGAAACCCGGCAAAGGAGGGATGCTGGCAAAATGACCAATCCGAGCATCGGTCGCACCAAGCTCTTCGCATTCACGCAATGCCCTGCTGTCATTCCACAGGATTGCGGGGCCTATCGGGGCCAGATCACCGTTCAACAAAACAGCCACATGCATTTGACCGGACAGTCCGATGACCCGTACCTCCGACAGCGCGATTTGCCCTGAAAGCTGGTCCAATGCGTAACGTTTCGCCCTCCACCAAAGATCCAGGTGCTGCTTTGAGCAGCCGCGGTCTGGCGAGGACGTTGCTATCCCAATTGAGGACGTCGCGAGAGTTCGATCCGGAGGCGGTCAAACAAGCTCGACCACCGATGTCCCGATATCTATCCTAAGATACATTCAAACCGCTTGCCTACAGAAATACAGGGAACTTGCCTAGGTATTGATTTTTTAGCGCGCGCAAAGAATATGTAAAAGTTAGATAAGATCAAGGCGGCTATGATCCGCAGGCAGGCTGGCATGACCAAAATCAAGAATATGGAAGAGTTCGCGGCGCTCAGCGGAATCTCGCGGCCCACGGTGTCCAAGTACTTCCACGATCCCGACAGCGTTCGCCCAACGACAAGGGCGCGTATTGAAGAGGCGCTGGAGCGATTTGACTACCGCCCGAACATCTATGCCGTGAACCAAAACCGTAAACTGACCAAGAATATCGGCATTGTCGTGCCCTATCTGGCTGATCCGTTCTTTGCTGAAATCGCTCGGTATCTGGAACAAAGCTGTATCGCAGCCGGGTATCGTCCGTTCCTTTTCAGCGCTCACGGTGAACAAAAGCTGGAAAACGAAATCCTGGACGGTTTGCAATCCCTTAAACCTGCGGGCGTGTTGTTGGCGCCTTTGGGGCGTATCTCTGACAAGTCAGCGATCGAGAAATTCTGCGCCAGTGTGCCGACGGTTCTGTTCGACAGTAACCTCGACGGTTTGGGCGCAGCGTTTATCGGGTCTGACAATTTCAGCTTTGTGTCTCAGACCGTGGAATACATGACCCGCACGGGCGAGCCGCCCTCGTTCTTCGAAATGCGGACCCCTGCAAACCCCAATGCCAACAAGCGGCGCAAGGCCTATGTCGAGGTGATGGAGCGTTTGGGTTTTGAACCACACGTGATCAAAATCGAAGGCACGGGCTGGGCCTTTGAAGAGATTGGCCGACAGGGTGCGCTTAGGGTGTTGGATGAACGCAAGTTACGCACGGATTCGGTTTTGTGCAGCAATGACCGATTGGCGATCGGCTTTCTGGCGGCGTGTTTTGAGCGGGGGATTCGCGTCGGGCGGAAAGCCGATTGTGCGCTTCGGGTGGCCTCAAACGACGACCATCCTTTTGCGAAATTCACATGCCCCTCGCTGACAACCGCGGCGCATGACTATGACAATGTGGCGGCGCGAAGTGTCGAAACGCTTTTCGAACTCATTGAAAACGGTGGGAAATTCGACAAGCGGACGGAAACTTTGTTCCCGGCGCGATTGGTTCTCAGGGAATCCGCATAACGTCAAAAATTAACGCGCGTAAAGTTTTTATTGACGCCGCGACAAATCTTGAACTAGTCTTCCTGCACAGCATCCAAGCTCAGGGAGGACAGGGATGTACTTGAAACACGCACTTCGTGCGGCGACAGCTTTGACGTTCGTCGCGACGGCCGCGGCCCACGCACAATCCATCACGATCGCCACAGTAAACAACGGCGACATGATCAGGATGCAGGGCTATACCGACAAATTCACCGAAGCGACGGGTATCGACGTCGAATGGGTGACGCTGGAAGAAAACGTACTACGCCAGCGCGTGACGACCGACATCACCACCAAAGGTGGTCAGTTCGACATCATGACCATTGGCATGTACGAAACCCCAATCTGGGGAGCGAACGATTGGTTGGTCCCCTTGGAAGGCATGTCGGACGGGTATGACGTTGACGATATTCTGCCTGCCATGCGCAACGGTCTCAGCAACGACGGTACGCTCTATGCAGCGCCCTTCTACGGCGAAAGCTCGATGGTGATGTACCGCACCGACCTGATGGAGCAGGCGGGTCTGGAAATGCCCGAGGCCCCCACGTGGCAGTTCATCCGTGAAGCTGCGGCGGCAATGACCGATCGCGACAACGACATCAACGGCATCTGCCTGCGCGGCAAGGCGGGTTGGGGTGAAGGCGGGGCCTTCATTACCGTCACCGGGAACTCGTTTGGCGCGCGCTGGTTCGATGAGGATTGGAAACCTCAGTTTGATCAGCCCGAGTGGAAAGAAGCGCTAACCTTCTTCGTGGACATGATGAATGAATCCGGTCCGGCAGGATATGCCACAAACGGGTTCAACGAGAACCTGTCGCTGTTCCAGCAGGGCAAGTGCGGTATGTGGATCGACGCCACTGTTGCGGCATCCTTCGTGACCAACCCCGACGACTCGACCGTCGCGGATAAGGTTGGGTTTGCGCTCGCACCAAATTCAGAAGGTGTCGACAAGCGCGCCAACTGGCTTTGGGCTTGGGCTCTGGCCATCCCTGCTGGCACACAGCAGGAAGATGCCGCCAAGCAGTTCATCGAATGGGCCACGTCCAAGGACTACATCGAGTTGGTGGCCGAGAACGAAGGTTGGGCCAATGTGCCTCCGGGTGCGCGGACATCGCTGTATGAAAACCCCGAATACCAGAAGGTTCCGTTCGCCAAGATGACGCTGGATTCAATCCTTGCGGCCGACCCAGACAACTGCTGCGCACAACCGACGCCCTATGTTGGCATCCAGTTTGTCGCGATCCCAGAATTTGCTGGTATTGCCACTCAGGTGAGCCAGGAATTCTCGGCAGTCTACGCGGGACAGCAAACGGTGGATGAAGCGCTGGCCAAAGCGCAGGCCTTCACCGCTGAAGAAATGGAAGCCGCAGGGTACTGAGGCATCCTCCCACGCGGGCGGGCAGAGAGCTGCCCCCCGCTCACCCCTTCCACAACCCACGTTTTTCTCGCAGGCTAAGTTACGCCTGAACAGAGAGGGTTTGCGTAATGGCTACTCAACATTCCCGATCAGTCGCGCGCCTGATGATGGCACCCGCAGTGGTCCTGCTGCTTGGCTGGATGCTCGTGCCCCTGACGATGACGCTGTATTTTTCCTTCAAGAAATATCTGCCCCTGCGCGGTGGCGATCTGGGCTGGGTCGGCTTCGACAACTACGTCCGGTTCGTATCGTCCAGCTCCTTCTGGCCCGCGGTTCAGGCGACGCTTGTGATCGTCGGAGGGGTTCTGGTCATCACCGTTATCCTGGGTATCCTGCTGGCGATGCTTCTGGACCAACCGATGTGGGGCCAAGGGGTTGTCCGCATTCTCGTGATCGCACCCTTCTTCGTCATGCCCACCGTGTCCGCCTTGGTCTGGAAGAACATGTTCATGGACCCGGTCAACGGCCTGCTGGCCCATCTTTGGCGCTTTTTCGGGGCCGAGCCGATCTCATGGTTGTCCGAGGCGTCGATGACCTCAATCATCATGATCGTCTCATGGCAGTGGTTGCCTTTTGCGACCCTCATCTTGCTGACCGCAATCCAGTCGCTGGACAGTGAGCAGTTGGAAGCGGCCGAGATGGACGGCGCGCCGGTCCTGAAGCGGTTCTACCACATCATCCTGCCGCATCTGAGCCGCGCGATCACCATCGTGATCCTGATCCAGACAATCTTCCTTTTGTCGATCTTCGCCGAGATCTTCGTGACCACCGGCGGCGCATTCGGCACCCGTACACTCACCTACCTGATCTTCCAGCGTGTGCTGGAAAGCCAGAATGTTGGTCTCGGATCAGCCGGAGGTGTCTACGCAATCATCTTAGCCAACATCGTTGCGATCTTCTTGATGCGCATCGTCGGCAAGAACCTGGACGCGTGAGGAGGTAAGAACATGGCCCGCGCTGTCACAACCCGCCGCAAATCGCTGAATACCGCCCTCGCTTGGGCCGTTGGTTTGCTGATCTTTTTCCCGATCCTCTGGACCATCCTGACCAGCTTCAAGACCGAGGCACAGGCGATCGCCAGCCCACCGCTGTTCCTGAACTTCAACTGGACGTTGGAAAACTACGCCATCGTGCAGGAACGGTCCGATTACATGCGGTTCCTTTGGAATTCGGTCATCATAGCCGGGGGCTCGACTATTCTGGGCGTCATCATCGCCGTCCCCGCTGCTTGGGCGATGGCCTTTGTGCCGTCCAAGCGCACCAAGGACATCCTGCTATGGATGCTGTCCACCAAGATGCTGCCTGCGGTCGGCGTTCTCTACCCGATCTACCTGCTGTTCATTCGGTTGGGCCTGCTAGATACACGCGGAGGACTGGTCGTCGTCCTGATGCTGATCAACCTGCCGATCATCGTCTGGATGCTGTACACCTATTTCCGCGAAATTCCGGGTGAGATCCTGGAAGCCGCACGGATGGACGGGGCGACGTTGAAAGAAGAAATTCTCTATGTTCTCACCCCCATGGCCATCCCCGGTATCGCCTCGACCGTTTTGCTGAACTTCATTCTGGCGTGGAACGAGGCGTTCTGGACCCTCAACCTGACCGCCGTCGACGCGGCTCCGCTGACAGCGTTCATCGCCAGCTATTCCAGCCCCGAAGGCCTGTTCTTTGCCAAGCTCAGCGCGGCCTCGACCATGGCAATTGCACCAATCCTGATCCTCGGCTGGTTCAGCCAGAAACAACTTGTCCGCGGCCTGACTTTCGGCGCTGTGAAATAAGGAACACGACACATGGGACGTATTCAACTCAAGTCCGTGACCAAAAGCTTCGGCGACGTACAGGTCATTCCACCGCTGGACCTGACCATCGAAGATGGCGAGTTCACCGTTTTCGTCGGCCCCTCGGGCTGCGGAAAATCCACCCTGCTGCGTCTGATCGCTGGGTTGGAGGATATCACCTCGGGCTCTATCGACATTGACGGGGCGGACGCCACTGATGTGCCACCCGCGAAACGAGGGCTGGCGATGGTGTTCCAGTCCTATGCTCTCTACCCCCACATGACGGTACGCAAGAACATCGCCTTTCCCCTGCGGATGGCGAAACTGGATCAGGCCGAGATCGACAAACGCGTCGAAGGTGCCGCCAGCGTTCTAAACCTGACCGACTATCTGGACCGCCGCCCCGGCCAGCTGTCGGGCGGCCAACGCCAGCGGGTCGCCATTGGGCGCGCTATCGTGCGAGAACCAGCGGCGTTTCTGTTCGACGAACCTCTGTCAAACCTCGACGCGGCACTTCGCGTTGGCATGCGGCTAGAGATCAGTGAGCTGCACGAACGCCTGGCGACCACGATGATCTACGTGACCCACGATCAGGTCGAAGCCATGACAATGGCTGACAAAATCGTTGTCCTTCAGGCCGGAGTAATCGAACAGGTCGGCAGCCCACTGGAGCTGTATCGCACACCGCGCAACCTGTTTGTCGCGGGCTTTATCGGTTCGCCCAAGATGAACTTCATCGAGGGCGAAGAGGCCGCAAAACATGGCGCGAAAACCATCGGCATCCGCCCGGAACATATCGCTGTTTCAGAAACCGAGGGCGAGTGGTCCGGGGTTGTCAGCGTCTCAGAGCATCTGGGCTCGGACACCTTCTTCCACGTCCACGACACCGGATTGGCCGAGACGATCACGGTTCGCGCCGATGGCGAGGTTGGGTTCCGTCACGGGGATCGTATTCACCTGACGCCACGGGCCGACGTCATCCACCGCTTCGACGAAAAAGGACTGCGGATCGAATGACCCGTCTGAATGGCAAAATCGCTCTGATCACCGGGGCCGCGCGCGGCATCGGGCTGGCCTTTGCCAAATCCTATGTCGCGGAAGGCGCACGCGTTGCCATCGCGGATATCAACATCGAACGCGCCCAACAGGCCGCAGCCGAGATCGGCGCGTCCGCCATGGCCGTCGAAATGAACGTGACAAACCAGCAGAGTATCGACGACGCCATCACCCGCACGGCATCGCATTTCGGCCCGATCGACATATTGATCAACAATGCAGCGATCTTCACCGCTGCCCCGATTGTCGAGATTGAGCGCGCCGACTACGCGCGCGTCTTTGATATCAACGTCGCGGGTGCCCTATTCACCATGCAAGCCGTCGCGCGCCATATGATTGCGCATGGCACCAAAGGCCGGATCATCAATATGGCGTCTCAAGCCGGGCGGCGCGGTGAACCGCTGGTCGCCGTTTATTGTGCCAGCAAGGCCGCGATCATTTCCCTGACCCAATCTGCGGGCCTGAACCTGATCTCGCACGGGATCAACGTGAACGCGATCGCGCCAGGTGTGGTGGATGGCGAACACTGGGACGGCGTCGATGCGTTCTTTGCCAAACACGAAGGCAAACCGCCGGGGCAGAAGAAACGCGAAGTGGCCGCTGCCGTTCCATACGGCCGCATGGGCCGGGCCGAAGACCTGACGGGCATGGCGGTGTTTCTCGCCTCAGACGAGGCAAAATACATCGTTGCACAAACCTACAATGTCGATGGTGGAAATTGGATGAGCTGATGAACCCAGTGGCACACTCAAACCCTCTGATTCAGCTGCGGCAAGACAGGCTTGCAGACCTGCCAGCGACTGTCAGTACCCCTAACTATCAGCGTTCGGAGTTGACGCCGGGAATAGTTCATATCGGCCTTGGAAATTTCCACCGCGCCCATCAGGCTTGGTACATTCATCAGCTTTTGCAGCAGGGCCAAGCCCAAGATTGGGCCATCATCGGAGCCGGAGTGCGCAGCTATGACGCCGAGATGCGCGAGAGGCTGTTGGCGCAGGATTGCCTGACCACGTTGATTGAGCTGGATCCCCAAGGAATATCCGCAGAGGTCATAGGCCCGATGATCGACTATCTGCCGATTGAGGCAGGTAACGCAGCACTCATCCGCCGGATGGCGGATCCATCTATCCGAATTGTGTCCCTGACTGTAACCGAGGGCGGCTATTTTCTGGATGCCAACACCGGCATGTTCAACTTGGATCATGAAGACATACGGCACGACGCCGAGAACCCGCACCAGCCACGCACAGTATTCGGTGCGATGGTCGAGGCATACAGGCAAAGGCGTGAGAATAGTTTGGAACCGTTTACCGCGCTGAGCTGCGACAATCTTCAGGGCAACGGCGCAATACTAAAAACCTGCATTGTTGGTTTGGCGCGTCTGGTCGACACGGAGCTGGCCGACTGGATCGCCCAAAAGGGCGCATTCCCAAACTCGATGGTGGATTGCATCGTGCCCGCAACGACTGAGCAGGTCATTTCGCAATGCAGGGCGCTTGGAATAGACGATCGCGCTCCGGTCTCGCATGAGAATTTTCGACAATGGGTCGTCGAAGATGATTTTTGTGCCGGGCGACCGCCCCTCGAACAGGCTGGGGTAACGATGACCCACGATGTTCACGGATATGAAATGATGAAATTGCGCATCCTGAACGGAGGGCACCAGCTGCTTGCCAATATTGGGGAAATTCTGAACGTACCGACGATTTCAGACTGCATGCAGGATCCGGACATCGTAGCGTTTTTCAAGAAGGTTCAGACAGAAGAGATCTTGCCCTATGTCGAAGCCGTTCCAGGCACCACGGCAACTGAATATCTTGGATTGGTTGAAAAGCGATTTGCAAACAGCACCATCCGCGACACGACACGTCGCGTGGCATTTGACGGGTCTTCACGACATCCGGGGTTCTTGCTGCCGTCGTTGCGCGATGCCCTTGCTTCCGGCCGTTCTTTGACTGGTTTGGCTCTGGCCGAAGCGTTCTGGTGCCGGATGTGCGCGGGCGTTCGCGAAGATGGCTTGGAAATTGCGCCAAACGACCCCCAATGGGAGCATTTGCAAAACACCGCTCGGGCCTCCAAGGCCGACCCAAAAATGTGGATCGAGCAACGCCAGTATTATGGTGAGCTAGCTGGCAACACGAGGTTTGCAGAAGCGTTTTCCGCTTGGCTGTCCACAATCTGGCAAGTTGGTTGCCGAGCAGCGGTTACCGACTATGCCACCACATAGGCAAAGCGACACTAATCGTGACACGCAATGGGCGTAAACTTCCCTAACCCTTATTGAGCGGAACCGTAGTTGCACTCAGTTCAATTCGGCCAGAAAAGAGTTGGCCTTTTCCAGATGCTTCTCTTTTGTTTCCAGCGACATCCTATCGCCTGTGCGACACATCATGGCCCAACGCGGATTTTTTGAAAGCGTGTCTTTGTGTTTGAAAATGAAGCGCCAATACAAGCCATCCCAAATCTCGGCCCATTCGCCTTTGCCCCAATGACTCATCTTCCGAATGTAGTTTGATCCCGAAAAATAAGGCTTTGTCGTGATCAACCCGCCATCCGCGTTTTGACTCATTGCATAAACGTTTGGAACCATGACCCAATCGTAGCTGTCCACGAACATTTCCATGAACCAAAGATAGACGTCGTCTGGCTTGATTTCACACAAGAACATAAACCCGCCGAGTACCATCAGCCTTTCGATGTGGTGACAGTAGCCAGTCTGCAGGATCCGTCTGATCGTATCGTCAATCGGGTCTATCCCTGTTGTGCCTTCATAAAAGGAGGAAGGCATTGGTCGGTTGTGACGCCAATGATTGGTTGTGCGCATTCGTACGCCCAAGTCCTCATAGGTGGCGCGCATGAACTCTCTCCACCCTATGATCTGACGGATAAACCCCTCTACAGAGTTGAGTGGCGTCTTCTTGCGCTGGGCATGGTCCAGAGTCGCGTCAATGACTTGCTGTGGCGTGATCAAGCCAATGTTCAATGCAGGTGTAAGGAGAGCATGCCAAAGCCAGCTTTCGCCTTCAACAATCGCATCCTCAAAGTCACCAAACTGGTCGAAACGCCGTTCCAAAAACTGGTGCAGCCACGCCAGTGCAGCAGCGTGCGAAGTTGGATAGTAAAGGGTATCGAGATCTCCTCGCGCGTCGGGAAATTCAGACAGAACATTGTCTTTCGCCGCTTGGTCCACACTGTCGTGCTGCGGCCAGTCGATCCAAGGCAAGCTTTGTAGCAGGGCTTTTGGAACCTTTTTGCGATTGTCTTCGTCGAAACTCCACTGGCCGCCCAAGGGCTGATCGTTCTCAAGCAAAATGTTCAATCGGCGTCGCTGGCTTTTGTAGTATTCCGCCATAAACCAACGTTTGCGGCCGGCAGACCAGGCCTGATTGCTGGCACGTGTGTTCAGAAAGCCGGGCGAAGGTAGGAATTCAGTCGCAATTCCTGTTGCTTTCGATGCCTCACTCAAACGCTTTTCAACGACTGAATCGACGGGATCAGCCATCACGACCCGAGAAATCTGATCCAGAGAAAGCCGTTCGAACAAATGCAGGCAAGCTTTGGTAGAGCGCTCATACTCAAAGAGGTCAACATCAAAGCCCTTGATCTCGAGCTCTTGGCGATACCTGGCCATGCTCGCCCTATGGAGCCAGAGCTTCTGCTTGTGCATTTTGGCGGGATACTGTGGGTCTCCGAAGAACAACGGATCTTCAAACAAGATCACCTTTTGCAGCGGCATCTCAAATGCGGGGTGTTCTGCAAAAATTTGATTTGGAAGCACAATTGCGGCGTATGTCACGGCGTTTTCCCGGTTTTGTTTACACGGCTAGCGGGTCAGATTCAGGACCCGCATTATGGACGGGATCTTCTTCTTGAAGCCAAAGAACCCTGCTTTGGCGTGTGGCCACGTGTGCGCATCATAAGGGCGCCAGATACGATGCAGATGAATGCCGGCCTCGTTCAGCTGTGGTTCGGCACGGTCCAAGCGCACCCGTGTCGGACCGATAGGACAATAGGGTGTGACAATCGTATCAACTTTGTCTGTTTGGGCCGCCTTGATCAGGGGCTCGGTCCAATCGTCCTTGGCCTGTCCAATCTCTCCAAACGGCGAAAGTACGCTATTCATTGCGTGTTCGACAAAAGCTAATGGCAAGTCACCGACCTGACCACGCGAACGACCATCTGTGGCCAGCAGACCGACCACACCTGTGGGGCGAAGTGATGTGATATCTGCTGCGGACATGTCTTCCTCTGTCACCAGCAGCAGATACGGCTTTGAGAAGGGTTTTTCTGACTGCGGGCGGATTTCGATGCGCGGATGATCTGTTGCTTCAACCAGTGGCTTAGCGAC
Source organism: Ruegeria sp. BG3 (assembly GCF_056538485.1). Classification (NCBI taxonomy): domain Bacteria; kingdom Pseudomonadati; phylum Pseudomonadota; class Alphaproteobacteria; order Rhodobacterales; family Roseobacteraceae; genus Ruegeria; species Ruegeria sp. BG3. The sequence goes on along the minus strand of NZ_JBQFTE010000009.1, from coordinate 2,667 downwards.
GTTGGCCAAGCCTTGGGGCTGAAACCGCCCATCGGTGTATTTCGCGATATTGTCGGCGCGCGCGAGATAGGTTTTTCCCTTTGTGTGGAGACCCGCCACCCAACGCCAACTCAGGGTATTTGACGCCGGATCGCCGTCGACAAGTTGGCGCATGAAGACATCTGCGCCCAGTTCCCAAGGGAGTCTGAGCGTGAAAATCCAAATGGAGGCCACCCACATCCTCACGTGGTTATGAAGATACCCCGTCGCGTTTAACTCGCGCATCCAGAAATCAAGACACTCGATACCAGTACGGCCTGACACAGCATCCCTATACGCCGCATTCAATGCTGTATCGTTTTCCAAACGCTCCAATTGTGCCACCAAGTTTCTTTGGTAGCTAAACCAAACACTTGGCCGTTGCTCCAACCAGCCTTTGAAATACGTGCGCCAAAACACTTCGTGAATGAACTTGTCGGCAACCTTTTCACCATGTGCGGACAGAACGCGTGAAAGAACCTCTTCCTCAGTTATCAAGCGGTGTCGCAGCCAGGGTGAGAGAGTAGATACATTGCCGCGTCGGTCGGGGCCAAAGTCATAATTTCGGCTTTGCGCATAGTCGCGTCCAGCGCGGGGCAGGAATTGCTCCAAACGCCTCAGGCCTGCGGCGCGCGTCGGTTCGAACCTCAGCTGTGCAAAAGCGTTATCCACCACACGAAATTCCAAAGTCATGCGGCAGCCTTGCAGCGTTTCGAGCAGTATTTGACGTCATCCCAGACCTTCTCCCACTTCTTGCGCCACACGAAGGGACGTTGGCAGACCGGACAGATCTTTTGCGGCAAATCCGCCTTCTTGCGCATCTTCACGTGAGGTCTCCTAACGGTAGATCAAGTTGAGCCGCATTCCGCGGTGTTCTGGATTTTCTTTTACGATAGCGTTCAGCCTTTCGGCTTGCGTGTTTGGTGGCGATTGCGTGCGCTCGATCGCGAAATTCGGGCCCGCGCCTCACCGCCCAAACCTTTTCTCGCGCAGCCTTTGCCGCCGCCAGATGGTCAAAGACGCGCATAGGGTATTCTCGGTCAAGCACCGCGTCTGCATTGTCAGCGTTCCATGGGTCATGCAGATGTGCATCCGGTATTTCTGCCAGTTCCGGCACCCACCGACGAATGAATATGCCGTTTGGATCCTGATCCAGGCCTTGTTTGACGGGGTTGTAAATACGGATGGTGTTGATGCCGGTTGTGCCAGATTGCATCTGGACCTGACTCCAATGGATGCCTGGCTCATAGTCGGTAAACATCCTGGCCAGATGCAGGCCCGGCGAACGCCAATGCAGCCACAAATGATAGCTCGCAACTGCCATCACCATGGCTCGCATGCGGAAATTCAACCAACCTGTCGCGCGAAGAGATCGCATGCAAGCGTCCAAGAAAGGATACCCTGTCTCACCTGTTGACCAAGCTTGTAGAAGAGCTGCATCCGGTTCCTTGGGACGCAAGCCATCATAAAGCGGGTGAAGGTTTTCGAACTCTATTTGCGGTTCGTCCTCCAGTTTTTGAATGAAATGACAATGCCAGTGCAAACGCGCTGAAAAGGATCGCATCGATTTCTGCCACTTCCCTGCACCTGCGGGAAGCGTGCGCCGCGCATTTTCCGTCTGTTGCGCAATTTCGCGAACAGAGATCGCACCCCATGCAATATAGGGAGAAAGCCGCGAACACGCTGTCGCGCCACTCAAGGGGCTGGACATTGCACGTTGGTAGTCAACGCTCCTGCTGTTCAGAAAGCTGTTCAAAAGCCCCAGCCCCACTTGACGCCCACCTTTCTGCCGATCCGTACATACGGCCCCTGCAAGGCCAAGATCTTTGCTGCTTGGGAGCGTACCAAGCTCTATGGGTAAGGCTGCAAGCTGCGGCGCCTTTTCTGTTGGTCGCGACATCTGCGCGTCCCAATGGTTCGCCCAGCCGTCTCGGGACTTTAGACGGCGGATAACGCCGTGGTTTTGAATCTCATGCCAAGGGACACCTGCGTCACGACACCAAGCCGCGACATCTTGATCCCTGCGATAGGTCCAATCGTTGCCCGTCTCCTCATGAGACCATAAGGCCTCCAGAAATCCCTGTTTTTTCAGTTCCGCAAGTGTCTCAATCACTGTCCCGATACGAACGACCAGTGGCTGTCCTAATTGAGCAGTGGCCTCCCGCAATTCCGCAAGTGTCTCGCAAACAAAGCTCCATTGTCGTTCTGAGGCATCGGGCTGCAGCCATAGTTCAGGTTCAACAACATACAGCGGCAACAAAGGGCCAACCCTGGCGGCATGCGCCAAGGCCGCATGATCCAAAACACGGAGATCTCGCTTGAACCAGACGACTTGCAAATCTGCACACCTCACCCAAGTCATTCCTTGAATGCATACGCGTCATGTGATGCAACGGATCAGAAAAAGTACTGTCTTTGCAGAATGATCGCGACCTCTTTTCTTGCAGGTCGGCGACTGTAGGTAATGCCCGCTTCTGCGCTTTTTCTCGGTTTAGCTACTGGCAATAACGCGCAACGAAATCGCTAGCGGCCAGACATCGAAGGACGGCTTGGCCCTTAACGGATCAATCAGTCCGACCGAGACGTATAAACGTTTGTTGTCGGCCGATCGCATCCTCGATGCGGCAGCCAAGGCGGTAGAGGCTGACC
>NZ_JBQFTE010000008.1:0-270260 GCF_056538485.1 Ruegeria sp. BG3 | reverse complement strand
CTTGTGCTCCCCCATGATCCCCAACGGATACTGAACAGGCATCTCCCAGCCCGCAAAATCAACCATCTTTCCACCCAACTCAACATGAAGAGTGTAAAGTGGAGTGCGCTTCGGTGAAGTCATCTTTCTAACCTTTCAATCAGCGGGATTGGTCGCGAACGACCGTCACAGTGCAGTGCGCATTCCGAACCACTCGGGCGAGGTTCGGGCCAATTTCATAGTTCGGGAAATCGCCCTTCGTGGAGGCCATGACAATCAGATCAAAACCCTCTTTGTAGGCGAGTTTCAGGATTTCGCGATAAACGCTACCTTCTTCGATATGGATCGCCACGTCGGAGGCATCGCCGTGGTCCAGAATGGCCTGAACCGCGTTGCGGACATGATCCTTTGCTCCGGCGCCATAGTTCGCGGGCAGGTTCGGAAGTTGGATAATCTCGGGGATGACGGCAACCGCGTGCAGTTCGGCACCGTAGAATTTCGCCTGTTCCAAAGCGACCGGCAGAGCCAGTTTCCAGGAACGGTCGTCGGTATGATCAATGGGCAGCAGGATTTTCGTGGCCATCACGTATCTCCTCGAGATATGGAATTCTGTTTCAAAGGCGGGGGGCCAGATTGGCCCCCCGTTTTGGTCGGGCCGAACTTATTCGGCAGGTTTTGCCTCCGGCTCTTCGGACTTGCCGCCCGATGCGAAGAACTCTTTCGTCAATTTGAAGACGATCGGGCTCAGCAGGGCCAGGGCGATCAGGTTCGGGATAGCCATCATGGCGTTCAGCGTGTCTGCCAGCAGCCAGATAAAGCCCAGATCTGCGGTTGCGCCAAAGTAGATCATGACGATCCACAGAACGCGGTATGGCATCAGGGATTTCACACCCAGCAGGAACTCGACACACTTTTCGCCGTAGAAAGACCAGCCGAGGATGGTTGTGAAGGCGAAGATCGACAGAGCGATGGCGATCAGATACCCGCCGATACCCGGCAGCGACAGTTCGAACGCATGGCTGGTCAGGGCCGCACCGGATTCACCCGATGTCCAGGCGCCCGAGGCGATGATCGCCAGACCGGTGATCGAGCAGACGATGATAGTGTCTATGAACGTACCCAGCATCGCGATCAGGCCCTGGTTTACTGGACCTTTGGTCTCGGCAGCGGCATGCGCAATCGGGGCGGACCCCAGACCGGCTTCGTTCGAGAACACACCACGTGCCACACCAAAGCGGATGGCAGCCCAAACGGCAGCACCTGCAAAACCACCTTCTGCGGCGGACGGGGTGAACGCGTAGGTGAAGACCAGCGACAGCGCATGTCCGATGTTGCCGATGTTGATCATTAGAACCAGCAGGCCCGCGATGATGTAAGCAACAGCCATGAACGGAACCAGTTTACCGGCAACCGCACCGATGCGAGTGATACCACCCAGAATAACAGCAGCGGTCAGGACCATCAGAACAACGCCGGTGACCGAGGTGTTCAGGCCGAAATTCGCTTCGAGAACCTGTGCCACACCGTTGGCCTGAACGCCGTTGCCGATGCCGAAGGCAGCAATGGCTCCGAACAGGGCGAACGCTACACCCAGCCAAGCCCATTTCGCGCCGAGACCGTTCTTGATGTAGTACATCGGGCCACCGACATAGTTCCCCAGCTCATCTTTCTCGCGATATTTCACCGCGCAGACAGCTTCGGCATATTTGGTGGCCATGCCCACCAGGGCGGTCATCCACATCCAGAACAAGGCGCCTGGACCGCCCAGGAAGACAGCAGTGGCCACACCGGCGATGTTACCTGTACCGATGGTTGCCGACAGCGAGGTCATCAGCGCGTTGAACGGGCTGATCTGACCATCACCCTGCCCTTCGCGGCCTGCAAACAGCAGTTTGAAGCCGGTACCGACACGCAGGATCGGCATGAATTTCAGCCCGACCTGCAGGAAGAAGCCGACGCCAAGGATGAGAACCAGCATCAGCGGCCCCCACACGACGCCATTGATGGCCCCTACGATTGAATTTAACGCTTCCATGGTATTCCTCCCTAGTGCGTCTGGTTATGCCCCGGCAGCAATTGCTCGTTGGCGAGCTTGCTTGAGGGCGGCAAAGTCTTCGTCCGCATGGAACGACGAACGGGTCAGCGGGGTGGCCGACACGTGCAGAAAGCCCTTGGAACGTGCGATCTGCTCCAGCTGGGCGAACTCTTCCGGTGACCAGAACCGGTCAATCGGGTGATGTTTCGGGGTCGGTTGCAGGTATTGCCCAACTGTCAGGAAATCGACATTTGCCGCGCGCAGGTCATCCATCACTTGGCGCACGTCACTAAGGCTTTCGCCAAGGCCGACCATCAGGCCGGATTTGGTGAAGATCTCAGGGTTTGCGCGCTTGGCGTCGTCCAACAGGCGCAAAGACGTATAGTACCGCGCGCCGGGACGAACCGTTGGGTAAAGATGCGGCACAGTTTCCAAATTGTGGTTGAAAACGTCCGGCGCTGCTTCAAATACCAGATCTGCGGCGGTCCCTTTTCCCAAGAAGTCCGGAGTCAGAACTTCGACGGTGGTTGCAGGGTTTTGGTGCCGCACCGCTCGGATGGTCTGCGCGATATGTTCGGCGCCGCCGTCTTCCAAGTCATCGCGGTCAACCGATGTGATCACCACATGACGAAGCCCCAGCTTCTTGACCGCAGCGGCGACACGGCCCGGTTCGAACACATCCAATGCGTCCGGCCGACCGGTGGCGACGTTGCAAAAGGAACAGCCACGCGTGCAAACCTCTCCCATGATCATCATGGTGGCGTGGCGCTTGGACCAGCACTCGCCGATATTTGGACAGGCGGCCTCTTCGCAGACCGTCGCCAGGTTATGCTCGCGCATCAAGCGACGGGTTTCATAATACTCGGTGCTGTCGCCCTTTTTCTTGCGAATCCACTTGGGCTTGCGGGGAATGACACTGTCTGCCTTCCTGGCCTTTTCGGGGTGGCGGGGGCGAAGCTGGATGGTCATCTGGCGGTTCCTTCTTACGCGTGGATCGCGCGGCCCAGAGCGTCGAGGCAGGCTTCTTTGACCGCCTCGCCCATAGCCGGATGAGCATGACAGGTGGAGGCGATCTCGGCGACGGTGGCACCTTTGGTCATCGCCAGAACGAGTTCCGCGATCAGATCACCGCCATGGGCACCGCAAATATGCGCGCCTAGTATTTTGCCGTTCGGGTCGGCCAACACCTTGACCGCGCCGTCGGTTTCTCCGCTCGACCGTGCGCGCGAGTTGGCCATGAACGCGAATTTGCCGACCGCGTATTGGGAACCGGCCTCCTTCAGCGCCTCTTCGGTCACGCCGACCGAGGCGACTTCGGGATCGGTGTAAACGACACCCGGCACGGTGTTGTAGTCGACATGGACGCTCTGCCCCGCCAACATCTCAACGCAGGCAACGCCATCTTCCTCGGCCTTGTGGGCCAGCATCGGTCCGGGGACGCAGTCCCCAATTGCATAGATGCCAGGAACCGATGTGCGGAAACTGTCGTCCACTTGGACAAATCCGCGCGGGTCAAGAGTTATCCCCAATTCTTCCAGCCCCAACCCGCGCGTGACGGGTCGGCGTCCGACGGCGATCAGAACCTTGTCGGCCTCGATCACCTCTTCCTTGTCTTTGCCGACCCGGTCCAGAGTAAGCGCCAATCCGATTTCAGACTTTTCAATGGCCTTCAGCGCGCGTCCCAACTGGAACTTCAGGCCGCGTTTGCTGAGCGCGCGCTGCGCCAGTTTCGCAATCTCACCGTCAATACCGGGCAGAACGCGGTCCAGATACTCAACCACTGTGACCTTGGCCCCAAGACGTGCCCAAACCTGACCCAGCTCTAGCCCGATCACCCCTGCCCCGACGACAACCAGATGATCAGGCACCGTGTCCAGCGCCAAGGCACCGGTAGAACTGAGAACATCCTTCTCATCAATCTCGATACCGTTCAGAGGCGTCGGCTCGGACCCCGTGGCGATCAGGATATTCTTGGCCTCATAGATATCATCGCCAACCTGCACTTGCCCGTCCGCCGGAATGCGGGCCCAGCCTTCGATCAGCTCAACGCCGTTCTTCTTGAATAGAAAACCGATGCCCTTGGTCAGATCGCCAACGATCTTGTCCTTGCGCCCCATCATTGACGGCACGTCGATGCTGGCCCCCTCGACGGCAATGCCATGGGAAGAGAGATGTGCAAGCTCGGCATATTTGGCCGAGGAGGTCAGCAACGCTTTGGAGGGTATGCACCCCACATTCAGACAGGTTCCGCCCAGCGCGCCGCGTCCTTCCACGCAAGCCACTTTCATACCCAGTTGAGCCGCGCGGATCGCAGCAACATAACCGCCGGGGCCGCCCCCGATGACGATGAGATCGTAAATGCTCATTGGGTGTTCTTTCAGTAGATTGGATAGTTGGCGCAGAGGGCGCGGACTTTTGCGCGGGTCTCGGCTTCGATGGTTGCATCGCGTTCAGAGGACTCACGCAGCGCATCGAGAACATCGCCGATCAAGTGGCCGATCTGAGTGAACTCATCAGGACCAAACCCGCGGCTACATCCAGCGGCCGTTCCCAGCCGGATACCGCTCGTGATCGTCGGTTTTTCCGGATCACCCGGAACGCTGTTCTTGTTGCATGTGAACCCGGCACGCTCGAGCGCGGCTTCTGCATCTTTGCCGGTAACACCAAGTGGTCGCAGATCAACCAGCATAAGGTGGTTTTCTGTGCCGCCCGAAACGATATCACAACCACGCGCCATCATGACGTTTGCCAAAGCGGTGGCGCTGCCGACGACACGCTGCATGTATTCCTTGAACTCAGGCTTCAACGCTTCGCCAAAGGCGACGGCCTTACCTGCGATCACGTGCATCAAGGGGCCGCCCTGAAGTCCGGGGAACACAGCAGAATTGATCTTTTTCGCCAACGCCTCGTCATTCGTCAGAATGATCCCGCCGCGCGGACCGCGCAGGGTCTTGTGGGTCGTCGAGGTGACCACATGCGCATGACCAATTGGCGAGGGGTGCAGCCCGGTCGCAACCAGACCCGCGATATGCGCCATATCGGCCAGCAGCCATGCACCGACCTCATCCGCGATCGCACGGAACCGAGCGAAATCGATCTTTTGCGAATAGGCCGAAGCGCCAGCGATAATCAGCTTTGGCTTTTCAGCCTTGGCCAGCGCTTCGACTTGATCATAGTCGATCAACCCCTCGTCCGTCAGGCCGTACTGAACCGGGTGAAACCACTTGCCCGACTGAGCAGGCTTGGCACCGTGCGTCAGGTGACCACCGGCATCAAGCGACATGCCAAGGATCGTGTCACCGGGGCTGAGCAGCGCAAGCTTCACCGCTCCGTTTGCCTGCGCGCCAGAGTGTGGCTGAACGTTGGCGAACTCACAGCCGAACAACCTCTTCAATCGTTCGATCGCTTCAACCTCAACCTCATCCACATATTCGCAACCGCCATAGTAGCGGCGACCGGGATAGCCCTCGGCGTACTTGTTCGTGAGTACAGAACCCTGCGCGTCGATCACAGCCTGTGAGACGATATTCTCGGACGCGATAAGCTCGATCTGTTCTGCTTGGCGCTTGCCTTCACGTACAATCGAAGCAGCAATAACCGGATCTGAATCTTTGAGCGATTTTGTAAACAAGGTTCCCTCCTCCATACTCGAATCCCAAGTACGAAATTTTGTTTCCTATAGTGGAAATTGGATACTCAAGGCAACATGTATCTCGTACTTGTGAAGTTGTGTAAGGATGGGGAAATCGGTAACCTTCGGAAAATCAGGGAGATTTCTATGGTCGATGACAGCCTGAACGACGCCGTCGGGCCGGAAGAACAGGACGAAGGCGCTGCTTTGGGGCGCTCAATCCGGGATGCGCGCCGTGCAAAAGGGTGGACGTTGGAGGAAGCCGGACGGGCGGCGGGAATCGGTCGCTCGACACTTTCCAAGATCGAAAACAACCAGACGCGACCCAGCTTCGATATTGTTCGCAGGCTGACCCAAGCGCTGGAAATGAGCACCCCACAGCTGTTCCTGCAATCGGGCCAAAGCGGTATTTCGGGCCGCCGCGATTACACTCCAAAAGGCCAGGGCGAGATGAAGGACACCCCGACATATCTTCACGAGTTGCTCTGCCCTGAACTGACCAGCAAGCGAATGCTGCCTTACATCGCGACGATCAAAGCCCGTGATGTGTCCGAGTTCGAGAACTGGATCAGACATTCGGGTGAAGAGTTCATGTATGTGATCAGCGGTGAGTTAACTTTTATTTCAGAACACTATCGCCCGTTGAGCATGAAGGCCGGGGATTCCCTATACTACGACAGCGGAATGGGTCACGGTTGCATTTCAACCAGCAAAGAAGACGCAAAAGTCTTGTGGGTTTCGTTAGAGTGATCTGAGCGCACAGACCAGTGGGCTAATGTGTACTTCTCGCTGCAGAATAAACGCGTCCTAACGCTCTGTCGTAAACTTCGTTGTGAGTGACACAGTTGGCGCCGTTGAGCTGACATTCCGAAAATCGGGCGAACTGCGGACCCTCAATAACTCAGGCATGAATAGAATTTGCGGATCATGTTGACCAGCTTATCGCCAGCCAGGGCAGATGCAGCTGAATTGAAAGATTTGACTCCCATAGAGGGCTTGATCAGACGTTTCTCGAACCGATGATCCTCCTCTAAGGTAGTATTGAGGTTTTCCCGCCTGGTTTTCTAGCTCGGTTTCGCATATCCGAGGCCTTCAAACAACTTGCCGATTGCTTTGATCCATGCAGTTTCAGCACCGCTTTTGTCTATGATAATTTTGCATGGCTAATAATCCGATTCAGTATCATAGGCGAAGCCTCGTGTTTCGGTGGCTTTTTTCGGGTGCGTGGACAACATGAAACCAAGCGCTTCTGCTGTCTTATCGACGGCTCGGAAGAGTTTGGACCATTAACACTTCACTTGAAAGTAGGTCTTCTCTTTGCGCCACGAACGATCTGCGGCAAGTCTGGGTTACCTGGCAGCGTCGACCACTAGACCGACATGCCGGCTGAGACAGCCGTTCAAATCTACGTTGTCCAGACTAGCGTCTTGGTCTGTTCCTGCCCTATCCAGGCGCGCGCCTAGAAACCCAGTCGGAGTGTTTGTCGTGATCCGAGCTTGAGACAGATCGTGCGAATGCCCCTCGTGGGATCTATGGTTTTCCGAATTCCGCACCACTGAGGTCACGCCCTGCAGCGTTTTCCAGTTCAACGACTTCGCGCTGGTCTTGCAAGGAACAACGGAAGGCGAGATGTTTGCTTTCGCCTGACACCACATTGTCGGACCGAAGGTTCAACAAGGTATACCTTCAGTTCGACCGGAATGGATGTGGAGAACCAGAAAAAGGCTCTATCTGGCCAAGTCTAAGTTTTGCCCCCTGAAACCCTGGGCCAACACTGTCCGGCCGAACTATAGGCTGAAACCGCTATTCGGCGTCGACTAGGCTATCATCTAAAAATGGCTGCGAAACCGCAGGCCAAAACGGCAGTTTTCGTTTGGTAAGCGAGAGGTCGTGGAAAGCGGGCTGTGTTCCTCCGGGGCTGGCAACCTGCAGGATGTGGTCTGAAATTTGGCTGAACGGGCCGTAGAAATGGAACAGCGATTTCACCGCCACCACCGATTTCTCGGCCAGCCGGATGCCGATCTGCTCGAAGGCTTCAGGATGGTAAACCTGAACACGCAGATCGTTGACCAGCAGGTCGATTTCTCCATCCAGGCGGAGCCAGACCACGGTGCCCATGGGTTCAAGACCAGCGCCGAGATGCTGACCCAGGCCCGTCTCGATATTCATAACCCTTGCGGTCAGGTCGATCGGATCCCCTGAAACCACACCGGTTTTTCCACCAAGCCGAAGCTTCAATCTGCTTCCAATGCCCGCATCCTGACAAATACGCACTACTCCGGGATCCCAGAACAAACCGCTGGCAAAATGTGTCATTCCACGCGCCAGCATGCCTTTCAGCAAATGGGTGGCGTCGCCCGGCGCTCCTCCGCCTGAATTGTCACCCATGTCCGCCAGAACGCATAGACCGGACCGTGTACCAATGTGATCCAGCGCCTCGGAGATCGGTAGATACCGCGTGGTTACTTCGTTTCGCAACTCAAAGAAGCGCCGCCCCAACTCCTCGGCCAGTTGCGCGGCCAGTTGTGCCTGGCCATCTGCTATTACCAGCATCCGCGCGCCGACATCTTCGACATCTGCCCAGGGAAAACCGTGACTCAATGAAACCGACAACACACCGGGTCTGGTTTGAGCTGCGGCCATCTCGGCCACAAAATCCTTCATCGCCCCAGCTTTGGTCAGGTATAGGTTCATCATACGGGTATCAAAAAACGCCATCTTTGGCGTGATCTCACCCGCATGTGCCCGCTTTGCCAGATCAAACAGTTCGGCGGCGCAGGCTGTTGCATCGTCATGAGGGTATTCTCTGAAATGCACGATCAGATCGCTGGCTTTCAGCATCTTCTTTGTCAGATGAGAATGCAGGTCCAGCGAAACGCCGATCGTTGCCTCCGGGCACTTTTTGCGGACGCGGGTCAGAATATCACCTTCGCAATCCTCTATATGCTCGGCCACCATCGCGCCGTGAAGTTGCAACAGAATGATATCTGCACCGCCGCATTCTGCGAGATCAGACAAAATCGCGCCGCTCAGCGCGTCATAACAGCTACGTGTGGTCGGTCCGGCAGGTTCGGCTATGGCGGTCAGGCTTTCGACAACCTGCCAGCCTAGAGTTTCGGCCTTATCGCGCCACAGATGAAGCGCCTCCGTCATAAGGTTTGGGGGCTCTTGTGTCGCCGTACCATGCCGCAGGAAGTAGTCCTCAAAACCCGACATCGCAGTCGGCATCGTGCAAAACGTGTTCGTTTCTGTCGACAGTGTCGCAATGAAAAGCTTCATAAATTCCCTGTTCCCAACACGTCAAAGGACGGCTGCGTGAGCCATCCTCTGATCTTTGGCGATGCGATCACATTTCACCAGAGTTATTCGGCTTTCCACCAACGCTCCATAAAGCTGCTTCCGTCCAAATCCAGGTTCGAGCCGAATTTTTCGGGCGTGCCGACGCTTGGGCGCGTGGCAAAGACATATGAAGCAAACATCGGGATCGCGACACCGCCCTGATTGGCGACAATATCCTGCATATCGCCATACATCTGGCGACGTTTTTCGGTGTCCAGTTCAGCCCGAGCCTCGACCAGAGTCTTGTCGAATTTCTCATGCGACCAGAGAGATTCGTTCCAAGCGACACCGGATTGGAACGCCAATGAGAACATAAGATCCTCGACCGGTCGTCCGGCCCAATAGCTGGCGCACCAAGGCTTCTTGGTCCAGACCTCGGACCAATAACCATCATTGGGCTCTCGTTTGACAGAAACGTTGATCCCGCATTTCGCGGCCGAGTTCGAAATCAGCGTCGCTGCGTCCACCGCGCCAGGGAAAGCAGCGTCAGAGGACGAGAGTTCGACATTCAGCGACTCCAGACCAGCCTGTTTCAGATAGTATTTTGCCTTGTCCGGATCGAAAGCCTTTTGTTCAAGCTCAGCATTGAAATACTTCTGACCGGACCCGATTGGATGATCATTGCCGACCTCGCCGTAACCCAGCAGAATCTTGTCCACCAACTCTTGCCGGTCGATGCCCCATTTGATCGCCTGACGCACATTGTTGTCGTCAAACGGCGCGGCATTGGTCAGCATCGGGAAGGAGTAGTGCTGCGTACCGGCTACCGAATGCAGCGTAACACTTGGATCACGCGAGACAAATTTGGCCGTCTTTGGATCAACCTTATCAGCAATGTCGACCGACCCCGCCGACAGCGCCGCCATCCTTGCGGTCGTATCCAGCAGCACCAAAAGTTTCCATTCGTCCACATGCGCGACATCAGGGTTCCAGTGGTTCCCGTGACGGGCGAGATTCGCCGAAATCCCTGGCTGGAAATCCTTTAGTTGATAGGCTCCGCAACCAATACCGGATTGCCAGTCAATACTGGCACCCTCTGCCGGCAGAATAGCAAAACGGTAGTCACTGAGGATGGCTGGAAAATCTGCGTTACCGCCCTCAAGCTCGAAAACGATGGTGTTTGGCCCATCCGCACGCAGTTCCTTCACACCGGCCAACAGCGGCGCCCCAGTCGAGGTTGACCCTTCTCCGCGGTGAAAATTGATCGAGGCAATCACGTCCTCAACTGTCACTGTACGACCATTGTGGAACTCGACCCCGTCGCGCATCTCGAAGGTCCAAACCGACGCGTCCGGCGAGGCCTCCCATGATTTTGCAAGTGACGGCTGCACGTTGCTGTCCGCGTCGATCGCAGTCAGGAAACCGTTCATGCCCAGGCTCAACGGGATCAGGAAACCCGCTGATATCTGCCCGGGATTGAGTTGCTCAGTCGTCCCGCCATGACCAATCCCCGCGATCATGCTGCCGCCTTTTTTGGGCGTGGCCGCGACAGCGCGATCCGCCAGAAGCGTTGCTGCACCGACGGTCATGCCTGTTGCCAAAACACCTCGCATGAACTGGCGGCGATCCACCTGACGCAATTGCAGACGCTGTTCCATCTGCCGCACGTATTGAAACTTATCCATTGCTTGACCTTCCCTGAGCCTTCTTCTGTTGCTCGGAAGATCACGCACCAATTTGAGCTTAACAATAACGCTACATTATGCTTTCTTTAGCGAGTTTATGCGATGCAAGGGCCAACCACCGATGCACCAGTATTTAGCTGCAAACCTGCGTCACCTTTGTGCGGATTACCCGTCAGTGGCGGCTGTTTGCAGAGAGATTGGCATCAACCATCAGCAATTCGCCAAGTACCTCAACGGCCGCAGCATGCCCTCGCCAAACAACTTGCGCCGCATTAGCCGGTTCTTCGACGTGGGCGAGCATATCTTGCTGGGAGATCATGCAGAACTGCGGCGCCACACCACCCAACTCGCCAAAACCGAGGCGGATCGGCGACGAGACCCTCTGATCGATGTGTTCCCAGGTGATCTTCAACGGCTGCGGCCGTTTCTAGGATCCTATCAAGTGTTCTTTCGCGCACCGAACGATCCAACCAAAGCCATTGTCAACGTTGCCTTTTTGGATGAGCGGAACGGAACGGTTTACAGCCGTGTCGTCGAAGCGCTGAGCGAAGGAAAGTTACCGACGCGCCGCTGGACAAGATGTGATGGCAAAGCCGCCTTCCGCGCGGGGCAGGTTTTTGTTGTCGATTCAGAACGCGGTCCAGACGCGCCTCTCAGCCTGTACATTCTGAACAAACCCCATCGCGACAAGTCAAAGCTATTGTTCGGCACGATGTCTTATCTCGCTTCGTTGTCCGGTCGGACGCCGACCTCTTCGCCTGTTGTCTGGAAAAGAGCTGAAAACTATCGCTCTGTTCGAGAACTTTTTTCGAAAAGCGGTATCGTCGATTTAAAAAGCATCAAACTGGATATAAAGGTTCGTCAATACCTTCTCAGCGCCTCCGAATGAGGCTGCTTAGCAAACTTTTTATTGTCGATGCTGGCGGATACATTGAAGGAAAGGTAGTCGGTGATTTTCGGTCAAAGCCCGGTTCATGATCTTTCTCATAGGCGCATACCATCCTTAAGACATCTTCCTGTTCGCAGTCTTGACCTATGTCCCATATGAGACATCGAAGCCCACCAGCGGTTGGTCGGTTTCGACGATGCCGCGATCTTTGTCATAGCACCTCCACTGTCGCGTGGTACCGGGACTGGAGGCGGCTTGAAGATGATGCTTTAGGAAAACGGCAACGTTAGCCCTGTGGCATTGGAATAAACCGCGCGGGCTCTGTCAGCCGAAGCCAACGCCAACCCGGGACTGATTGCTGTCTTCTCGCTCTACTCCACCCGAGCCCCGCGTGTCAGGGCCGAGATTGACCGTGAATGAGCTTGGGTGCTGAACGAACCGGTTGCCAATATCCACGAAGCGCTGGAAGTCTATCTTGGGTCTTCCCTTGTGAGTGACTTCAACCTGTTAGGCCGCACAAATACCCTAGTTGCCCAGGCCGATGCACAGTTCCGCGAAACCGCCAAGGATATCGCGCGGTTGCGCACGCGGTTTGACGAATGTGCGATGGTGTCCTTCGGCGCGGTGGCAAACTTCGAAGACGCTATAGGTCCATTGCGTCAGTAGCGTCACAACCTCTATCCGGCCGCTACAGTTCAAAGACAAACTATGCCGGGTGTATCTTCTACCGAAACTATAGAGTAAATTGAGGCATTGGCTGTTCGTATCCGGCCTACGGGCATCGGTTATGAGGTTTGCGGGCTGAGCTATCGGGAAATGAACACCGACTACACTGCGCTTCTTGTGTTTGGCTTCGCCGTACTCTTTGTGTTCCTTGTTCTTGTAGCACAATACGAAAGCTGGGCCTTGCCCGCTGCTGTTATCCTAATTGTACCAATGGTTCTACGGTCTGCGTTCACTAGAGGCTGGATCGCCAGGCTGGACAACAACAACCTGGTTCAAATCAGATTTGTGGTGCTGATTGCACTGGCCTCAAAAACCGAGATCCTGATTGTCGAGTTCGCGCGTCCAGCCGAAGACCAAAGTCTGCACCGCTGGCAAGCGGCAGTTCAGGCGTCTCAAACACGGTTGCAACCGATCTTCATGACCTCCCTTGCCATCATTTTGGGTGTATTGCCCGTATGATCGCGCCCGGTGCAGGTATCGAAATGCGTCAGGCGCTTTGCGTGTCCCTCTTCTCGAGGAGGCGTGGTGATACTGTATTCAGCATTTTGTTTGCACCTTTGTTCAAAGTGGTTATGCGCACCGTTGAAAATCGTTTTATTCGGAAAGTGATGAGCTAAACCGACACAGCGGTCCTTTGGCAAGTCCTGCCCTATGCCCCCTCTTCATAGCGCTTACGTTCTGCATCCGTTGCATCGCACCACTGCGCTCGAAGTAGGTCCATTCGCCGGGGAATACTGTCTTCGAGGACCTCCGCCTGAATGATCCGCTCTGTCCGAAAGAAACGAAAACCTTCTCGCATCTCGCACCATGCGGCGATGATGCGGCTGGTGTCTCGGTAACCAAGCAGTATAGGCCATATCACACGATGGGTCTTTTGGCCTGAGTGGTCTGAATATTTTAAGGCTATCTTTTTGCGGCAACGAATGGCCAGACGAATGGCCGCCGCGCCGAGCACTTCATCCGGCTGAGCGACGGGCGCGACGCTGACCGCCGGCTGAAGGAATGACGTCCGGTACTTGTCAGGAGCGACAACTTCCAGCTTGGTGATCAGCTTCTCAGCCGCCAACGCAAGTTCGGGTTCGCCTCGGGTCTGGACCCACAGCACACCAAGCGTAACGGCCTCGATCTCATCCGGGGTCAGCATCAGCGGTGGCATATGAAAGCCGGGCTCCAACACATAGCCGACCCCGGCCTCGCCATTTATGGGCACGCCCTGCCCCATCAGCGCAGCAATATCGCGATACACCGTGCGTTTGGTCACGCCCAGTTCTTCACCAATGGACTGGGCTGAGATCGGGCCTTTGGCGCGTCTCAGAATCTCGATGACTTCAAACAGCCTGTCGCCGCGCCTCATGTGATCTCCTTTCTAAGAAACAGAACATACTGACACCATGCTGACAACACGCTGTCAGCATAGGCGCGGTAAAAGCAGGAAAGGCTTCAACCAAGGAGATCAGAATATGAGACGTTTCATTGCCTTAACCCTCGCCGCTGCTCTGCCATCAGCGCTCGCAGCGAAGTCGTCCGAGCAGCAGGCAACTGCACCGATCATGGCCATGGGCGCCTATGTGCCGACCGACAACATGGAGGAATCGGAGGCCTTCTACCGCGCCCTGTTCGACAGTGAACCGACAATTGGGCTACCAGAATTCGTGGCGTTCGACGTGGCTGGTGGCTGGTTTGCGATCGTGTCACGGGATAAGTACGCACTGGGTGCCGAGGCAGGTTCGGGCGCAGTTCCCTACCTGCAATCCGCCAATCTTGAGGTCCTGCACGCGCGCGCCATTGCCGCCGGAGCGACCACCCCGGAAATCATTGAAGAGCCTGGCATCCACCTGCTCAAGATCACCGATCCGAACGGTCAGCTGATCGAGTTTTTCAAACTGACAGTTAAGTGACGCACTCAACACTCCGCGCTATCTCAACGGACATCGCACCATGCAAATGAACTACTTCGTCGTCGGTACCAACGACATGGCCGCCGCTACGCACTTTTATGACCAGCTTTTTGGTCAAACGGGCGTGGAGCGTGTCTCGCCCACCGAGAGAATGACATACTGGCTCGGACCTGGCTTTGCCTTTGCAGTCGCCATCCCGTTCGACGAAAACCCTGCCACCAATGGAAAAGGAACCATGGTCGGCTTCAGCGTCGGGTCGGCTGAAGAGGTCGAAAGGCTGTGCGCATTGGCCATCGAGCTTGGCGGCATGAGCGAAGGCGAACCGAACCAACGGGGACCGCGTTTCTCGGCCTATGTCAGGGACCTGGACAGCAACAAGATTTGCCTCTCCGCCTGAGCCCAGGTCGCAAGTGCAGTTTCCGATCGAAAGGAAAAGGTTTTTAAGCTGGTTCTTTTGGGCGCGAATCGCCGGACAGGTAAGCTTGTCCTCGATGCTGCGCTCGCAAAGGATTTAGACGTCACAGCGATCATTCGTTCTGCAGACAAGGCACCCGATCTCAAAAAAGACCGCACCTGGATGTCGGTGATCCCTGTAACCCTGTGTTCCTCGCATCAGTGTTTCGCGAACATGGCGCCGTTGCTTCGCCTCTGGACGGTCGGCTGTCTTCGAAAGGCGAGACATCGGTGTGTTGCTGATCTGTGGCTGCCATCGTCAAAGCTGCTTCCGTGACGGACGCCAAAACGGGTTCCGGTGACTTCGAAGGCTTTGCTGTTTCCAGACCAAACGCTGCTGGGAAAGCTCCTTCGTGCAGTTGTGCCAAACGTTGTGCACCGCGCCGGTATCTTGGGAGATTTTTTGAAGAGCTCTGGCCTAGACTAGACCTCGGTTGACACGGGATTCTGTGTTGACGCCAGCATAGCGACATACCGTCCACAATGAAGTACTCTCCCCGAAAACTGAACAGCAGGCACTTGCGCAATTCCTGATCGACGCCATCTCGAATCCTGAGACCCAAGGGATGGCATACGGCGTGTCGCAAACGAGCACGTGACAAAAATCACCTTCACTCGCCTAAACGAGATCGCGGTCGAGGATACTGCAGAGCATATGTCCGATCCGGCTCTGGCTCTGCATATGCCTATGCTCCAAGACAAATGAGACGAGCGCCGGACAGCTGGTTTCGTGGAAATGAAGGCAGCCAAGTGGGCGCAGGGCAGGTTTGGCCATTGGGTAATTCTGGCGAATAGTGCGTTTGTGGGATGGGGCGGATTTCAGCGAAAAGGTCCTGACTGGGGCTTTGACCTCGTGCTGAAACACTCGGTCTTCGGGCTAAGCATCAGGATAACCCCCTAGCGATAGAATTTGCACTCTGCGAAGATCGTATCCGGTCTGTGACGTTTCTGCTTCCTCCCAGTCGCACAAAATTGGGGGCTTCGAAGCGCATGGGCGCAGAGTTTGAGGGTCAGATAGCATACAATGGATCGCTGTTCCGAAAAAACCGCTTAGTAACCAGCGTGTCCTTAGACCGGAATACATTGGTCATCCGGCCACCTTTGTCAGGAAGCCACTATCTAAATGTATGGCAGCTTTGGACTCGGTACAGAAACTCAGTGAAATCTGACTAAAGTCTGCTTCACGGAACAAGCTGGCATTCAACTGCATTGTTTTCTCTAAGAGTTGTACTCCGGAAGTTTGGACAAGGCAGATTTCAATGCGTCGCCCCACCCTTCGGAAATGGTCCGAAAGTACTGATCGTCGGTTTCGAACCTAGACCGTGTACCACCTCCGAGGCTGTCTTCATCGTATAAAAACAGGTCAAGCGGAGCCCCGACTGATAGGTTGGCTTTGATTGTGGAATCGAAACTGACGAGCAAGAGTTTCACGGTCTCCGGAAAGCTCATTTCGGGATCGTAGGCACGCACCAGAATTGGGCGGCCGTATTTTGTCTCTCCGATCTGAAAGAATGGAGTGTCGTCGCCTGCCTCGATAAAGTTGCCTTCGGGGTAGATCAGGAACAATCGAGACGGCCCGCCCTTAATCTGCCCACCCAGAATGAGCGTCGCGTGAAAGGCGCTGTCAGCTTGTTGCCCAGACCGGGCATGCTCTTCGATGACATCGTTCAGCGTAGCCGCGACCAGTTGCGCGACCTGAAACATTGTCGGCGCTTCCAGGATCGAGGGAGAACGATCTACCGGTGCTTTCGTACGCTCCTCAAGCAAGCTTACTGTGGCCTGCGTGGTCGCAAGATTGCCTGCGGTCAGCAGAGTGATCGACCGCTCACCTTCCACCGTCCAGTTGAACATCTTGTTGAAGGTCGAAATGTTGTCGACGCCTGCATTTGTCCGCGTATCGGACATGAACACCAGTCCGCGGTTCAGCCGCATGCCCACAGCATAGGTCATTAAGTTCTCCGTTACTGCTGTGCGACTTGCAACTGTACTGTCAATTGCTCGCCCGCTGTCCCAATTCTGTTCCCTATTACCGGCGCAGCTTGGGCATAGTCCAGACCGGTTGCGACGCGTACATAGCGATGATCAGGCGAAATCCCGTTGGAAACGTCAAATCCCACCCATCCGAGTCCGTCCAAATGAACTTCGGCCCAGGCATGGGTCGCGTCCTGCAGCTCGGTTTCGTCCATCATCAGGTAACCCGAAACATAGCGAGCCGGCAGTCCGATCTCTCGAGCGCAGGTAGTGAAAATATGCGCATGGTCCTGGCACACGCCGCAACCAGCTTCAAGGGCGTCTTCAGCGCTCCAGCCTGGGTGCGAACTTCCCACTTCATAGGTGACCCGAGATCGAATAATTTCGGACAAGGCGTGCATCTGTTGAAGCGGTTCGCCTTCGGGCAGCGCGCCGATCACATCAGCAACCCCTTTTCCTGGCGTTGTCTGAGGCGTGCTCCGGTTGAAAAGCCATAGCGGTGTCGACCCTTCGTGGCGTCCCAGGACGCCATGTGTGTCTTCCACCTCTACAACTCCTTCGGATATCAAGGAAATGCTCTGGGTATTTGCTTCGAAACTGATCAATTCCACTGTGTTTCGATGGTAGTCTTCAAAGCTCAGCTCTTTGACCCCTCCGGTGACTTCAGTGCTCCAGCTTTCAATGGTCTGATTGCGAAATGACTTTGGAGTTTTCCTCAGCTGCTGCAGGCCAAAGGGGACCGGCGCGTCGAAATCGTATCGTGTCTCATGGCGAATGTGCAGTTTCATGGGCTACTCATAGAACCGGTAGTCAATCTCGATCTGGCGACTTAAGTTGCCGAGATCTTTCAGAAAATCCTGAATGTATTCATGCAGCCCCAACTCAAAGATATCAGATATCTTCTGGTCCAGATATTTCTCGTACAGCGCATTTGACGCGGCGCATGACGGACCCGCAAAGCCATAGTCTTTCTTCAGGTAGGACAGGTTTTCTTGAATCTTTCTACAACAAAAGTGAAGACTGCGGGGCATCCGCTCATCCAAGATCAAAAACTCAGCAATGTCAGACGGCCGGGTTTTCTGACCGTGGGTCATTCGATAACCGCCGCCAGCACCGACGGAGCGAAGGATGCTTTCCCACTGGATGTTGTCCAGTGACGAGCCGACTGAGAACGCCGTGGGCAACAGAACGTAGTACTTCACGTCCAATATGCGCCCCGTGTTATCGGCCCGTTCGACAAAAGTGCCGATGCGGGTGAAATCGAAAATATCATTGCGCAGCATGGTGCCCAAAGTGGCGCCACGGACCAGGGCGGCCTGGTGGCGAATAAGCTCCAGCATGGCGGGCAAATCGCGCTCATTCACGCGGCGCTTCATGGCCTCGTCGATTTGCATCCAACTTGCGTTTACAGCGCTCCAAACATCGTGGGTCAGTGCGGTTCGAACAAGGCGCGCGTTGTTCCTTGCCTGTTTGATGACCGACTTGATCGAGGAAGGGTTGTCGGCATCGCGCAACACCCAATCCACGGCGTTGTCTTTTGAAATGTCGTCGTACTTGGCGTGGTATCCATCCAAAACGCCCGCCGTTTTCAGTACAGAGCCCCATTCTTCGGCAGAGTTCTTGGAACGGGTCAACGCCATCCTCTGACCTGTTTCAAGCAGCCTCGCCGTGTTTTCCGCCCGTTCGAGGTAACGGGACATCCAGAACAACCCGCCAGCAGTTTTTCCCAGCATGGTCAGTCCTCCAGAACCCAGGTGTCTTTAGTCCCGCCGCCCTGACTTGAATTCACGACGAGCGACCCCTTCTTCAACGCCACGCGTGTCAAACCGCCGGGCGTGATGTTAACTCCATCTGGGGACACCAAAACAAAGGGGCGTAGATCAACGTGCCTGGGTGCGAGCCCCGAACGCGCGAAAATTGGAACCGTTGAAAGCGACAGAGTCGGCTGAGCTATATAGTTCCCGGGTCTCTTCTTCAGCTTTTCACGGAAAGCTGAAATCTCTTTCTTGCTGGCCGTAGGGCCAATCAACATACCGTAACCGCCAGACCCATGTACTTCCTTGACCACGAGGTCGGACAGGTTGTCCAGCACGTAGGACAGAGACTCTGGATCGCTGCAACGCCAGGTGGGTACATTTTGAAGCAGGGGCTTTTCACCGGTATAGAATTCAACGATTTCAGGCATGTACGAGTAAATTGCCTTGTCATCCGCGATACCTGTGCCCGGAGCATTCGCAATAGTGATGCCCCCTGCGCGGTATACATCCAGAATGCCGGGAACGCCCAAGGCGCTGTCAGGGTTGAAATTCAGCGGATCTAAGAAATCGTCATCGACCCGTCGATACAGAACGTCGATAGGCTTGTAGCCCCGGGTGGTCCGCATACAAACACGTCCGTCGACGACCCGCAGGTCGTGTCCTTCGACCAACTCCACTGCCATCTGATCCGCAAGAAACGCATGTTCGTAGTAGGCTGAGTTGTAGATACCGGGGGTCAAAACCGCGACCGTGGGCTCTCCCTCTGCACAGGCCGGTGCGCAGGCTGCAAGAGACCGCCTCAAATTTCGCGGGTAGTCGGAAACATTTCGAACATTTGTGGCACTGAAGAGCTCGGGGAACATCTTCAGCATCGTTTCCCGGTTCTCCAGCATATAGCTGACACCGGATGGCGTGCGCGCGTTGTCCTCAAGCACAAAGAACTCATCTGGTCCGGTTCGCACCAGGTCAACACCGACGATATGCGTATAAACCTGACCGGGCGGCGAGACACCGAGCATCTGCGGCAGGAACGCTTCGTTTCCGGCGATCATCTCGGCCGGTACACGTCCGGCCCTTACGATTTCTTGGCGGTGATAGATGTCGTGAAGAAAGGCATTGATTGCCCGCACCCTTTGTTCGATGCCGCGTTCGAGCCGCTGCCACTCTCGTGCGGAAATGACGCGCGGCACGATATCAAACGGTATCAACCGTTCCTCTGCTTCGGCTTTGCCATAAACGTTAAAGGTAATACCCGTCAGCCTGAAGACTTCTTCAGCTTCGCGCTGTTTGGCTCTTAGCCGTGATACATCTTCCGCATCAAACCAACGACCGATCTCTTCGTATGGACCTCTGAGCGATCCATCGCTGTTGAACATTTCATCAAAATACTCACTCATGCGAGAAGTTTGACGATCAATTCGGGGTTTTCAAGTCATTCGAGCTCGGATTGTTGGTGCCTTCTGCGGAAACGTTTAATTTTCAGGCCATTTGACAATTGTGATGGTCTCAACAACACGATGCCTTTGGTGTTTTCAATTGATACTACATTCATTGAGTTGCATTCAGCAGTACTTGGCTTTTCGCGGTATCAAAACATCCGCTTTGGGTTCCCTCCTGACCTCGCAAGCAGCGGAGCGCGCCGTGATGAAATGATCCGGTCAACGTCGGGTTGGCGATTTGGGTGGGCATGGCGAATCGGAGAATCTGTCTTGGAAAATACAAGTCTATCCGCTGTGCGTGCTCTTCGCTCAGCCTGGAACAAGGGCTGAATCGTTGGCCAGAAGCGACCATTGAAGCCAAAGCATCACTTTGCGATCCGGGTGCGTCTTGAATTGGCCTAGAACTATCGCGATTTCTCGCTAGGCAACATGGCAATCGAAAGCAAGTTGTCAGGATGCAATCCAGTGAAGAAGAAGGTCGTTGAGCTGATGGCTCCCGGAAAATGAAGGAACGGGCTACGGTGCTTCAGATCAAGACACAGAAACTTGCGCCTTTTGAAAGTACCGAATGCGCAAAAGCCTCTATTGAGAAATGGATGGAAGACAAACTGATGGTCGGTTCTGAGTACACTTGGCTAGGTCGATTTCATAAATGTCTGCACATCTCGACACGCCAATACGAAAGGATAGTCCGTAACTTTGTCACGTCGATAAACATCATGTAGGCACGCTCGTAGCGCTGCGTTCCTGCCATTGATTTCATTCGTTGGATTCAAACGAGTCTGCCGATAACATGGCGAGGTCTTTGCGCACAACTTTGCGCGACTTGCCCAACAGTATGCATGCTCCCCTTAGTGGTATCCGATTACATCCTTCCGAAAGTCTCTTTGAGTTCCGCGACTTGTGCTGCATCCAACATCCGGGTTGGCATGCCGCGCAAAGCAACTAACAGCTTGGCCGTTTCTTCCAGCTCTTCTGCTGCACAGACCGCTGAGAACAGATCCTTTCCTGATACGACAGGTCCGTGATTGGCCAGCAGAACAGCACTATAATTGCCGCCCAGTTCGCGGATCATATCACCGGATTTCGGGTCACCCGGCTTAACGTATGGAACCAGTTTGACCGTGCCAACGCGCATCACCACGTATGGTGTTAGCGGTGGAATACAGTCATTGGGATCGGTGTCTTCCAAACACGACAGTGCAGTGGCCCAAGTTGAATGCAGATGCACCACGGCGCCCGCTTCTGGCCGCGTCTCGTAGAAGGCTTGGTGCAGAAAGACTTCCTTTGTCGGCTTGTCGCCGGAGACGTGGATGCCATCCAAATCAATCTTGGCGATACGCTCTGGGTCGATATCGCCCAAGGTGGAATTGGTTGGCGTCATGAGGATTCCGTCATCAAGACGTGCGGAGACATTGCCCGCTGTGCCGACGGAAAAGCCACGCGCAAAAAGCGAGGCGCACAGTTCCGACATCTGCTGTCGCAGCGCCAGTTCTTCAAAACTCAATTACCGACCTCCATCATTCTGAGGGCCTTCGCGAAAAAATCCGGAGCGCCGAAGTTTCCAGACTTTAGAGCCAGCGCAATGGGTTCAGTTTTTCCAACGCTCAAGACTGGCACGCCCGGGTCGATCTCTGGCCCAATTGACATGGCTGGAGACCCCAGTACCTCAGAGATGGCCTTGGCAACAGCTCCCGAGGTCTCCCCTCCTGCCACCACCAATCGCATGTAGCTCTTCTGAACAAGCTCTCGCGCGGTATCTGCAAAGAGATTGTCCAGCCTGTCCGCTACAGCTTCCTGACCGAATTTGTTTTGGATCGCGCGCACATCATCCGGGCTTCCTGATGAATACGCGAGCGGCGCCTGACCCGGATGCGTTTCAAAGAAATCCAGAAGCGTTTGCGTGGTCACATCCCCGGACATGACACCCGGAACATCGATGGCTAACGTCGGGTGGGATTTAGCATGAACATCGATCTGCCCGCGTGTCGCACCTGAACATGATCCTGCAAGGATGGCGGCGGGCCCAGCGATACCTGTGAACACACTGCCACTTCTTATGGATGAAGCTCTTCTGACGAAGTTTCTGGGTAGACCCAATGCTATCCCCGAACCGCCAGTAACGAGCTTGGCATCCTTTAGAGCCTCACCCCAAGCCAGCAAATCCTCGTCCGATATCGCATCGCCGATCACAAAGCGTTCGTCTGCGTTCTGTAACGCATCAGCAATCGCCTCCGGTCCTTGCTTCACGGTGCCAATTGACACTAGCCCAACCGCTTCTTCGGTCTGATGCTGCAACCATCGCTTGAGGTTTGCATCCGTCATCGGAGTAAGTGGGTGGTTTTCCATCCCGGACTCGTTCAACGGCTTGCCGAGCACAAAAAGATGGCCGTGATAGACGGTGCGACCCGTGGTCGGAAAGGCCGGACAGAAAACCACCTTTTGCGCACTCAGTTCCTTGGCCAGTGCTTCCGCAACGGGACCGATATTTCCCTCCATCGTGGAGTCAAAGGTGGAGCAATACTTGAAGATGAACTGCTTGCATCCTTGATCCTTAAGCCACCGCAGAGCACGCAAGCTGTCCGCTATCGCTTCCTCCGTCGGTGCGGTGCGACTCTTGAGTGAGATCACACCCGCTTCGATCTCTTCGTCGGCTGGGGTATTCGGAATACCCGGGAACTGCGCGGTTCTTAATCCACCTTCCGGTTCAACGCCCTTCGCCAACGTGTTCGCAATATCGCTCGCACCGGTAAAATCGTCTGCAATGACACCGATCTTCATAGTTCGATGTCCCTGGTTGGCCCGGGATCCAGCCTATGAATATGCGGTGCTGCTCCGACGGGGAAGATCTCACGCACAAGTGGATCATGGCCGGGCACGATAAGTCGAGGGTGCGAGGCCAACCTCTCGAGCGTCTCGAAACCATCCATCATGTCTTGCAGGTCGACGACGATGGGAAAGGCTTTGCGCGCCATGAAATTCTCGTAGTAGTGCGAAGCATCAGAGGCGAGTACCATCCACCCGGCTGCCGTTCTAACGCGAACGCATTGCAACCCGCGCGAGTGCCCGCCGATGCAGTGCACCGTGACCCCATCTGCAATCTCGGCTTCTCCATCGTAGAACACGACCTTGCCGGAATAGAGACTCTTTACGACCTCGCAAACATGGCCAGCCGTGAAAGGCGCACGCAGGTGGTCATGGCACATGCAAGGACCCGTGGCGAAGGCCATTTCCGCCGACTGCATGTGCAACTTTGCGTGAGGGAACATATGCAGCCCCCCTGCGTGGTCATAGTGAAGATGGGTCACGATGACTTCCGTCACCGCATCCGGCGCAATGCCTAGGGGCCGCAACGCCTCGCGAGGGTCCATCGCGATGGGACGACCACGAGCGGCGGCCTCTTCGGAGTCGTAGCCAGTATCGACCAGAATAACTTTGTCGCCGCGTTTGAGCACCCAAACAAAATAATCCATCGCATGAGGCGCGTCGTGATTATCATCAATGATGAAACTATCAGCGCGTGTCCGTGCATTTCGATCCGCGTACTTCACCGCGTGGATTTCCCAATCGTTCATCGGATGACCTCGGAATACTGGTGAACCACCTTGGTGGCGATCATATCAGCCACTGCCGTATCGAAGGACTGAAAATGCACGCTTTCTAGGTGGGCAGAGAACGCCACGCTGTCATCATAAACCTCATAGAGAAAAATTGTCTCAGGATCGTCGCCGAGGCAAACGTCAAACTGATGGCATCCGGGTTCTTCACGCAAAGAAGTTGAAGCGTTTTCTACCATCAGAGGCAAAAAAGTGTCTCTCGTACCAGGTTTGAGAGTGAAAGTGACAGTAACCACAAACATTAGACAGAAAGTCCTTTCAGACGTGAGAAAGCGCGCTTTGCGACGGGCAGTTGGCTGAGGATCAGCCCAATGTTGAGCACCAGTAGAATGGCCGCACCGGGTCGTGAAAAGAAGACCGAAAGATCCCCATCCGACAAGAACAGCGACCGGCGGAAGGTTTCATCGAACAGACTGCCCAGAATAACCCCGATCACCAGCGGCGCGATTGGGTACTTCATCAGGTTCATGAAATAGGCAACGGCACCGACACCAAGCATCAGGTAGAGATCATTAATGCCGCCACCAACGCTGAATGACCCGATTGTTGTCAGAACCATCACGACGGGCAAGAAGATGGTCTGCGGGATGGCGAGTATCTTGATAAATACCCGAGCGGTGAAAAGCCCCATCAGGAACATTGTCAGCGATGCCAGCACCAGGATTGCAACCACGCGGAGAATGATCTCGGGATCAATCGTCGGCCCCGGGATCACATTGTTAATCTTGAAAGCGCCCATCAAAGCGGCCGCAGGTGGTGAACCGGGTATACCCAACACCAAAAGCGGGATCAGCGCGCCGCCAATACAGGCGTTATTTGCGGTCTCAGAACACAGCAGACCTTCCAATGACCCTTTGCCGAACTTGTTGCCCTCAGTAGATACGGTCTTGCCAACACCGTAGCTGACCCAACCGGCGACATCTTCGCCAACTCCGGGAAGTGCTCCGACCCCTGTCCCGATCACGCCTGACCGGCAAATGGTGGGCAGGTAGCGCCGAATAGAACGAAGGTTCGGAAGAATGCGGCCTTTCAGGGCCAGAACTTTGCCGGCCTCAACGTGCCTCAAACCGTCTATGATTTGGGGAATGGCAAAAGCCCCCATCAAAACTGGCACGACCTGAAATCCGCTCATAAGGTAAGACCAGCCGAAGGTATAGCGCGGCTCAGACAACAGAGGGTCGAGGCCCACCATGGACATCGCAAGCCCGATCAGACCGGCGATCCATCCCTTAATCACCAGGTCTTCGCTCATCAAAGTGCCAGAAAGCAGAATGCCGAAAAGGGCCAGAAGTGCTTTCTCCGGGCTTGCGATGTTCTTTGAAACCAAAAGAAGCGCCCAGACAAAAATCAGAAGAGTGATGGTCCCGATAACTGTGCCTATGAAACTGGCCGTTGTGGTCAGCCCGAGTGCTTCGCCCCCTCGACCTGCTTTGGCCAGAGGGTAGCCATCCATGGCCGTGGCCGCGCTGGCTGCTGTGCCAGGTATGTTCAGCAGAATAGACGGATAAGAGCCGCCGTAAATCGCACCAACATAGGCCCCGAGCAAAGCGATGAGCGAATAGTCGAGCGGGATTTTGTTGCCGAAGAAACCTGTCAGGATCGTCACCGCCAGGGTTGCCGTTAGGCCGGGCAATGCACCGAACGTGATGCCAAGGAAAACGGATGCGATCAAATACAGATAGGTCAGCGGGTCCACTGCCAGGCCCACGAAAGCGGCCCCAAATCCGGCCAGTTGCGAAAGGATAAAGTCCATCCGGTCAGTCTTTCCATAGCGGACGAAGCGTCACGTAGTAGTGGTATTCGATTTGCTTGAAGATAAGCCCGCCGCGCGCAGGAACGTTCTGGTGGAAGACAAAGGCCATCGCGCAAACAAGGATCAGCGGGGCCAATATCGCGACGATTGGCACGACCCGCAAAACAGGCTCGGAAGCCGCTTTGGATAGCACCACAAGTGTGAGCGAGACCCATAAGGCCAGTGTAAACCAATCATCGCCGTGTGCATTCCAATCCGCCTGCGCGGGAAAAATGGCAAACGCAAAAAGCCCGGCAGAAGCAACCACGACACAGGCAACCAAAGCACGCCGAGCATGACCGCCGTAGTAGCCGTAAGTCAAAGCTGTAATCAGCAACCCAGAACACAGAATGAAGTCCACTCTGGGAACCAGCCCGACGACATATGCAAGAAGGATCAGACCTATTGTTGAAGCACGATAGGCTTCCGACTTGTCCCACCCGATCCCCAAAGCGCTGAGCGCGTTTTCGGCCCCACCAGAGCGGATCGAAATAGCCAGCAAAACGAAGGACAACGCAAGCAACCCTCCGAAGATGAACAGCGGTACAATTGCAGCCGAGTTGTACCAATCCGAACCACTTACACCTGCGCGGTTTTCACCCCAAAGGGGGATGTCCAACGTCTTCCAAAGAAAGAAGACGGATGCCGTTATAAGAACAATTGCTGCCCAAAAGTCACGAGTCCGCATGACCAGTGTTTCGTCAGGTTTGTCCATTGCCTGCCTCCTGAGGGAAAGGGCGCGATCCAGCGCGCCCTTTCAAAAGTGATCGGATTAGGGCTTCTCAATACCCAGCGAGGCCGGATCGACGGTCGCGGCGCCTAAATCTTGCAAGGTGTAGGCAAAGGTAGCTTCGAGGTTCGCAAACAGCTCTTGAGCCTCTTCACCGTGCTGACCACCGACGTCGTAATTGTTTGCCGCAGCCCATTCAGCGACAGTGTCAGACGCAATAGCCTGCTCGAACGCATCGCCCAACGCAGCCTTAACGTCTTCCCCGGCCGAGTTGTGAACAGCAAACCCGATGGCCTGTTTAAGCGGCAGATACTGATCAAGACCGTCATAGATGCCGAAGGCAGACGGCACGGTTGCCCCTGCGATCTGCGCGTCCTCGGGCGTCAACATAGCAAGCGGTTTAAGTTGACCGCCTTCGATCAACGGAGCCTGCTCAGCCATTGACGTCACAACCAACGCAACTTCACCCGCTATCGCTGCCTCCTGCCCGGGCGCGGAGCCTTTGTATGGAACAAACTTGAATTCTGCACCGGACCCTTTTTCGATGGCCAGAAGGTTCAAGTGGTGGATCGAACCTGCGCCCGAAGCCGCGGCTGGAATAGTGCCCGGAGCAGCTTTCGCGGCGTCGACCAGTTCTTCCAAAGTATTGTAAGGGCTGTCCGCCGGAACCGAGATCAGATCAGGTGATCCGCCAACAATAAACGGATACCAAAAGTCAAATTTCTTATCCCAACCACCCTGCACAGCAGCGGTGACATTCGATTCAGACAGACCGACCAGTGTATAGCCATCGTCTGGTTGGTTCATGACGTAGACCATGCCGTTGGAGCCTGCGACACCACCTGTTTGATTGATCACATTGATCGAGACCGGAAGGTGTTTTTCCATCTCGGCCATGATCATACGGTTGATCGTGTCCGTACCGCCACCGGCCCCCCAGACCACAGCAGTGGTGATATCACGATAGGGGTAATCCTGCGCAGCAACTGCGCCTGCAATACTGGTCGCCATCACAGCTGCGGCCGCCAACCGCCCTAGCATTAGTTTCATTTCCAAGTCCTCCCAAACAACTTCGCGTTTATTATTGCATTTAATTGCGTATACATTAAAGAATGCGTTGTCAACGGACTGTAGTGAAAGCTGCGATCGCGCTATGAATGCGAAACAGGAAGGAAGCGGGGCAAAATGAAAAAGACTTACGATATTGCAGTGTTCCACGGGGACGGGATTGGCCCAGAAATTATGGGCCCCACGCTTGAAATCCTGCGCCAGCTCTCGCTCAGCAATCCCACCTATGAACTGGTGTTTACAGACGCTCCGGCAGGCGCAGGCCACTACGCCAAAACTGGAGAATCATTTCCGGCAGGATCACTCAAAACTGCCCGTAATGCTGACGCGATTCTGCTATCTGCAATGGGCTTGCCGGATGTTCGATACCCGGACGGAACTGAGATTTCGCCGCAGATTGATCTTCGAAAGCAATTGGGACTTTTCGCTGGTGTGCGACCTGTAAAGGTAAGCAGCGGACAAATGACCCCATTGGCGCTGCCTCCCGGAAAAGAGATCGACTTTGTGTTGATACGCGAAAGCACAGAAGGGCTGTTCTTCACCCAAGGCGCTGGCGAAGTTTCCGAAGACGAAGCACGAGAAACTCTCCTGATCACGCGTGAGGTGTCCGAAAAACTGTTCAGTTTCGCGTTTGAGCTCGCCCAGAACCGCAAAAGAACCGGGGGCGGCCGGGGGCGAGTTACATGTGTCGACAAGGCCAATGTATTTCGCGCCTTTGCGTTCTTCAGATCAATGTTTGATGCAGAAGCCGCCCACCATCCCGAATTGCAGGCAGACCATGCTTATGTTGATGCCACCGCTCTGTGGATGGTTCAAAAACCTTGGGAATTTGATGTTTTGGTCACCGAGAACATGTTCGGAGACATCCTCTCTGACCTTGGTGCGGGTCTCATGGGGGGTCTTGGACTGGCTCCGTCAGCGGATATCGGGTTGAAACACGCTGTATTCCAACCCTGCCATGGTTCCGCACCGGACATTGCGGGACAGGGAATTGCCAACCCTTTTGCAATGATCCTGTCCGCAGCAATGATGCTGGAATGGTTGGGGTTGACCCATGGCAGCCCAGCCCTGTCCAAAGACGGCGAACGATTGCGTGAAGCCGTGGAAAAGGTGACTGCAAAGGGACAGAACCTGACATTTGATCTAGGTGGCACCGCCGGAACGCAGGATGCAGCCGCATCGGTGTTGGAAGCATTGCAGGCATGAATACCCAAGAAGGCATCAGAGTCGCGTGTGTGGGTGCGGGGTATTTCAGCAGGTTCCACTACGAAAGCTGGTCCCGAATGCCTGGAGCGGTTCCGATTGCATCCTGCAACCGTGATATCAAGAAGGCGAAGGAAACAGGACTGGCTGCTTACGATGATCTGTCAAAAATGCTGGAGGCGGAAAAACCAGATCTCGTGGACATCATCCTTCCACCTGTGGCGCAGGCTGACGCCATCCGAACGGTACTGCGCACTGGCATCAAATGGCTGATCTGTCAAAAGCCATTCTGCATGTCTCTGGATGAAGCGGAGAAGATCGTCTCCGAGGCTGAAGCGGTAGGCGCAACCATTGTCGTGCATGAGAATTTTCGCTTTCAGCCCTGGTATCGTGCGATCAAGGTGGCGATGACCGAGGGTCGAATTGGCACACCTCTACAAGCGACTTTCCGGCTTCGGCCCGGCGACGGACAGGGACCGCACGCCTACCTAGATCGGCAGCCGTACTTTCAGGACATGCCACGTTTTCTGGTGCATGAAACAGCGGTTCACTGGGTAGACACATTCCGGTTTTTGTTCGATGCGCCCAGCGCAGTTTATGCGGACTTGCGCCAAGTTAACCCCTTTATCGCGGGCGAGGATGCAGGTTTCATCCTATTTGATCACCCCAACGGCTTGAAAGCCCTGTTCGATGGCAACAGGTGCCTTGACCACAGTGCCGAAAACCTGCGTCAAACCATGGGTGAGGCTCTCATCGAAGGAACCGAAGGATCACTGGTTCTTAGCGGCGACGGTTCAGTTGACCTCCGTGCTTTTGGAAAACAGAAGCGACAGCAGATTTTACCTCCGAGCGATCATGATGGGTTTGGAGGAGACTGCGTACACGCCTTGCAAAGTCACGTCGTTTCAGGCCTTGTAAAGGGCACGCCGCTGGAAAACACGGCCCGAGACTATTTGGACGTGATCCGCATCGAAGAGAACATCTATCTCTCGGCTGCGGAGGGACGAAAGATCAACCTGGAGACGCCGTGAAGGGTCAGGACGCAAAAACTCTTTCCAATACCCAACGCGCTGTTAGGGATTTGCGACAGATGATCCTGTCTGGCGAACTAGCAGCCGGAACTGACCATCTGGAATCGGAACTCGCCGAGACCCTTGGCATGTCCCGCACCCCGATACGGGAAGCTGCGCTGATGTTGGAGAGTAAGGGCTTGCTTGAAATGCGGCCCCGTAAGGGCGTGCGGATACTGCCTGTTTCATCAGATGATATGCGTGAAATCTACGACATCCTGACGGAACTCGAGAGTCTCGCAGCACAGCGCGCTGCCGAAGCGGGTTATTCAGAAGATGAACTGGCGGTCCTTGCTGGATCCATTGCCAAGATGGACCAAGCCATCGAAGCCGAAGACCTTGAAGCCTGGGCCGAGGCTGACGAGTTGTTTCATCAGGAGCTCGTTCGGTTGGGCGGCAACAAACGAGTCGAAGCGATTGTCGCCATGATGAGCGACCAGGTGCGCCGCGCGCGCGCAACTACATTGTTCATCAGGCCCCTGCCCGTCAAATCCAACGAAGATCACCGGGTCGTTTTCCAAGCGATTAGTGAAGGTCGACCGGATGTTGCCCGTGAACGTCATCGAGAACACAGGCTGCAAGCACAGGCTATGCTTTGCGGGATACTAGAGAAGCACCGACTCAACAGCCTCTGATCTTCTCGCATCCGGTCGTTGGTCAACTAAAGTAACTGCTTCTTTTCGCCACCAAAGGCGCTCCGAGTACTTGTCCACCGCGGGAATCGGCGGTTGCCTCCGGCGGCTCCAATATTCTTTTTTCAGATCACTCAAACAATCACTGCATCGATTGGGGTTGAATTAGTACGATTTCGTATTATTTAGTTCGATATCGTACTATTGGAGAGTCAAAATGCCAAATCGAAGACGTTTTCTTAAGATTCTAGGCGGAGGCACAATTCTGGCGGCAACGGGCGCGGTTGGGTTCCTCGCTACACGCACGCCGCATGCCGCGTTGGCTCCGTGGACGCCAAAACCGTATGACGACCCACGCAAAGTCGCCTTGTCCTACGCAATTCTCGCCCCCAATCCGCACAACTTGCAACCTTGGCTGGTGGAGTTGGTTGGGCAAGACATGGTGCGGATCCACCGTGATCCTGATCGCGAACTTCCGGAAACCGATCCTTACCACCGCCAGCTCTTTATTGGCCTCGGCGCATTTGTTGAGACGATGGTTCTGGCGGCAGGAGCACAGGGATTTGATACCGAGGTCACGTTACTACCCGATGGTGATAACGGACCAATCGCAGAAGCAGTGTTTGTTCCTGGCGGAGCGCCCGATCCACTCTCAGATCAAATCCTCAACCGACATTCCAACAAAGAACCGTACACTGAACAGCGCCTCTCTGCCGATCAAGTGTCTACGCTTGGCAACTATGCAACTTTGATTACCAATGAAGATTTGGTGGCGAGTGTTCGAGACCTCACAAAACGCGCTTTCGAAATCGAAATGCGAACACCCCAGACCCTAAAAGAATCCGTCGACCTCATGCGGATCGGGAAAGCAGAAATCAACGCCAATCCGGACGGGATTGAACTGCGTGATCCCATGCTGGAAACGCTGCGACTTACCGGCCTTTTGGACAATGAGACCCTTATGAATGTTGACCACCCAGGCACTCAGTCTCACATGCGAGGCTACTTCGCTATGCTAGACGCGACGCCGCAATACGCTGTCCTCACGACAGCTACAAATACGCGTAGTGATCAACTCGATGCCGGCCGTCAATTGATGCGTCTCTACCTGAAGACAACCGAAATGGGTCTGGGCGTGCATCCGGTCAGTCAGGCCCTTCAGGAATATCCCGAGATGGCCGATGAATACGCTCTGGCGCATGAGCTTCTTGCGCCACCGGGCCACACGGTGCAAATGTTGTTGCGTTTGGGGTATGGACCCGAGCCAATTGCCACGCCCCGCTGGCCGCTGGAGACGCGAATTCTGAATGAAGCCTGAAGAAGAGACCAACGAAGTTTACCGGTTCTTTACCGAGGTCGGGATCATCAACCAGCTGATCTCGACCAAGCTTGAAGCGTTCTTACCTGGCAGAATGACCGCAACCCAATTTGGCATATTGGGTCACCTGGTCCGGCGCCCCGAGGGGGAAACGCCACTACAGCTGTCGAACGCGTTTCAAGTGCCCAAGACGTCGATGACGCACATGCTCGCGAGCCTTGAAAACCATGCTCTGATTAACCTTGAAACCAACCCCAATGACAAGCGTTCGAAAATAGCCCGGTCCACGCCGCAAGGTGCGGAGTTTCTGAAAGCTTGTACGAAGCGGATGTCGGAATCCCTGGCTCCAGTTTTGTCTGAACTCGGGTCAGATCCGTTTCACAATTCGCTGCCGAATCTGACGCTCATACGCGAAGCTTTGGACAGCGAACGGGACTAGGTAAAAAAAACCGGTTTTTGCCAGAATGCGAAGCCAAATTCTTAGAACATCATGCAGTCTCCGCCCGGGGGAAGCGGCGGTGATCCTTCAGGTAAGGTGGGCGTGTAGTCAAATGTCACAATCTTCGCGCCGCCGTCGAATGCTACAAACAGTTGGTTAGATCCCGGCCTAATGGCGATGCCTTCAGGGTCAGTTCCGAACTCCAGCAAGCTTTGCTGGGCGAGCAGTTGGCCATCTGCCGTGAACTCATACAAGCTGTTTGACCCTTCCCAGTCATCAACAATCAACATGTGCCCGGTGCGTGGGTCAATCGCGATGCCCTGCGCCTCGCTCAAGGGAGGAGAGAGCTTCATGGTATCCAACCTCGCTGTCAAAGCGCCCTCTGAAGTGAACCAGGACAACCGTTCCGGGTCATCTTCTACGGTCACGATCTGCCCCTTCGCGTTGATCGCGATCCCCTCGGTGTCTGCGAATCCGCCGTCCAGTTTGAAAGGCGCTCCGAGTGGCTCTCCATCTTTGGTGACACGTTGAAGACTGCCGAGGCCATCGCCCAGCAACAAGTGATCCCCTTCGATAGCAATTGCTTTGATACGGAAGAGATCGCTGGATATGCGGCGCAACTCATCCCCTTGCAATGTAACGAGAATGGCCTCGGGCCCCTCATTCGCAATCCACAACCCGCAAAACGTCGGATCGTAGTCAAGACTTGCGGGTTGATTGAGCTCATAGCGCCCTGTTTCGCGAAGCTGCAATGCCGTGGCCGGGGTCGACACAGCAAAAATAAACAAGGCAGTGGTCCTCACAAACACTCAGGATGCTCCTAACTGAGTTAGAAAGGTGGGGCGGTGTCGTGACGGGTCAATGCAAAGAACGATTGATCTGCTTCCAACAGTGTCCACCACATTGCCTGGTCAAAGAGATGCAGAACGCCAAGAATCGGCGCGAGGTTGCGTGAGTTTGAATATCCATCGACGCAAACCAAGGCGAAGAACTGAAGCAGTTTCTTGCATCGCAGCGGGGCCGGAGGTCCTCTACCACGCAATAATTATAGACGAGTCTGTCGCGTCACCACTCTCGGCATCGAGTGCTGTTTGGCTGTGGTGCTAACATTTGCAGAATTCGATCTGCTTTAACAAAATTCACAGAACCTTTGGTGTTGAACCGCAAAACGCTCAAGCTTCAGCTATCAATGTGCCCCAACTGGAAAAGCCACCGTCTGTCTCGCAGATGATCGTCTCCATCCCGGTTACCGCATCGTTCCCGAAATAGCAGTCCGCAAACGCACCAGTCCCAACAAATGATAGGGTCAGGGCAACAAGGCCCAAAGCTGCAATCCTCTTCATGATACTCACTCCTTTAGATGAGCTTCATGTGGGAGTTGTCTTTTGCTGAATGTATTTTGCTTTGATTAAGATTTATTAACTGAAGACTGCCTGTGGAGTTGTCTCTTCGGAACGCAGCACGCTGTAAATGTTTGCTCAGAAACGACGGGTTCAGCATCTAAAATGAAGAAACAGCGCATCCGCGTTCAGGCATCGGCACAACTCGATCTCAACCGGTGTCAAGCAGACCTATCTGAACATCACAGCCCTTTCTTGAGAGGCCTTCAGTAGAAACCAATCTCACTGACATCCACGCGGGCCTCGTGATCGCGCCCGAAGGCTACAACTCCAATTGAAGTGATTTCATCAGCAACGGGAATAGCGCGTAATATGGCGCCAGAAGCCTTGAAACCTGACAGAGGCAAATAGACTTCGGTCCAGTCTTCAGAAGTTGCGAACGCGGCCTGATAGTATTGCCACGGAAGCACCTTGCCGCGGGTTCTGAGATGAACGAAATATTGCTCACCGTTCCCCCGTACCAATAACCTGACGCCTGATACACCCTCATCTGGCCGATCAGACAACTTGCGCCGGAACTGGATGAAGCCGCCGTTATTGTCCGTACTGACGGTTCCGGTCAGCCGCGCGAATGCTACATCACCTTCCGAACGAAATTGCACCTGTCCTGAGGAAACACCTCCCATGACGGTGTCGGCTACGTAGTCCCAACGCGTCTCCGGAGACTTGGAGAAGTCTTCAGTCAGTTTTCCATCAGCCTGAGCCATTGTGCATCCGATGATAACAAGACCTAAAACAAGCCCAATGAAGTTGGCACGCATATTGTTCCTTCTCAGTTCAGTATCGCAATGGAAAGGTTCAGCGCCGTGGCAAATGCGACCCATGCAAAGTACGGCAGGAAGGCCAGCGCAGAAACCCGATCCGAATTCCTGACCTGAACGATGAACATGAAGATGACAGCCAACAACGCGACAATGGCCACAAGGGCAATCCACGGCAGTTGCAGTACGAAAAAGGCTGGGGACCACAAAAAGTTCAGACCCATCTGCGCCCACCACAGCTTCATCGCGGTCGAGTTTCGGTCTGTTTCGAACTGACGCCAACCCACAATGGCGATCAAGACATAAAGCACCGTCCAAACCGGCCCAAAAATCCAATTTGGTGGATTGAAAGCCGGTTTAGAAAGCTGCGCATACCAATCGCCGGGTGCAGTCAGTGTCCCGATAAGGATGCCGCCGCCCAACATGAGCGCAAGGAATGCAATGCGGATCAACCAATTCGACATTTTGGAATAGCTTTCAGCAGTCCTTGGTCGTCACGTTGACAAGTGCTTCGGAAGAGAAGGTCGCCGTACTGGTCTCATCCTCATCAGTATACGACACTGTGGCGCCTTCGATCTCCGACCCCGTTACGGTGATTTCGCGTTGCCCGATGGTATCATCGACATCGATGGTAAAAGCGAGTTTGTCCCCGGCTGCGAGGGAGGCGATCTCAAGTTCAATTGTATCTTGCCCATCCACGACCGCTGGAATTTGCCGCAGAGCATCCGCGCCCTCAACGAATTCGAGAGGTTGGAAGACCTCTACACCCGCGCCTTTTTCGGTAACGTCGAAAATCAGACGTCCGGCAGATTGCGACAAGTCAATTTTGAGGGTCGAGGCTTCTACTTCGCAAGCTCCGACATTTGTCAAAACAAAACGGTCCTTGGGTGCGCCTTCTACAAAGCGAATTTGTACACCAGCTTGAAGCGAAGTAGCTGCAGATAACCCAAGGGCCGCCGTAAGAATACTCTTCGAGAACATATTTATCTCCTAACTAAACGGTTCTTGATAGATACGCCTCGGCGGGTT
Source organism: Ruegeria sp. BG3 (assembly GCF_056538485.1). NCBI lineage: Bacteria > Pseudomonadati > Pseudomonadota > Alphaproteobacteria > Rhodobacterales > Roseobacteraceae > Ruegeria > Ruegeria sp. BG3. The sequence continues at coordinate 235,459 of NZ_JBQFTE010000008.1, read as the reverse complement.
TCCTGGATCAGACTTATACCCTTTGACTATCGTGGTTTAGCAGACAGCAGCTTTCGAAGTTCCATGCTCCGCAGCTAGAACGGCGAAGTCAAAACATGCCATTGTCATTCTCGCTGTTTGCTGGAACTTCCTGAAGAACGTCCCAGTGTTCGACAACCTTGCCATCAGCATCCAGGCGAAAAATATCGATCCCGGCGTACTCGAGACCATCGGGCCAGATTTGATGGCAATGCAGAACAACGTGATCGCCTTCAGCAAACGCACGTTTGATGTCCACACGCTTTCCCGGGTATTCGGCGGCCATGCGCTCGAAGTACTCGACAAAGGCTTGCTTGCCGTCGCCAACATGCGGGTTGTGCTGCGTATAGGTTTCCCCAACAAAGGTCGCTATGGCCTCGGCAGGTCGACACGCGTTGAACATCATTTCATAAAAGGCGATGACGTTTTTCTTGTTTGTTTCGAGGTCCCGCATGCTGATCTCCAAATCGACGTTATTACCGCCCAAAAATGTTGACCCACGTAATTCTTGGAAGCAACCCGGCAAGGATCTCGATCATTGATCGGCAAAGAGTTACGAGCTTGATTTTGCGGCCCGACTATTCCGAGGGTTTTCACTTACTCGGTTTCTTCGAAATCAATATGAATATGATTTCCATCAGGATCGGCCACGTGGATTTGGACCATTCGGGCGCCGGGGACGTCAGTTTTGCGGTACTTGATCTGACTCGAATTCAATTTTTCTTCGAACGCGCTCAACCCCGTGGCTGAGAGTGCAAAATGCTCGAGCTTGAGCTTCACTTCGGAGCCGACACTTGGCGTTCCTTCGTGCCCCACAAGGTGAACCACCGCGTGATCACCCGCATACAACCAAGCTCCGGCAAACGGAAAATCAGGGCGGGCCCCGAGTTTCAAACCCAGGACCTCTTCATACCAAGTAACCATCTCAGGCAATCTGGTCGTAACGATATTCACATGATCCAGCCGCTCAATTCTCATCTAAAAACCCTCAAGCACAAGCTTCCCTTTGGCCTTGCCGCTTTCTAGGATAGCATGGGCTTTCATTAAGTTTGTAGCATTGATCCTACCGAGTGTATCAGTCGCTGTGGATCTGATCTTTCCATCATCTATCAACCCGGCGACCTGATTCAGGATTTCGCTTTGACGACTCATATCTCCAGTCCCAAAAAGCGACCGAGTGTACATGAACTCCCAATGCAATGAGATCGACTTAGGTTTGAACGGCGCGATGTCGAAGGTCTCAGGATCATCGATCAACCCAAAGCGCCCTTGGGGTGTCATCACCTCTCCAGCTTGGGGCGCATAAAGCTGGGAATGGTTTGTCGAATAGATGAAATCCACGCTTTCGATGCCGAGCGCCTTGAGTTGTGAGCCAAAAGGTTCCGCGTGATTGATGACATGGTGCGCGCCTAGCTCTCGAACCCAGTCTTGTGTCTCGGGTCGGGACGCAGTGGCTATCACTTTTAAGTCAGTGAGAGCCCGCGCCAATTGAATGGTGATTGACCCGACACCACCTGCGCCACCAATAACCAGCAACGTATTGGTCCCGCCGGAAACGGTATCCAGGACTCGCAAGCGGTCAAACAGCATCTCAAAAGCAGTAAGCGTCGTGAGCGGCATCGCCGCAGCCGCTTTCGCCGGTATGGACTTTGGCGCGGCTCCGACAATACGTTCATCCACCAGATGAAACTCGGCATTGGTTCCCGGTCGGTTGATCGCCCCGGCATACCAAACTGTATCGCCCGGACTGAAAGTCTCCACCGCTTCACCAACGGCTTCGACGACGCCCACTGCGTCCCACCCCAGAATATCAGGTGCTGGACCCGCAGGAGCACGTTTTTGCCGAATTTTCGTATCAACCGGGTTCACTGACACGGCCTGCACCTTCACCAACAAGTCATGCCCCTTCGGCGTCGGTTTGTCGGCCTCGAAGTCGATCAAGGCGTCCGCCCGATCAATTGACCCTGTCTCGCGGTATCCCACGGCTTTCATAGCATGCTCCTTTGTTCGGTTCTGTATCAACCGATGACAGTCATTTCATTCAACGTGAATTCTGCGACGGCGCCCTCTGTTGCTTCCAGGTAAGCCGCAAGGTGCTGAGCACCCATGTGGGTTTGCCAAAGTTCTCGGCTTTCCCAGTTTTCGTAGAACACGAAATGAGCTGGGTTGTCGTTGTCCTGGTGCAGGTCGTAGTTAATACAACCCTCTTCGGCACGGGTTGTGTCGATGAGCTTGATCAGCTCACCCTTTACGAGGTCGATCTTGTCGGGGTTGGCTTTGATGTTGGCGAGGATTGTCAGCTTGGCCATTGGAATAGGTCCCTTGTGTTCTTGAGCGATGCACAAGATTTACGCCGCAGTACTTTCGGGATAAACAGGGCATAATCGAACATATAATCCGGAAATTCCGTTTAATGCTTTTAGACAATCTGCGCTTGTTTCTGACCATAGCCGAGAAAGGCAGTCTTGTGGCTGCGGCGCGCGAGACAGGGTTGTCGAGCACAACAGTGTCCGAGCGGCTCGCGGCTCTGGAGGCACATTATGGTGTGGTTTTGTTCAACCGTACCACCCGCTCCATTAGCCTGACCGAAGAAGGCCGAGTACTAGCCGATGGGGCAAGAAACGTTCTCAGTGAGGTTGCGGACCTGGATACACTTGTTCGGCACGGCGCCGAAACTCTGTCTGGTCCAATTCGCATAAGCGCGCCGATTGACTTGGGACGGAGCATTGTTTCCGAGGTTGTCGCCGAATTCACCGAAGAGAACCCTGCCGTCTCAATCGAACTATCCCTCTCGGACGGCTATGTTGACCTCGTCGGCCAGGGTTTCGACCTCGCAGTTCGCTTCGGCAACATCACAGACAGCTCGCTCAGGTTGCGAAATCTAGGAAGCTACCAACGTTTCGTATGTGCATCCCCAAGTTACCTGGCCTCATTCGGAACGCCTGAAAAACCAGAAGATCTACTGAACCACAACTGCTTGGTCATGAGGTTTGGCGACATGATCGACAACGTTTGGGAGTTTGGATCAGGACCAAATGCCCAGCGCGTATCGGTAAATGGAAATCGAATAGTCAATGATGGTTCACTGATCCGCGATTGGGCGATCGCAGGCCATGGGGTCGTCTTGAAGTCAGAGCTGGATGTCGGCGACAATGTTCGATCTGGCAGACTTGTTTCAGTCTTGCGCGACTTCCTCCCACCGCCGAAACCTTTGCAAATGATGTTTCCGCCGAGCCGAGCCCAACCACGTCGCATAACGGCCCTGGCCGAGCATTTGCGTCGCAAATTTGGTGTGAGTTGAGGCCGCAGGGAAGACTCTAAATTGATAGCCTCTGTGTTAGCTCAACGAATTTCAAAGTCGCCTGTGCCAGCTCTCTGCCAGCATCTTCTTGAATGAAATGCCCAGCTTTTGGCACAACGATATGGTTTTGACCATTTGCCCCAGGGATCGACCTTTGGAACAGTTTGTCTACGCCCGCCATGACCCTGTCATCTTCTCCAAAAACAGTCAGAAACGGAGTGTTCAGGGTTTTGAGGGTTTCCCATGCGGCTCGGTTGGCTTCTGAAGCTGGATTGTCAGGCGTGTCGGGCACCAACACTGGAAACTCTCGAGCGCCTGCCAGATAGCGCGCATCCGGGAACGGTGCGTTATAGGCTGCGACCTCTTCATCTGAAATCTTGGATGTTGTGCCACCGAATACGATGCGTCCCGAATTAAATTCCGGCACGGATTGCGAGTATTCCCGCCATGAAAGAAATGCCTCACCCAAGAGCACGTCACCGGTAGGTAGGGCCGTGTTCGCCACAACCACACGAGAGAACCGCTCCGGCATACTCGCAACCAGCCGCAAGCCAATGAGTCCGCCCCAGTCTTGGCAAACCAATGTGATGCCCGTCAGGTCAACTTTCCGCAACCACTCGGACATCCAGTCTACATGGCGTTGGTAGGTGTAGTCGGATCGCTCAGTGGGCTTGTCCGACCGGCCAAACCCAATCAAATCAGGAGCCAGAACTCGATGGCCCGCATCTTTGAATAACGGAATCATGTGCCGATACAGGAAGCACCAGGTTGGCTCTCCGTGCATCAACAACACTGGCGGTGCCTGCGCCGGTCCCTCGTCCAAATAGTGCAGACGGAGAAGACCGCCCTCAGTATCATCCACATCAAGATAGTTCGGGCCAAAGTCGAAATCTGGCAATCCGTCAAACTGGTGGTCCGGTGTACGAAGGAACTTCATCGTGAACTCTCCAAAATTGCCGACGGTCTTGGTCCGACAACAGTGATGGATAAAACTAAAACGGTCCAGTTCCAGCGTATACCGACTTCAGGTTTGCTTGACTTCGACGCATTGCTTCGGTCCCTCGCGGCGGAGGTTCTATATTGCAGACGTCTTGAATCTAACGTTCCGACAAAAAAATTTAGTCTCAAAAACCCTTTATTATGAGTTCATCTGTACGGATCGCCGAGAGGCGGCTCAAAAGAAAATCGCAAGTCCAGTCATTGAAACAACCAAGAAAAGGAGAGTCATGATTCCACCGGAGCGCACGAAATCCACCACCCGGTAGCCTGCTGGGCCCATGATCAACGCGTTCACCTGGTGTGTTGGGATCAAAAATGAGTTGGACGTTGAAATTGCCACGGTGAGAGCAAATACAGCCGGATTGCCACCCGCGGATACGGCAATAGAAACTGCCAGCGGCACCAGCAGAACAGTTGCACCTACGTTCGACATGACCAGCGTGAACGCCGTTGCCAAAACGGCGATTCCTGCTTGCAACGACCAGATCGGCCACCCCTTCAAAAGGGCCAACACATGCGCTGCAATCCAATCCGCAGTGCCGGTGTTCTGAACCGCCTGCCCCAATGGGATCAGTGAAGCGAGTAGAAAAACTGTGCTCCAACTTATCGACTCGTACGCCTCATCAATCGACAACACCCGGCTCAAAACCATGCCAACAGCGCCAACTAACAGGCACAATGATAAACGCAGGTCAGAAAATAAAATTAAGCTCAACGCTATCAGGAAGAAGGCGAGCGCCCATCCGACCTTGTGTGGCCGCAACTCTTCCTGAGGAAAGTCCGAGGTTACAACGACGAAATCCCTGTCTGACTTCACTCGTGTCAGACGGTCCCACTGCACATGCACCACACATGTGTCGCCAGCTTGCAAAGGAACTTGCCCGATATGCGTGGCTGAATGATCCTCGGTCTCAACGTGGCTGAGTGTTTCTTCGCCACGCTGAATGGCCAACAAAGATAAACCATGCGTTTGACGAAGTCGTAAATCGATCGGAGTCTGGCCGATCACTGAAGAACCTGGAGGAATAACAACCTCGGCCACCCCTGATTGCGTCGCGGCGAAATCATCCGCAAAAACATCTAGTTGGGGCAGGATTTCCAAGCCGTAAGGCTCAGCAAACTGATGCTCAACCACCCGACGCAGGCCAAGCACGGCGAGCCGCGCCGGGGCTTCGATCTTGGTATCAGCCATCGGCGCGATGACCTTGTGGCCGCGATAGGATGTACCAAGAATGTACATGTTATGGGCGACCATTAGATCCGAAAGCGTTTGCCCGATGATGATCGAACCTTCAGGGACACGTATCTCAAACATATCGGCCCTAAGCCCGTATGTGTTTTCGACATAGGCCTGCATGGACCGAGCCGAGCTTGCATCTTCTCCACGCTCCCGCTGCGCTGGCAGGACCCAACGACCAAAGAGCACAAAGTAAAGCACCCCTGTCAGCACCAGCATCACACCGATGGGCGTGACTGAAAACAACCCAAACGTCTCCATTTGCTGGTCAGCTGGAAGGGATGAGTTTGCCGAAACAATCAGGTCATTCAACAGGATGAGGGGCGACGACCCGACCAATGTAATCGTACCACCCAGGATCGCGCAAAACCCCATGGGCATCAGCAACCTACTCATCGGGATTTCCGTACGTGCTGAGATGCGGCTCACAACAGGTAAAAAAAGCGCAGCTGCTCCGACGTTCTGCATGAAGGAGCTTATGACACCAACCGTTGTTGATATGATTGGGATGATACGGGCTTCTGTCGTGCCACCATTCTTGAGGATCAAGGCCGCAACCTTTGACATAAGTCCGGTCTTATCAAGCCCCGCCCCTATTATCATAACTGCGATGATGGACATCACAGCGTTCGAGGAAAAACCTTCAAAGAGCCTGGAGACATCGGCAAGATTACCTAGCCCCGGTAGGTAGCTCAGCGCGCCAAGCAGCACCATCACAAGAATTGCTGCGACATCGATCCGTATAATCTCGGTAACAAAAAGTAAGACCGTGAAAGACAATAGACTCAGTACGGCTATCATTTCGTACGTCAGTGTTGGTAATTCCATATCGCACTCCCAACCTAACGTTACCTGAATAGAAGCAAATGCGAAGGACCAACCATGCGCCGAAAGTAAGGCCAAAATCTATCAGGCCGGTTCAAGAAGCTCGTTTTTTTGGACATGGTATCTGCTGAAACATGGAACTCGCCAACTCAAAGAGACCCTGATGATAAACTCAAAAGCGTCTCTTAGTCACCGCAATCGGAGGGAACCAGTCCATTCGCGGACGTGTGATAAATCCCAGCTTCCAGAAAAGTTATTGCCGTAACCGCGAAAAGAGCGCGCCCAAACCGGCGCGCTAATTCTATTTGCTATTGCCTGTCACCAAGGAGCTAAGAGTGACGCATCACTCTGCGGCAACCGCTTCCTCTCCCAGTGCCGGGTAGTCGGTGTATCCTTTTTCATTCCCGCCGTAGAGGGTGGATTCATCCAACTCATTCAGCGCGGCGTCTTTCTCCAACCGACTGACAAGATCCGGGTTGGAAATGAACGGTCGGCCAAAGGCCACCAGGTCGACGGCTCCGATCTCAATCGCTTCAATAGCCATTTCGCGGTCATAGGCGTTGTTACCCATTTTCGCACCGTCGAACAAATCATAGAGCGCCTTTAGATCGCCACCTTCGGGAATACCACGCGGGCCGCCGGTCTGTCCCTCTACGAGATGGAGGTAGGCCAACCCATAGCTGTTCAACAATTTGATCGCATGCGAGAACGTCGCCTGTGGGTCACCGTCGGAAATGTTGTTGGCGTTCGAGAAGGGGCTGAGGCGGACACCGACATGGTTGGCGCCCCACACATCGACAACAGCGTCCATGACCTCTTTCAGGAACCGTGCTCTGTTCTCGACAGGACCACCATATTCGTCTTCACGCTTGTTGGAATCGTCCCGCAGAAACTGATCAATAAGATATCCGTTGGCTGCATGGACTTCGACACCGTCAAAACCAGCCTCCTTGGCATTTTCTGCGGCCCTCCGATAGTCGTCCACAATGCCAGCAATTTCTCCGATGGCCAGAGCACGCGGCTCAGATGTTTCAACAAACTGCTCACCATCAAAGGTCTTGGCCTTAGCGCCAATCGCGGATGGCGCAACAGGGGCACCGCCATCCTGCTGCAAGCTGTTGTGCGAAATTCGGCCCACATGCCAAAGCTGGATCACAATCTTTCCGCCCTCAGCATGGACGGCTTCAGTCACTTTTTTCCAGCCGTCGATCTGTGCTTTGGAATAAATGCCGGGCGTCCATGCGTAGCCTTTGCCTTGGGGCGAGATTTGCGAAGCTTCCGTGATGATCAGACCAGCACCCGCCCGTTGCGCGTAGTACTTGGCCTGCAATTCATGGACGCTGTCATCCTCGGCTCTTGCCCGGTTGCGGGTCAATGGCGCCATGACAACGCGGTTTTTCAGTTCAATTGCGCCAGCTTTGATGCCGGAGAACAGTTTTTCATCAGCCATTGCTGCTTCCTTCTTTGGTTTGCTTTTATAAGATTATTTTGTACTATTTGGTCCAAAATTAGGTTTGCGGTTTTCTGCCAAGTTTTTTTACTTTCAAACCATTAAGTTAGGTGAAACTAAGGTGATATCACCAACCGAGCTTGTTTCAGAGTTTGCGATATCTGCTCCGCGGGAACACCCGCCTTGCGTAAAGCTAATGTACCGATTGCAAGGGAGGCAAAGGCTCGCGCCTTGTCGAGGGCCTGTTCCGGATCCGCAGGCTCAATCGCTCTCGCAATAATCTCGTCAATACTCTCCAAATGATGTCGCCCGAGAGCCGAGACTTCCTCATCATGAGGAGCAAGCTCCGTAAGGCAGTTGATCAGCATGCAGCCGTCACGACCGCCTTGCGGGTTCGCCAAAGCTTCCATTATTGCACCAACGGGGTCATCTCCGCCCGTGTCCGCGACCTCACGCAGAGTTTTCAAACCACGCCTGGAATAGTGGCTGAGGGCTTTGTGAAACAAAGCTCGTTTGTTGCCGAAAGTTCCATAGAAGCTGGACCTGCTCAAACCCATGGCCTTGGTCAAATCGTCCAAAGATGCGGTCTCATATCCCTTGTGCCAAAAAACGCACAGGGCTTTTTCCAAAGCCTCGGCTTCATCAAAGCCACGAGGCCGACCCGGGCCAACAGGCGAATTGTTGTCGCCAACTATCAGAGTATCTTCGCTCATGGCTTAGATTTGGAATGGTCGGTCCAGAAATTCAAGGGACCCGTCGAGGATTCTGGATTAATCAGTCCGGATTGCAACCAACGACACTAGTTTCGTAGGCTAGTAGGGATACCGGACCCGCCCGGCGCTCTCGCTAAACATCTGTAGGTTCGGGCATAACTTTGTACTGCAGCGTACACGATTTAGGGAAAACTCCACGTTACTCCCCCCCCAAAAAATGCACTCGGATTCAGCGTAACTCTGTACTCCAAATTTCAGGGGTTGTTTCGCTTTCCGCCAACTTTCAAGGTCGGCGAAAGAGGCGAACGATCCAAAGCTGTCGTTCGCTCACCCTTTCTATGCTTCGCGGCAGCATTCTGAATACAGACTTCAAACCAAAGCACAAAGAAACGACGCCGCCTCCATCCGTGCTAAACCAATTTGGTTGTCAACAGCGTCACGGCAGCCCACTAAATCAGTCTGCGACCTTGTCTCGATCGAAAATCGACCTATCATCCCACGATCAAAATGCCCAATTTCGGCTTAGAAAGAAGGACAGTGTACCAGCAAGAACAATAGCCAAAAAGAGGGCAGGTTCAGCTGAAGTTTTCCCGATCGACTCTGCGGCGATCAGTATCCCGCCATTTAGCGTGTAACCCGTCACCGCGACTACAAAATATCGCGACAGTGCCATCAGGATTGAGGCAGACTTCTCAGCAAAGGTGAACAAGAAGTGCGCAGTGAACCCGAACAAAAAGGCGCCGCAAAACGCCAGAGTATTCGCAACGTGAAGTGTAACGCCGCGGCGGAAAAGGAAAAGGGCGAGCGCTATATGCACCAGTGTGGCCATGACTCCAACCACTCCAAACCGGCAGACTTGAGTTATCATGGCGATCCGTCCAGATTGGGGCTGAAATCTTCCGCAACGATAAAACCCGGTCGGCCTTTCACTTCACCGAAGACCCTTGATACGTATTCGCCGAGAATGCCTACAGAAACCAGTTGTACGCCTCCGAGAAGGAATATCGCGGCAGCGAGTGTCGACCATCCTGGGACGTCGATACCGAACACAAGGGTGCGGACTGCGATCCATGCACAATAGAGAAGGGACAATGCCGCAATAGAAAATCCGACTAGGGTCCACATTCTCAGCGGCCAAGTTGTGAAGGACGTTAGTCCCGTCAGGGCGAGACGCATCAGTCCAACGAAACGGAACTTCGATGTTCCATGCATACGGGGCTCAAGCTCGATCCGGATTTCTTTGGTGTGAAATCCAACCCACCCATACAGTCCTTTCATGAAACAGTTGCTTTCGGATAGATCGCAAAGCGCATCGACTACCCGTCGGTCCATCAATCGAAAATCTCGCGAGTCCGGAGGGATGGTTATATCGGCACCAAAGTTCAACAATTTGTAGAAAAGCCGTATGAAAAGCCGTTTGGATCTGGGCTCATCCGCGCGATGGGCGCGACTCGCATAGACCATCTCAAAGCCATCTTCATGAGCCTTCCACATGTCGTTCAAACAAGATAAGGGCTCTTTCAGGTCGGCGTCTACGATCACAACAACCTTTCCGCGGCTGGCCCTCAGGCCCGCCATGATGGCCTGTTCCTTCCCGAAGTTCCGTGAAAGCCGCAAAACGCGCAGTGGATAGTCGACAGCCAAAGCCTTGGCGCGTGACAGTGTAGAGTCCGTGCTGCCGTCATCGACAAGGATTACCTCATAGCTTTCGACCAAGCGTATGACGTGGGCGTGCACCTGAACAATTGCTTCGTCGATGTTTCCCTCTTCGTTATGTGCCGGAATAACGATAGTCAGAGCCGGTCTCGGCGCTTTCCACAGATTGAAATCTTCGGCCAAGCGATAAGACGACGCAATACGCTCTTGTTTCATGTTCGACCCCCCACATTGGGAAACTCGACAAACAGATGCCTGCGACCGATGCGCCCGAGGTTTTGAAACCGGCTTCCGAATAGATGCTTGATCTCGGGTAGGTCATAAGGATCCACGGCCAAAGCATCAGGTATCGCGTTGGACAGCATGTGCTCAATTGCAACCGGGTCCTCTGTCGTGCGCACTGCTCCTGCGGAATAGAACTCAGCGGAATAGCTGCGGCTGCCCCAATAGGTCATTTGCATCTTAGGTGACATTGCGACGGCCTGTTCGATCAGTTCTTTTTCTGACCGCAAATTCAAGCGCTCAGGAATTGCAAGAATTGCAAGCGAAAGGCACAGATAGACGACACCGCTGATAACCAACGCACCCATAAAGGCGGTGCACATAGCTCCATTTTCCCATGCCCCGTCTTTCGTCCAAAGCGAAACCAAGAGCAAAGCAGCAGCTGGAAACGCGGGCAGCGTATAGGCGGGTAGAATGTTGGCCGCCGGTGTGAACAGGATCAACGGTGAAAGACACCAAATCAGAAGATAACTTTGCCAGCCTCTGTCATCCTTTCGAAACTGTCGCGACGTTTGTTGTGGCCGAATTAGAAGCGCGGCTGCAAAAAAGCTCCACGGCAAGAACGCCCCCAACGCGAAGACCCAGATCATCCCTTTAGGTTCGGCATGTCCATTGCCGTAAAGGTCACCCTGCCATCCCGAGACCAGAAAGCGCTCAAAATGCTCTCCGATCAGGAAATATCGCAGGTATCCCGGCGTCGCGGCCTCGGCAGCCAGATACCAAGGCAGAGACAGCACAATCGTCAGCAAAAGACCGATGCGCCACGGCAATCGTTTCAGAATGGACCAACGGTTGCCAATCAGCAGCCAAAGGAAGATTGGGACACCTGTCAAAACAATCGCAACAGGTCCCTTCGCCAGCAGCCCCACAGCCAGACCGAAGAAAAACAAATATCCCCAGCCAATGCGGTCGGGCGTAGTCACAAAGACAAAAAAACCGGCCATACAGAGCGTGGTTCCCAGAACAAGCGCCATATCCGTCATCACAAAGGCAGACGCCCCGAAAAACAAAAGCGATGAAGCTAGAACGGTAACCGCGATCAGAGCCTGATCGGCGCCGTGTCGAAATCTCATCAGCAAATAAGTCACAGCCAAAGTAGCCATGCTCAGCAACAGGATCGGAAATCGCGCACCGAAATGACCAACTCCAAGAATTTTCATCCCAAGCGCCGACACCCATGTATGCAAGGGAGGCTTCGCCCAGAACGGAACGCCATAGTCAAATTGAGGCGTTATCCAGTTCCCGGTCTCCAACATCTTACGGGCGATCTCGGCGTATCTGGCTTCGGTGGTGTCCGTGATAGGAAGCCAGAAGATCAGCAAAACGCGGATGACCAGAAAACCAGCCAAGCAACTGAACAACACGTTTCGATGAGACGTTTTGAGTCTGAATGTATGAAGGAGCGCAGGCCGAACGCTGTTAGCCTGAAAGCTGGGGTCGATTGTAACCATGGGTCCATCCTGTGAGTGCAGGGACCGACTAAGGTTCTCGAAATCCTCGGATCATGGGCGCAACTATACAATTTGGTAATGTGCTGGCAGGCGAGGGTGGGAATCCAATAGAGTGGTCAAAACCAATTTGCGGGCCCTAGCTATGCGCGTACTTATTGTCGAAGATGATGCCGAGACGGCGGAATACATCAGCTCTAGCTTGAGTGCGCTGGGGCACACCTACGAAGTCGCGTCTGATGGTAAACAGGCTTTCTTGCAGGCTCTGGACAGCGATTTCGATGTGATGATCGTTGACCGAATGCTTCCCAAGCTAGACGGGCTGGCGCTGGTCAAGTCCATTCGCAATGCAGATGTCAAAACGCCCATCATCTTCCTTAGTGCCATGAACGACCTTCATGACCGTATCGATGGGTTGGAAGCCGGTGCAGACGACTATCTGGTCAAACCTTTTGCGTTCTCGGAACTGTCGGCGCGGCTGATGGCGCTGACGCGGCGCCCGCCGATGCAATCCGAGCCGACCACACTCAGGGTCGCCGATCTTGAGGTGAATCTGATCGCACATACGGTCACACGCGCGGGACAAGAGATCGCAATACAACCCCGGGAATACCGTCTGCTCGTTCACCTGATGCGTAACGAAGGTCGGGTTGTGACGCGCACGATGTTGCTGGAAGCAGTTTGGGATTTCCATTTCGACCCAAAGACCAACGTGGTCGAGACTCATATCAGCCGCCTGCGACAGAAGATCGACAAACCATTCGTCAAAGATCTGATCCACACGGTCCGTGGCTTTGGCTACAGCCTGCACGCCTGAAATGAAAAAACCCTGGTCCGGCCTTCGCAGCACATCGACGAAACTGTCCCTGCAGTTTGCATTGCTCTATTCGGTGCTAGTGGCGTTGATGTTTTTCGGGGCCTATCGTCTGTCGATCTACGAAATCCGGGATCGTACATTTCATCAGATACATGCAGATGCCGAAACTTTGAAGGGTGTTTATGCCGACCACGGTGCAGACCGATTGACCGAGCACGTCAAGGCACTGCAAACAGTGAACTTCGAAAACTCACGGATATTTCTGCTGCTAGATGAGAACGGTCGAACTGTCTCCGGAAACATCTCGGAAATGGACCTAGCTGCGGTGAACGGAAACGAAGTGCAGTTCGTCCCAGTTGATGACATTAAAATCGACGGCGCGCATGAAGATGAGGTCACTGGCTACTGGCTCACCCAGACCCGTATTGGCCCGTTTGAATTCATTCAAGGGACTGGCGATCATGTCGGCAGCGAGGTGGTCGAGGCGTTGGGCTCCGCACTGCTCATTGGGTCTATACTAGCGATTGCCGCCGGCTTGCTGGCCGGAGTCTGGGTCGGCAAAATAACCGAAAAGCGCATTGTCGGTATCTCAAACACACTGGACCGCGTTTCAACCGGTGACCTACACGCACGTATCCCGATCTCGGACGGTGCCAGAGATGATTTGAGTCGGGTCTCGGAAAGTGTCAATGCTACGCTCGGTCGGCTGGAAACCCTGTTGGAAACTCAACAGCAAATTTCCAATGACATCGCCCACGATCTGCGCACACCCCTGCAGCGATTGCGCCAGCGGCTGGAGCGGCTGCAGGGCCAGTCACAGCCTGCCCCATCCGAAGCCGGGGCGGCTCTGGCAGAGGTAGAAGACATCATCGCGACGTTCAATGCCTTGCTTAGGATCGCGCAAGTCGAGGCCGGAGACTTGCGTGCAAAGTTTGAAAAAGTGGACCTCGACGCGATTGCTGAGACGGTGTTCGAAGTCTTTGAGCCTTCGGCAGAAAACCAGAACCAGACACTGCGCCTAACACATTCAACATCTACAGCGCTGGTGCTCGGGGACCGGGCGTTGTTATTGCAGCTTGCGTCGAACTTGCTTGAAAACGCCCTGCGCCATTGTCCGGCGGGCACTACGATAGATGTTGCCGTCGATGCAAGCGATGGAAATGCGACGCTATCCGTTTCGGATGACGGTCCAGGTATCCCTGTCGAGGACCACGAGCGTGTTTTCAGACGCTTTTTCAGAGGCGACAAAAGCCGCAGCAGCGCGGGCCACGGTTTAGGGCTTGCAACGGCAAAGGCCATTGCAACCCTGCACGAAGCCGATGTTACGCTGAGCAATAACGAACCGGGCCTGGAAGTTAGTATCGAATTCCGCAGCCTCAAAGCTGCTTAGCACCATCCTTCTGCGCAAAACTCGGATCAAGCCCTATGTCAACATTACCAAACGGTAATGTTCCAGAAATCTTCCGGGCAGCCGAGATTCTGTTTGTGTCACAAGCGGCGCAGGTAGGCTTACCTCATTCCTCCATGCGCATGCTGGGGCCAAGGCGGTCCCTAGGCACTCAACGGAGAAGAAGGTGAACAGACGTAATTTCTTGGCAGCGGCAAGCTCCGCCGCATTGCTTCCTTTGTCGGGCGCAGCGAAGGCGCAGGCCACGCCTCGTCCTTTGCCGATCATCCCGATTACCGATGTGACAGGTGGGATCGACGACAGGATCAAATTGGATCTGCTGTATGGGATGCATGACTTTGGCACGGGTGCCGGCAGTTCCACGTTCGGGATCAACCATCATTACCTTGGCCCGGTGCTGCGGGCGAAACAGGGGCAAACGCTCCCTTTCGAGATCACGAACCGGATTCATGAGGTCACGACCTTGCATTGGCACGGGTTGCACATACCGGGCGACGTGGATGGCGGACCGCATCAGGAAATCGAACCCGAACAAGCCTGGTCTCCGGATGTGCTAATCACACAAGCCGCCTCGATGAATTGGTTCCATTCCCACATGCATGGCAAAACCGCGCGTCAGACCTATACAGGTTTGGCTGGCGTTCTCTTGATCGAGGATGACGCCAGCCTGTCCGCCGATCTTCCCAGCACATACGGCGTGGATGATTTTACGCTGATCCTGCAAGACAAGATGTTCAACGGCTCTGGCCAAATGGATTATGTCCTGACCGGTGAAGTGTTCGAAGAAGGCTTCACCGGCAACACTTTGGTTGTGAACGGAGCAATCGCGCCGGTGGCTCACACCGTACCGCAGGGTTTGGTACGTCTACGCATTCTGAACGCCTGCAATGCGCGGTTTCTGACCTTGTCCCTTCAAACCGGGCCGCTGACCGTGATCGCGTCAGATGGCGGCTTTCTGGCCTCGGCGGTCCAGACGGACAGCATCCTAATGTCACCAGGTGAACGCTATGAAGTTCTGATCGATACGAGAGCTGCCGACACCAATGCACTAATAGTGAGTTTCGGTGAGGACGAGGGGCTGCTAGGGATACTTGGTTCGGTTTTTGGCGGCGGTGGCACCTCAATCCCTGCTTTGATTCTGAACCGGCGCGCGGAAGTGGGGTTCACTGGGTCGTTGCCCGACAGGCTCGCCAACTTGCTCCCGGCGGATCCAAGGGCTGCGGCAGTCACCAGATCCTTTCACCTAAATATGGGCGGGAGCGAGGAACTGGCAACCCTAGCCGCCCTTTGGGGCAACGTATGTGGCGATGGCGGCATGGGGATCAACGGTCAACCCATGAACATGGATCGTATTGATGAGCGGGTTCGCAAGGGAGACACCGAGATCTGGCGTATCGCCTCAGATGACCAACTGCATCCCTTCCACATCCACGGATGTTCTTTCCGCATCCTGACGCAGAATGGTGCGGAACCACCCTCCTACGCACAGGGTTGGAAGGACATGGTGCATGTCGAAAACGAGTGGTCCGAGGTGCTGGTCCGGTTCGACCATCCAGCAACGGATAACGCGCCATACATGTACCATTGCCACATTCTGGAACACGAGGATTGCGGGATGATGGGGCAGTTCACTGTTGGCTAGCATCGACATCAAAAAGAATGTGTTCGGCTTGTCTTTCATCGTCTTTTCCCAATCCAGCGGTAGGTCTGCCGAAAACCACTCATTCGTTGTTAGATTCCGCTGGGAAAGCCCAATATGCGAATACTCGTGATCAATACGCCGAACAAAGCCTCGCGGCGGGCGTTTCAACAGGCGCAAGCCAAGCGGCTGGGCTTGGAGCTGGAATTTATCAACGCTGTGTCTGTCGACGATTTGCCAGCACGTGTCTTGCAGAACGCAGCCAACGATTGGACCAGAGGGATCCGGGCGCAAGATGTGGCGTGCACCTTCTCGCACTGGCGCGCATGGGAAATCGTTTCAGAGCAGACGGAACAGGTTTGCGTCCTTGAAGACGATGTATTGCTCTCTGAACGTTTCAAAGGCGTTCTCGACTATATCGAGAGGCGTCGAGATGATTGGAGCTGTGTCTATGATCTTGAATTTGCGAACTATAAGCACAACCTCAGCCGATCTCCGGTTTGGCGAAACGCCGGTCTGAAGGTTGCAGCGCATCGCATCTTCAAAAACAAACGCGGCGCCGCGGCCTATGTTCTGGGACAAAAGGCCGCTCAGAGGTTGCTTCGCGAAGCAAACGGCTATCGCATGCTAGAAGCCTTTCTGTGGACTAGACGCTGGATGCGTCAATTGCAGATTGAACCCTGTCAGGCTGTGCAGCTTGACGTTTTCGATCCACATGCAAGCTTTGGTAAGCAAGATAAACAACACCGAACAACCAAGATTTTTCGTAACACGTCTTGGATTGCCGCCAAGCTAAAACGGCTCGCACTTTCGGTTGAAGAACTCCCGCTTGTGGTACCTGGTTTGGCATTTGGACAGCGCAGGTCACTTCGCATCTGCCGCGATGATTACCTGCCGCCTGAAAACACGGCAACGGATTCAGTGAAGCATGCCAAAAGCGCGTCAGCTCTGAAAAGAGAAAGGCCGGAGGTACCTGAGGCGACCTGAACACGAGACCTTCCTTCGTTTTCACCTGTGGTCAAATACAGCCCTCAGGAACTCTTGAACCTAACCAAACTGTCATCTTCAGGCAAAGTCGCAGACAGCACGGCTCCCTAAATTGGTGTTGCAAGCGGAATGCAACGCTTTGCAGGAAACAAGGAAAATCACGCATGAAAAATGGAGCGGTTTTAACGGCAAGCGCGGTGGCGTTTGGTCTGCTATGCACGGCAAGCAGCGCCCAATTGGCGGCCGACCAGGCACCTCTGGCGTCTTCGCTGACATTTAACGAGGCCATTGCGATCGCACTTGAAGAGCAGCCCGGCACAATCGCAGAAATCGCGCTGGAGCGCTCCAATGGTGACGTTGTGATCGACATCGAAGTCATCAACGACACCGGAGACGAAATCGAATTCCACCTTGATCCAGAGACTGGTGAGATCCTCTCCTCCTGGACCGACAATGACCCCAGCGATGACCCCGGTGAAACAGACGACGAAGATCCCGACGGTCAAGGTCCGGACGTCTTCAAAGGCCTTCTCAGTCAACGAAGTCGTTGACCGCGTATCGTGTGAAGCTGGTCCGCAGCGGCCTGATCCCAGCACGAAACAACTGCAATCCTTGCAACCTCCCTGAAAAGGACACCAAAATGAATGTGTTTACCCAAGCCCTCTGCGCGTCTTCTGCTTTGCTGACCAGCGCTGTGTACGCCGATCCTTATGTGGAAATGAGCATCCCACTCGAATGGGCGCAGACTGCCGCCACGGTTGCGTCCCAGACCTGCGCAGATATGGGGTTTGCCACAACGGTCACCGTTGTGGACCAACGCGCGCAGCCGCGTGTCCAACTGATGCGCGAAGGCGCGTTTCCACACACCATCCACACCAGCAGCCGCAAGGCAATCACGGCTGCGTCACGCCGCGAAGCGACCTCGGTGATTGAGGCCGAAAATGAGCATGAGCCCACGTTGGGTGCGGTCTTCAATGAAATCGGCCTGATTACCCTTTCGGGAGGCATCCCGATCGTCTACGAAGGCGCCGTCATCGGCGGCATCGGAATTGCGGGGTCTCCGGGCGAGGATGCAAATGGCAAGGAATTCGACGACATCTGTGCCGAAGCAGGTATTGCGGCAATCAGAGAACATCTGAAACCGTAGCGAATTTGAGCTCGAACTGAGGGGCGTCTTCGGGTACCTCTCCCTCAAACAACAACGCCAAAGTTAGCTTTTGACACGGCTGGAGACTTTGGCTCAACTGCAGCAAATCGCTTCTCGCTACGGCCTCCTTGAGTAATAACGCCCAATTCCAGAGCTTTGATGCCGGCACAGACGCAGCGCCGCTGCTTTCTGAAAACAGAAAACGGACGAGCGCGTTTTAGACGTAAAAGGATCGGGCCAACCCGCCGGCGTTCTGATCCGCGCGACGGAATCCATAGAGGGCCAACGCTTGCAAAGCTTCAGGCGTCAGCTCTGTATGCGATCATTGGAGCATTACGTTTTGCAGCACATCAAAAGTGGTCCACTAGCGGGCACCTGTAGAAAACTTGACGGCTACCGGGTTCGCACCTTTTGCGCGCAATTCCGCCACATGCTCACCCGGTTTGAGTGCGTCGACCCAGGCATCCAGATCTTTCGCGACCTTTTTACCGTCCAGATACCATTCAACAGATTTTACTGCGGTTCGCCCTGTGAATGTGCCCCAGAGGTGTAGCGGTCGGTCTGCACGCACCACCTGACCCTCCAAGGGATGAATGATGGCAAGCTCTGGCGGGACCGCGGGCAGTTTAACTGGATTGGTGTCGGCCGTCGCGGTGGAATAGCCGTCATGCGCCAGAACCCTGATCCTAACTTTGTCGGCAGGGATAATGGCTGGGTCGATCTCGCCAGAGTTGCCCGTCACGCCAACTGTCAGGCCGTTCCAACGTTCGCCATCAGCGGACCATTGCAGCCAGATATCAGGGGCATAGCCTCGTTTGGCTCCATTCGTTTTCCAGGAGACCTTGAGACCAGATTTGCCAATACTGGCTTCGGCCGATGCTAGTTGAATGGGCCGCGCCGGGCGTTTGCGTTCCCATAGGGTCGTATCGCCCTGGCAAATTCGAATTGCAGTTCCGAGGTCGACATCACCCATTGCCGCAATAAAGTTGTAGGGCGGTTCAGCCGGATCCTTTTTGCCGCCTCCGCCGCAACCGCAGCCATCACCATTGGCGTCGTGCGTATCCATAGTGAAGACGGGCGCAGATGAGATCACCTCGTCATTGTCTGCGAGCAATTGGATGACAAGATCAGTGCGCGCGCCAGACATCCTCAGGGGTCGCGTTGGGACTCGCACGAGGCTTGCGACCGATGCTTGCATGTCTTTGTCAACCGCCCCGACAATCGTCACGAATGGACGTATTTGGTCTTGTCGGTCGACTTCCATGTCACCTGCCCCTGTCGCATTGCCGCCAGAGACGCCCGTTGCCAGTGCAACCGGGTCAAATTCGGCGCGGTTCAGCATGTAGTTATGAGTAAAGATCGAAACCCAACGCGGGCCGCAATAGCCCATCAGATCCTCGCTGTTTGCCGGTCGGTGTATGGTCCCGTCATTTGTGTCGAGACCGTATTCACCAATGCTCGCATCTGAATAGACTGTATTGCCGCTGGAATTGGTTGTTGTCATACCGGTATCGTAGGGCTCGTACAGCGGATAGCTCGCGTTTGGTGTGCCAACCGCACCGCATGGGGCATGCGGCAAGCCCGCCTGATGGCCCAATTCATGCGCGAGCGTGACCGGATTGTTGGACAGGCCAGCACCGTTGCCGCCGCTAGCACATCCTGTATTGCCATGCGAACGCGGGATCGCCGCATTCACCAAACCATAGTAAAGCCAGTCGCCCTGATTGCCGTCATTCGTGCGCGCATTGGCCACGAAATTCAGGATTGGTGTCCAGTTGGGATCGCATCCGCCTGCCGGGAACATATTGTTTGTCAGCCCCTGCGTTGTGGTCTGACTGTCGATGATCCGCACGTTGGGTGTACTGCCCACAGGGAAGACCCGAAGCGCAAAACTGGTGTCCGCGGCCACCTGTGCTGCGTTAGGTGCTGGCAACGTAATATTTGCTCCGCCGCCCATTGGCGGGCCTTGATAGCCGATCGTTACGGCTGCAACGCGCAACTCTTGCTCAAGGTCGACATCGACAAGCTGTTGGGCTGTGTCACTACCGCCATAGCAATCATCCGGCGAAGAGACGGTGATCGAAAGACGCAATAGCCCTGTCATAACATTGGCCGGGATGATGAAGTTCAGAGTCGCATCGATATCGCGCCGCTCTGCGTCATAGCTGGAAAAACTATCCTGGGCCGTCATTGGGGCATTGAACGGAGGGATATTGGCCACCGTGGACCAAGCTCCGCCGACCCGGCGTTCCACTTGAAGGGTACCGCCGACATTGCCGAGCTGCCCGTTGTCGAAACTCGGATCCTGTCCGCTACGCAAATATGTCCGAACCCAAGCCGATTTATTGGCCACCAGTTGCAACGAGTTGTCTGGGCCCCGATCGGCGGGATCCGTCAGATGCTGGGCGGCACGGTAATACTGAATCGCCTGCGTTACTTCTATCCCGTCGATGGACAGGTCCGGCGGGTTCTGGAAAACGAGGTCCAGACCCTGACTGACGGTAGCTGGTTTGCATAGCCCGGTCGCGACGATTTCGACACGTACCTTTGTCGTCTGATTGAAATCGGTTTGATCAAAGTCCCAACGCCCCAGATCAGGGGCCGGTGCAATCTGTGCAATAACAGCACCGGTCTCGGTGTTCACGATGCGAACTGTCACAGTGTCTGCGGCACAAACTTTCCAGCGGATTTTGAGGACCTCGCCAGGCAACAGACAGTCGTCATCTTGATGCCCTTTGACGATGAACTTGAGGATATCAGCGCTTGTGCCTTCGAACTCAGCCAACATCTTTCCGCTTATGCGGTAGTCCAGAAAACGATCACAGACGTTGATGGTCTGAGCAGGCGGGATGATCGTCAATCCGCACCCCGCACTGGTGGGCACGACCACGCAGATGCGTTTGTCCGACCACGAGGTCGGCTCCACGATCGGGCCGGGATTCATCGTTCCATGCTGAGTGAACTGCACTTTCCCAGCAATATCGCCGAAGCCGCATCCGCAAATAGCGACAGTATCACCGGGGCAAGCACGCTCGGGGTTGATCTCGGTCACGGTGTAACAGTCGATACTGCACCAGTTCCGATAGGCATCTGTGATGCAATCCAAAATGGGCTGGCGGACACAAAGGTGACAGCTAGGCACCTGACCGCAGTGGGCCTGATCGGTGCAGATACACAGCACGTATGCCAACAGATCAACAAAGTGCCGCTCTGAATGAGGCTTTTTGCAGATCAGGTTGACGGCTGCTTCGTGTAGCGCGGTTAACACTTGGAAACGACATAGTTGCTCCAACAACGCGCCGACATATTTGACCATTGTTGGTCGGTGACCGCAGGACACATGCATCGCAGCGAAAACCATCAGGCTCATGTCTTCGTCGGCAATCAGGGATTTTCCCGTCGGGCAGACATGGTCGGAACAGCAGGCGGACTCATTTTTGGATTTGACCGGTTTGCAGTCGTCGTTATTGCAATCTTCGTCAAAAATATCCTGCAACACGCTGCCAGCATCCTCGCCGGACGCGCCATTGCAGCCGCAACCCATTGGCGACGTGGCGCAAAGGGCATTGAGCACATCCACAAATCGCCCCTTGGCAGCAATATTTCCCTTCAGAACATGCCATGCGTCATCAAGTGCATTGCCGAAGATCGCAAGCGTTGGGCGAACGCATTCAGAGAGGTCCACGCGCTTTCGCTGCAACCGCCCGGCATCCACGAGCTCGAGTGCTTCCTCTATGTCATCCAAGATACTGTCTGGCAAAAACGGCTTGTCGGGTGCAACCCAGCTTAACGGGCGGTTCAGGTGGCAGATGAGCTCTTCTGCCGGAACGGCAACATCGAAATTGATGCCTTCGCTGCAGGAACAGTCGTCCACCTTGTGCCGGGCCTTGTGAATACGCCTTCCTTCGCGATCGCGCAGCTTCATCCGAAGTTCCATGGGGCCTTCACATCGGCAATCCTCAGGGATTTTCGACGGATCTACTGTGAGCACAAATCGGCCATCAGCGGCCGTCAATACACACCCCAAGTCGATCTTACAGTCATCTCGCTTGTGCCAGGCGTTGCCAAAAACGGCGCGAATCTTGACCAGTAGTCCGTGTACGGGTTGGCCGTTTTCCTTCTGAGTGACACGACCGAAAACAAATTGAAAGTGACTAGGCATAGCTGAAACAAGCCTCCGATTTAAATATGAACTTCTGCTGATTTCACTTGGGAATTGCGCCAAAAAGGACGCTTTGCACTAATTGCGACCAAGTGTGATATGCAAATTTCAAATAGGGTTAATGTTAATAAAATATGCTGTTATTTTGCGCCAAAATCCCCAAAATGTCAATCAAATGCCGCCCCCTGCGGCGCTCTGGGTAGCATTTGGAGCCGTTGACACTGCACCACTTTCGCACGGTGAAACGTGTGGAACTTCGTACAGTTCTCGCGTGAAAACCGTTTCTTTGGGCAATTTTTTGGCGCACACTGCCAATAACACCAGTGGCCCTTTGCCGACCTTCTTTCTATCTTCACGACTCTACAGGCGCAGCCAGCAACCCTGCCGCTCGCTCCAAATGCGAAATCGGAAACTGATCGGCTAGAAAATTGAGTTGTAAGAGGAGCTTGCATTTTAAACTGGTTCGCATCGACCAAGGGTTGCGACTAACCATACGGGGCTGCGATTAACTAAACTGATTTAGTCGTGCTGAATATTGTTACGGATATTGTCGACTCTTCCACAATTGACGCTGAACTTGTTTACGCAATGCTTCTTATTCGAATGGTCAAGCGAGTACTGCTCACAATGCTCTTCGTCGTGACAGCAACCCTTGTCATGATCGCGCACCGCGCGGCGGCGGGAGCCATACCATCTCGAGAACAAATCAATGGACGGCGATACGCGCTGCTTCAATGCTGTGTTATACGGAGGCCAGTTTCTGGCCTTGAACTTCGTCGGGGCCAAACTGCTCATGCCAACAGCCACCATCCTAGATTCAAACAGTTAACTCGAGACTCATTTGTGCAACAAGGCCACCGGGCAGAGCAGTATTTTCGTCAACCCGAACAAAACTTCTCAATGGTGTCACACCCGTTCATCGGGGACTGATTGTCTGCCCTGCCGCGTCGAAAAATTGCAGTTTCTCGGGTGCAAAATACAAGCCGATTTGCGCTCCGGCTTTGATCTGCGTGTCCCCGCCAAGGCGAACCGTCACCTTCTCATCAAACCCGCAATCGACGATGATGAACATATCTGCGCCAAGATACTCGACCACCTCAACTTTGCCGTCGCTGTGACCCGAGCCAGGTTCGACCACACTGATATGTTCCGGACGGATGCCCAGCATCGTGGCTGTACCAGTCCGATCAAACGGGCCGCCTCCACCGTTCTCTAGCTGGAACTGATCGCCGGAAACAGTGCAGGGAATGACGTTCATTTTCGGACTGCCGATGAACTGCGCCACGAACAAGTTGGCGGGGCGTTCGTATAGTTCGCGTGGGGTCCCGACCTGTGCAATCTTGCCGAATTCCAGCACCACGATACGATCAGCCAGTGTCATCGCTTCGACCTGATCATGAGTCACATAGATCATGGTGCGGTTCAGGCTCTGGTGAAGCTTGGCAATCTCATACCGCATCTCGACCCTAAGAGCGGCGTCCAGGTTGGATAGCGGTTCATCGAACAGGAATGCGGTGGGGTCACGCACAATGGACCGACCGATCGCCACGCGCTGACGCTGACCGCCGGACAGGTCTTTAGGTTTGCGCTCCAAATAGGATTCCAGCTTGAGCACCTCGGCGGCTTTGCCCACTCGTTCGGCAATCTCGCCCTTGGATACGCCCGCCACTTTCAGCGAGAACCCCATATTTTCGGCCACCGTCAGGTGTGGATACAGAGCATAGGACTGGAACACCATGGTCAGCCCGCGCTTCGAGGGCGGGTTGTCAGTAACGTCATCCCCATTGATCAAAAGAGACCCGCGCGAGATGTCCTCCAGCCCACCGATCATCCGCAACAGGGTTGATTTACCACAACCCGACGGGCCAACGAAGACGACGAACTCACCCTCTTCGATCTTTAGATCGATGCCCTTGATCACCTGCACTTCGCCGAACCATTTTTCGACGGAATTGAGCTCTATGCTGCCCATCAGTTCCTCCCTGCCCAATGCAGCCAGACGGCAGCGGTCCATGTGAACGAGTTGCCCCCGGCAGGACTGCCGGTAATCGGGTCGTAATATTCGGCAAAGCCGTGGCCAGCGATCAGACGACCGGTTTTCAGGCGTAGTGCTTCGGCCTCAACCCCGTGGCCCATATCCTTCAGACCGAACCCCGTCAGCATGTTCATAAATGCCCATGTTGGCCCTCGCCAATATCGGCGCTCGTCAAACTTGGGCGATTTGTGATCATAGCTAGGGATTGGGTGCGGGACCGTGGTCAAAACAGTTTTCAAACGGTCCAGCATTTGCTGGGATTCGATGCCTGCATACCAACACAGATAGCTTGCATTTGAGACGCTTTCAGCCCATTTGCCCGTATGCGCATTTCGGGAGTCAAAGGTGCCCAAAGCCTCGTTCCACAGTGACTTTGCGCCCGCCTCGAGCCGGTCCACGTCATCAGCGAAGCCTTCGGCCCTGATCCCCAATTCCTCGCTGATCGCCAGCAGATCGCGGGCGGCGCGTAGAGTTGTGAAACTCATCGTCGGATCGGCGACGCGGAACGGGTTCTTCTCTAGCAATTGCTGCTGATCCCAGCCCGCTTCACGCCCAATCTGAACCAGTTTGATGTAGCGGTCATAGTCGTATTTGGTGGGCCTGTCGGCGCTGTTGACGTGGCTAGTGTCGCGACGCTGGTATTCGCCCACGTCTGAGGCATCAATGCTCGCCATTGCGTCGTCCCAGTCCGGTGCATTGTCGCGCCCAGCCTCCCAAGGGTGGGTGGTGCAAACCGCGTCGTGGTCATCGAGACGCCATGTCATGAACCACCGATGCCAGGCCAGCATAGCGGGGAACAGGGCGCGGAGGCGGGCTTCACCAGCCGCGCGGTCTTTCTCCCATACCCGCCGGGCCATGGTAGCCGCCAGCGGTGGCTGGGTTACGCCAGAGGAGGCAATCGGCCCGATGCCGCCCCAGACATCCGGCCCTGGGAAATAGCCCGGATCCGTTTTGTGGAACAGGATGTGGGGGACCATGCCGTCCTCCCACTGGCCCGAGAACAGCGTCTCAAGCTCGGTCCAGGCGCGGTCGATATCGAACTCGGCAAAGCCAAGCGCGGCGATCGCGCTGTCCCAGTTCCATTGGTAGGGATAGAGCCCGCTGGTCGGGATCGTATAGCCACCCCGATCATTGGCGACCAGGATATTGCGTGCTGACTCTGTCGGCGAAGTAAAGTGGTTCATTTCTGTCATCCTTTGACCGAGCCTGCTGTCAGGCCTTTGGTCATGAAACGTTCAAGCCCCAGGAACAGGGCCATGATTGGAACGGTGGCAATCACCGCGCCAGCCATGAGATGTTGGCGAGGGATTTCCGAGGAGTTCAGCATTGTGACGCCTCGGGTTAGAGTGAATTTCGAGGGATCGTCCAGCAGCATGAAGGCCAGTAGGAATTCGTTCCAGGCGATCATGAAGACATAGAGCGACACCGAAGCCAGCGCCGGCAGGCTGAGCGGCAGGGTGATCTTCCAGATCACCGCCAAGCGCGAGAGACCATCCATCAAGCCAGCCTCTTCCACCTCGGTCGGGAGTCCACGGAAATACCCCTGCAGCATGTACAGCGCGACCGGGATCGTGGTGACCGGGTAGATCATGACGATGCCCAGGATCGAGTTGCGCAGGCCGGTCAGCGAGAACGCGATATAGATCGGCAGCGCCAGAACGATCATCGGCACCATGTAGATCAGCAGGATCGAGCGCGAGAACGCCTTTTGCCCTTTGAACCGGAACCGCGCGACCGCATAGGCCCCCGGAATGCTGAAGGCCAGTGTGATGAAGACCGTCAGAACCGAGACGTAGAAGGATGTCCACAGGTACGAGCCGAAATTGAAGTCGCGGAACAGTTCCGTATAGCTGCGGAATAGCGCCCAACCCTGATCCAGATCCAGCGAGAAATCCAGCGGGTTCTGCAACAGCGCCTGCTGCGATTTCAAGCTGGTCATCACCATCACGTAGAAGGGGATGACCACGATGGCCGTGAAGAAGATATAGCCGAAACCGGTACAGAACCGGATCACGGCGTCTTCGAACTCGTGACGGGTCAGTTCGCCAAAGGGCAGCTCTTTCAGGATTTCAGCCATCGAAAGATGCATCACCACGGCGATCGAAACCACGGTGACCGATAGCGCGAGCAGCGTTGTGTCCGAGCCGATCAGAACCGGGCCAAAGCCTGTCAGGCAGGTCAGACCCAAAAGGGCCGACACTCCCAGACGCGCCGAGGCATGACGAGCGGGAAAGCGGACATACGCCAGACCAGCCAACGCGCCCCAGAACAGGCTCAGCAGAACCTGCGGACGGAAGGCCGCGCCCGTGGCGAAGGACATGGTGACCGCGATGGTGGTAGCAATCACCACCAGCCACAGCGCGCCCAGGATCGGGCCAGTGATATACCCTTGGCGCATCACAGACCCTCCTCACGGCTGATGAATTTGAAGAAGACAAAGCTGAAGGCGATCAGGCACATCAGGATCACCACGGCCACTGCCGCGCCCGCCCCGATGTTCGACACCGCAAAGGCCTGTTCATAGACATTCACAGTCAGCGTGCGGGTGCCCGCGTTGCCTCCGGTCAGCAGGAAGATGTCGTCGAACTTGTTGAACGTCCAAATGAAGCGCAGCAGGAACAGGACCGACAGGATGCCCAGCAATTGCGGAATGCTCAGCAGCCAGAACTTCTGGAACGGTGACGCGCCATCCATATCCGCCGCTTCATACATGCTGGAGTCGATGGATTGCATCCGCGCCAGAATGAACAGGAAGGACAGCGGGAAGTAGCGCCAGATTTCAAAGACGGTGACCATGATTAGCGCCAACGGGCGTTCCCCGAAGAAGTTGATCGGCTCGCTGCTCAGCCCCATCTGCACCAGCAAGGCATTGGCCGAGCCCGAGAAGGGGTCGAACAGCGTCACCCAAGTGAAGGCCACAGCAATGACGGGCGCCACGTAGGGGAACAGATAAAGACCCCGGATGAAGCCCTGCCCCTGGAAGCTTTTGTTCAGCAGCAAGGCGGCGAACAGGCCCATGATCAAGGCGCCGATGGTGCCAAAGACGGTGTAGAACAGGGTGACCCAAAGCACGCCCCAGAACTCGTCGCCGTCAAACACACGGGCGAAGTTCTCCAGGCTGAACTCAAAGTTTGTCAGAACGCTGGGACCGCTGCCGGTGACCGTTGGTTCAGACCCTTCAACGAGATCTTCAAAGGCGTCCGGGTCGCCATCGACCGCAACGGGAATGCGAATACGCTCGCGCTCGCCGCCTTCCAGCGTACCAAAGTCGCAGAACAGCTCTTGCCCGTTCAATACACAGGGGGCTGCAACGTCGCCGAGTGTCGTGACGCCATCGGGCAGGACATCCCTGACTGTCACGCCATCGATCGCAATATCCTGACTAGAGTTGCGTAGGCGGTATTCGATCCGCAGATCATCACCCGATCCGCGCAGGCTTTCACGCACGACCGGAGCAGGCGGGCGCAGGTCAGACAGGGTGAAGGGCTTGAAGCTGATCCAGAAGATCGCCAGCAAAGGCAGGATCACAACCAGCGACACACTGATGATGGTCGGAGCCAGCAGCGTCCAGGCCAGACGCGCCTCGCGTTTGGCTAACGCCCCGGTTCCTGTCGGTGGGGAGGCCGAAGTCATGGGTTACCTCGAAGGGTTTAGGGGCAGCGGCGCGCGCGCCGCTGCAGTTGCCGGGTGGTTACTGAACCTTGGCCAACTCTTCGTTCATCGCCGCAATGGCTGCGGCCGCGTCGATTTCGTCGTCAATATACTGGCGCACGACGCGGTTAATGGCCTGGCTGTTGATCATCTTCGACGCCAGCGCAAGTTGGCCCTCGGCCACGCCCCAGCGCTGCGCCACATCCAGACCGCCAACGATTTCGTCGATCATGGATTGTTCGTACAGATCACCCAGGGGCGCTTTGCGGTCGACACCAACAGGCAGCTCTGCCCAGGCCTCCGAGAACGCGGTCGGGTTGTCGGCATTGCCACGACGGACCGGGAACTTGCCCTCGGGTGCGATTGCCAACGTCTGGGTATAACCGTCGTCCATGGCGAATTTCACGAACTCCATCGCCGCATCGGTATCGGCGTCGTTGGTGATACCGAAGTACCGCACGTCACCCCACGCCGCGCCATCCGGGTTCGAGGGACCCGACAATTTGGTCACGATCCCGGTCTTGCTCGCCAGATCGCGCGAGGTCGGGTCGTCATTGATGGTTGGCGGGGCGCTGTCACGCAGGCCAGCCAGTTCGTCCAGAATAAAGGGAGACCAGATGATCATTGCAGCCTTGCCGTCAAAGTACAGCTCGCGCGATTGCTTCCAGAAAAGTTCACCCGGAGGCGACGCCTTGGAGATCGCTTTGTAGAAATCCAGAACCTCGGTGGTCTTGGCTTCGTCAAGCGGTTGGAACCCGTCGGGACCAACAGGGCTGACGCCATTGGCTAGGAAGACATGCTCTAACACCTGGCTCATGAAGTTTTCGTCGACTTTGGTCGCCGAAACAAATCCGTACATTTCCGGCGGGTTGTGCAGGGCCTTAAGCGCGGCCTGAATATCAGCAAAGCTGTCGGGGGCTTCCAAACCGGCCTCCTCGAACAGGTCTTTGCGGTACACAACCATCTGGGTCCAGCCATCAACTGGCACCGAGGCGGTTTCGTCGTTGAACGCAGCCATAGCCAAAGCACCGGGGGCGAAAGTGTCAGCGCCCAACTCTTCAATCACTTCGGTCGCGGCTTCGGTGTCCAGAATACCGGCCTCGGCCCAAGGCAAGGCGTATTGCAGAGTGTGATAGACGACGTCCGGCAGGTCGCCCGCCGCAAAAGCGGCAGTCGCGCGCGTGCCCAAATCGCTCTCGGTGACCGGGATCACCTCAACCGTTGTACCGGTTTCGGCTTTGAACTGGTCCGCCATCTCTTGCTGTTTTGCCAGACGTTCAGGTTGCTCCTCGGTGGTCCAAAAACGGATCGTGTCAGCCTGCACGGATAGCGCTGTCAGCACCAGCGCAAGTGACGAGCCAAGCATCAGCTTCGCAGCTTTGGGTGTTAGTTTCATCGGTGTCCTCCCCGGTTATGTTCACGTCAGATGGTTTAGTTTCCATGCCAATTCGTGTGACGTCAGATGTGGTGGCCCGTCCGAGTCACCTTCGATTAGGGTGGCCTCGGCCAGTTCTCGCAAGTCTGCAGCCGCTTCGCCACGGATTTGCCTTATCAGTAGGGTCGCCAGCCGATCACCGGCCGCGCGAGAATCGACGGAAAATGTCGTCAGTGCAGGGCGCGCGTAGCGGCATTCAGGAACACCATCATAGCCAATCACCGAGATGTCGCGCCCGATTTCGAGCCCTTGATCCTGCGCATCTGCGCAGAAACCCAACGCGGCCAGATCAGTCGCAAAGACAATCGCCGTTGGAGGTTGATCCAAGGCCATCAGCACCCGTCCCTGAGCCGCGCCGTCTTCACGCGTGCGCGCCCCTTCCTGGATCAGATCCGGATCCAAGGGCAGACCAGCAGCGTGCAAACCTTCGGCATATCCGTCACGGCGTAGATGCGCATAGTTGAACTTTGGATCGCTGCCGACAAAGCCTATGCGTGTATGCCCCAAGTTGCTCAGTCGCAAAACGGCGTTACGCATCGCGCTTTCACCGGCAATGTCGAACCACGAAGTCTCGTCCCAGTTATTTGGTTGTCCATAGCCGGTGCGTCCATACAGAATATGAGGTACCCCAAGACTGCGCAGCAGGCCAATACGCGCATCCTTCACCGCAGTCCGCGGTAGAATGAATCCATCGGCCTTCCGTTCTTCGTAAAGGCGGCTCAGCACCTTCAATGTGTCTTTTTCGGAGGTCGCCGTGGAAATGGTCATGGTCCAGTCCAGGCTGCTTGCCGCTGCGCAGGCTCCGGCCAGAAAATCCTGCAAGAAAGGATTGTGCTGATCCGGTTCTTCGCTGTTGATAACCATAGCTATCGCACGAACTTGTCCGGTTCGGATCGCCTGCGCGTGGCTGAGCGGTCGATATCCCAACACCCGAGCCGCTTTTTCAACCCGTGCGCGCGTCGCCAACGATATATCTGGATACCCGTTAAGCGCGCGCGAAACCGTGCTTTTGGACAAGCCCAGGTGCGCTGCCAATTCGTCCAGTTTCACCCGGCCCGTGACGGTTGCGCTACCTGACTGGTCACGCGGTGTATATGAAAGATTCGCGGTCATTGAAGCTATTTGTTCGTTCCGAAACCGGTTTCGGCAATAAAAAAGTTAAAAAAAGTGCAATCTGGCCATTTTTTGGACGATTTTTGGATGGCAGCAAAACACTTAGACAAAGCACGGAAGAGCTTTGCTGCAAAGTTAAGACAATTTGAGTTAGCGAGACTAAGGCAAGTCTGGTCGGCTGATTGCTATATCCATGCGAGGCAATGAGCAAAAGTTTGCAGCAGTTCCCACCTGTCAGTCTTGCTAACTTATGACGCGTTGGGAACAGAGTTTATCCTTGAGGGTTTAAACCACCCGCTGTTCGTTTTGCCCAACTCTTCTTGAACCGCGACGTCTGGCATCTGGTCGGAGCAATCTACGCGTTCACCCTCACTCACAGTACCCTTGTGGCCTTGCCTTCACTGGGGAGTGTTTCACGCGCCTGTTCCGCCGGTCAAAACTGCTATTGCTCTGTCTATCGTGTTTCTAGCGGTCGAAATGCAACTGATTCTTCGCTGCAATTGCAAAAGGACTAAGCAACAAGAATGACGCGAAACTATGCTGGCAAAACTTCCCCACCGGAAGCATCAGTACGGCGGTTGCGCCGCTTGGCTTACGTGTGCTGTGGGGCATTTTGAATTGCAGTTCGCACTCGCGGTGTCGCAATCTGGTGCTGATCTCATGGTACTCAGAAACGTTCCGGCCTCGTGCATTCACCTCTACTTACTCAAAATTTCTATAGTGTATTCTCGACGGGCCCCGGCAGGCGGAATTGGGAAAGGTGCAGCCGCGCGCACCTGTGACAAGGCGATCTGGTCCAAACGTTTTGAACCTGAACTGAGGGCAATGTTGGCCGATACCAAAGCTCCGCTGTCAGCGATGCGAAACGTCACCAGAACGGTGCCGCGGATGTTGACGCTTTTGCGTCTCGCGCGAAGGATCTTGCGTTTGACTTTCCCCGCGTAGTTGCTTGCATCGGCATTGCCCTGGGCCGAGGTTGAATGGGCTGTCTTTTCTGCGGCGGCTTCACCCATGGCGGTTTCGCCCGTCGTACTGCCCTTTTTTCGAGTGCGTTCACCATTGCCTGCTTTCGCAGCTGGCTGGGCGACTTTCTTTTTCTCAAGTTCTGGGGTTGGCACGGGAGGCGTTGCAGGTTTGCGTTTGGGCTCAGACTCAGACTGTTTGGCTTGGGTCACTTCGGGCCGGCTTGCCTTTTGAGGAACCGTCGCTTTCAATGCTCCTTTCGCCGAAGGCACAACCTGTTTTGCGATAGGTTTTGCACTCTTCGCTGTCTGCACCTCGGGGTTTGCTTGTTTAATTGGTTGATCAGGCTCTACAGTCTTTTTCCGGGTCGAGGCCGGCGCAGATGCAATAGTTCCAGCAGTGAAATCCTTAAAGGACGCCCCAAGCGCCGCAGTTTCGACCGAGCCACCACCTTCAATATGCGTCGTGGTTTGTGTGCCCAAGTCATGCAAAGAAAGACCGTGGGTCGCAGCAGCCAACACGATCGCAGATGCGGCTATTGCGCGAGAACTGGGAATCATTGCAGCGCTTTTTGTGTGATCACAAAGACCTTGTTTGCGCCTAGGGCACGAAGCGCATCACTAACCGCTTTCAGCCGCACCGCTGGAAGCGCGCGGTCTGGAACCAAGCGTACTATTTCCAGCGGCAGGTCAATCGAGGCCCGTTCAACATAGGCTTCAACATCTGTCAGTTCGGCCCCGAGATACTCGAGCACACCATCGGCACGGATCACCAGCGCGTCTGGCGGCTCGCGCCTTTCAAGGTCCTTCGTTTCGACCAGTTGCACCGAATTGCCAAGCGGTGGGGCAAGCGTACCGGCAATCATGAAGAAAACCAGCATCAGAAAGACGACGTTGATCAATGCAATTGTGGGTTCTCGGGTTCGCTTCGCCCTTGGCTTCAGTTGCATCATCCGATCACCTGTGTCCGCAACTGCGCCACACCTTTCAAAGCCGTCAGCAGGTCAATCAGTTGTTGCGAGGTTGCGCTCTGTCCGAGACTGATCAGTGCCATTTGTTCAGAGGTCCCGTCGAAAAGCTCTGTAACGCTATCCAGGGTTGTTACGGTCCCGTCGACCAGAAGACGATCCTGTTCAAGCTTCACAAAGCGGATCGGGATGTCTTGGTTAGACCCTCCTGCCGAAGCCGTTGAAAACTCAATCTCGCCGTATTTCGAGAAGGTTGAAGTAAGCATGAAAAACAGCAGCAGCAAAAAGATGACGTCGATCAACGATGTCATCGACAGGCGTCTACGCCGCTTGGCGCGGGTCTCAAGTGCCATGGGCAAGGGCTGCCTTTGGCATCTCGGTCGCTTCGCATTCTGCGGCGTGACCAGGTGCGAAAACGGTGCGTAGGGCACGGTTGGTAAAAATACGCTCACGCGTCATGCGTGCCTCGAACCACGTCAGCACAAGCGAGGTTGGCATGGCTAAGGCCAACCCTGCAGCCGTTGTCAGCAGGGCAACCCAAATACCACCTGCTAGCAGTGCAGGGTCTACCGAATTACCCGCACCTTGTAAGGTTTGGAAGGCTTCGATCATGCCTAGAACGGTGCCGAACAAACCCAATAGCGGTGCCAATTGAGACACCATGTCCAGCACGTTGAGGCCCCGTTCAAGCCCAGCAAAGCGCGCTTCGGCCTCGGCATCAGCACGCTCGGACAGCGTGCTGCTATCACCACTGAACGACATGGCGATCACTGGGGCCAGATAGCTTCGGCTCTTGTCCAGATGCGCCATCGCAGCCGCCCGGTCCTGCCGGTCCCATTCTTCAATGGCCAAAGACAGCTCGATATGGCGACCGACGCCGGCGGCCGCATATTGCCAAAGCTTGTAAATAACGAGCGACAGGGTTGCGACCGAGGTTGCGATCAGGATCGCAACAACCGGCCCGCCAAGCGCAAGGATGTTTGTTAACTTCTGGATTATCATATCCATTGGCCTATCCAATTATTTCCGTTTCAAGGCGGCTTTTGAGTGTCAGATTCGACATGCAGGCATTCTCCATCCCGCCTTGATGCGCACATTCCTGAGCGTCGTTGATCAGGATACGAGTGATGTGGTTGCAGGCCATTCCATCGAACTGAAATTGGCGGACCCTAGGACGCCCTGCAGGCAGATCCTCGAAATCCAGAAGCGTGAGCAGAGCAACGCCACCTTCGGCGTCGAATAAGACCATTTCGTAGACGGCGCCTTCGATATCAGCGTCATAGCTATTTTCGACCAAAAAGCTGAGCAGGCAGCTTTCGTCTCGGTCTTCAGCAGAACTCAGCTCTATAGAAACGCCACCGGTTTCTTCGGCGGAGGCAAGCCCCGCCCCCAGAATTGGGAGCAGGGCCAGCAGGACCAACCGAGCATTTCTTTTCGACGCTATTCGCATAACTGGTCCTTTTCTTTCTTGATCAGAAGGTTTTGGCCACGGTCAGCTTGAAGTTCCGGCCCGGCGCGCGGCGGGTCGACAGGCTGCCCTGATAGTCCTTGTCAAAGATGTTC
Source organism: Ruegeria sp. BG3 (assembly GCF_056538485.1). NCBI lineage: Bacteria > Pseudomonadati > Pseudomonadota > Alphaproteobacteria > Rhodobacterales > Roseobacteraceae > Ruegeria > Ruegeria sp. BG3. The sequence goes on along the minus strand of NZ_JBQFTE010000008.1, from coordinate 201,643 downwards.
TCGATCCCGGCATAGATCTCGAAACCTGCCAGCGCGCCCTGTTGCGGAAAATAGCTGGTGCGCAGCGTGTTTACGCCGAACCCCCCCAGATCATCCCCGTCCGGGGTAAAGCCAGCCCGGGATCCCAGAATTTCCCAGCTGACGTCCAGCGTTTCACCAAAACGCTTGCCCAGAGTCAGGCGGGCGGTATCCGCAGGCTCGCTTCTCCAGCGACTGACTGTTCCGTCATCCGCTGTCTCTTCACCATCGACGATGTTGGCATTGAAATCAGCGTAGAAGCCGCTGGCATGCGCGTATGAAGCTTCGATCTCAGCGCCGCGTGTCTCAACCCGTTCCAAAGGGGTGAAGACCAATGTGAAAGGTGGGATGAATTCTGTCGTCACATAAGATGTGACGTCTCGCAATTCGGTATCGTAGAGATTCACCTTGAACCGCAGCGTATCACCTGCGCTGAACACATCCGCCTTGTTGTAAGAAAACCCAGCCTCGTAGGTTGTGGATTTTTCGGATTGGTTGATGCGGTCTATGTTGTCCAGATCGTCGATGATGGGCAGGTTCTCTGTGTAGGCAGCGCCACCAAACAGGGCGAAGCCGCTGTCAAATTCGTACCGGACCGACAGACCGCCCATAAGCGCATCGTCGCTAAACGTACCGTTTCCAGGTGCAGGTAGTGCAGAAGCACCATCGATGCGTTGCGTCTCATAGCGAATGGCCGGAGTGATGGTCCAGTTGTCACCAATCTGCATGTCGTCGACCACGAAGACTGCAAAAACGTCATTGGTACCACCGGGCGCTGACGCGGCATCACGCCGTTTAATGTGGCTGTATTCAACACCTGCTCGGAGGTCATGATCGACAATTCCGGTTCGGAAATAGGCAGTGTTTTTGACTGTCAATTTTGTTGTTTCAAACCGATGGTCGGCGTCTCCAAGGGCGCTTGGTCCGCCGATCGCTGTTTGGTTGATCTCCTGATCAGAATAGCTGAGGTTGACGTCCAGATCGACCAGATCGTTCCCGGCTGGGCGGTATTGATACCGTAAAATCGCAATTCGTGTATCTATGTCACGGTCGACATTTCCGAAGGCATCCGCAGTGGTGCCGAACGAATCCAGCGGCACGTCGCGCTCTTGAGATGCCGACTGGTTCCACGACGCAGTCAGAGAGTGTTCGAGGTTGTCACCAAAGCTGTATTTGGCTTTTGCCAAAAGCGAGGGCAAAGAAAATTCGCTATTTCCGATTTCATTGCCATCGCCGTCGTCCTGATTGTCCTGATCGCGATAGACGTAGTTGAAAAGGAACTCGGTCTGTTCATTCGGTTGCCAGGCCAGAATGGAAGACGTCAAAAAACCGTTGCCGTTCGAGTATCCCTCAAGCGTCTGACGCAGTTTGAAACCCGGCTCGCCGCCGGTGAAGTCCGAGGCGTCCTTGGTCTCAAGCTGAACCACACCGCCTACAACGCCCGAGCCGTACTCGAAGGAGCCGACCGTACCCCGGATCACGGAAACACTTTTGTAGAGCTGAGGATCGGTGAATAGTTGGTTGCCAAGTCGATAGATCTCTTCCCCGCCAGTGGTGGCACCATCAACGAGGATCAAAACCTTCTGGTCGGTACCAAAAGTACTGGTAGCACCAAAGCCGCGAATGTTGATACCAGACCCTTGCGGTGTTGAGCCATTCACCAGAGTCACACCAGGCACCGTGTCGATCAGTTCTGCAACCGTGTTGGCCTGACGGTCATTGATCTCTTCCTGATCAATGTTGGTGATCGGTACTGCGGTTTCGGTCTGAATTTCACGTTTGCTTTCGCCCAGCTCAAGTGTGCCCAGGAACCCATCATCCTGTTCCTGCGCCCAAGCGGCCGCTGCGATCATACTGAGGCAAGAGGCGGTGCCAAGCAGGCCCGCCTTTCGAATTGAAGCACGCATTTCTGTCCCTTCGAGTGGTTTGAGGACCGGAGATGCTTGCAGTTCGCTGGCTAAGGTCAGTCTTTTTTGGTGTTTTTTGGAATCGCCTTTCAGCGATGACTTGTGCTCGCTAATAAAGCTTACTAAAAGAGTCAACATATTTCCGTGACTGAGTTTGCAGTCACTGCCAGCGGGCCAATGACGGGATCATGGGCCGGGCCAGCGCCTCACAGAACCACTCGAAGATGGGAAATCCACTATGGAACAGGTGCTTACGGCCCCTCAGGATATTCGTGCTGCCTATGCAGAGAAGGCTGGCAAACGTGATCGCGATCTGGCGGAATCACTTGGTTTGTCCGAAGGGCAGCTGGTGGCGGCCTTCGCTGGGCAAGGCGCAACAAGGCTGACATCCGACATGGACGTGCTTTTTGGTCAGTTGAATGGGTTGGGAGAGGTCATGGCGCTGACTCGCAACCCTTCCTGCGTAATCGAGAAAGTCGGGCAATACGACAACTATCATCCCGGCGCCCATGCCGCGATGGTCCTGACCCAAGAGATTGACCTGCGCATGTTCCCCAGCCATTGGGTTCATGCCTTTGCGGTCGAGCGAAAAACGAATTCCGGAACACGCCGCTCGATTCAAGTATTTGATGCGGCCGGAGATGCGGTTCACAAGATTTTTCTGCGGGACGGCTCGGATCTGGATCACTGGGCACATCTGGTCCAGACGCTGGCTGCGGACGATCAATCGCAGACGATGACAGTCGATCAGCGCAAACCAACCGAAGCACCTAGGGCCAATCCGGGCAAGGCTGAAATCCTTCGCAATGAGTGGGCCAAGATGACGGACACGCATCAGTTCCTGCGCTTGACGTCCAAGCTCAAGATGAACCGGTTGGGGGCATATCGTATTGCCGGTGCGCCTCTGGTTCGGGCGCTTGACCCAGACACAATTCCGCAAATGTTCGAACAGGTGCGCGACCAAAGGCTTGAGGTCATGGTCTTTGTCGGCAATCGCGGCTGCATTGAAATCCATGGTGGCCCAGTTAAAACCCTGAAACAGATGGGGCCTTGGTTGAACGTGCTGGACCCGGATTTCAACCTGCATCTGCGCACCGATTATATTGCCGAGGTCTGGGCCGTAACCAAACCCACCCAACGAGGACCCGCTGTTTCAATTGAAGCGTTTGACGCTGAAGGCGGATTGATTTTTCAGATTTTCGGTCGACGCGCCGGCGATACTGACCACCGCCCCGCCTGGGATGCTTTGGTCGCAGGGTTGCCCGACGAAGTCAAAAAAGAGGTGGTGTAGTGCGACGGTTCTTATCACTCTGCACAGCTGCTTTTCTCTCAGCCACTACTCTGCAAGCAGAAGAACAACGCGTGATCGCGATCGGCAGTTCAATCACCGAGATCATCTATGCTCTCGGGCAACAAGACCGGCTGGTGGGCCGTGATCGGACCTCAACTTACCCGGCCGATGCGATGGATTTGCCGGATGTGGGCTATCGGCGCGCTCTTTCGCCCGAAGGCGTGCTGTCCGTCGCACCCGACCTAATCCTGGCATTGGAAGGCTCCGGCCCGCCAGATGCCATTTCGGTGCTTCAAGAAGCCGGTGTGGAATTTGTCACAATCGACGAAGAGTTTACCCGAGATGGGATAGTAGAAAAAATCCGCGCAGTGGGCGCTGCTTTGGGCGTTGAGACTGAGGCTGAAAAGTTGGCCGCAAGCGCAGCTCAACAACTGGATCAGGCGCAAGAGAACGCTTCGGCCGCCGCGGATGCGGACCCCTTGAATGTGTTGTTCATCCTCTCGGCGCAGGATGGAGAAATCACCGTCGGCGGGGCCGACACACAGGCCGACAGCATTATCAGAATGGCAGGCGGTGAGAATGCTGCGGCTGGCGTCAATGGATTCAAAACCATGACGCCAGAAGCGTTGGCAGTCACCGCGCCCGACGTGATCCTGACGATGGAGCGGCGCGACAATCATGCGACTAAAGACGAAGACCTTTTTGCAATGCCCGCGATCCAACTGACCCCGGCAGGGCAGAACAAAGCCCTGATCCGTATGCCGGGTGCGTATCTTCTGGGCTTTGGCCCGCGTACAGCGGATGCAATTTTGGACCTATCGGCGGCGCTGCAAAACGCGAGCGGATCATGACGCTGGCGTTGGACCATGGCCCGCCGGTGAGCGCCGACGCGCGAAGGATCAGGGCCAAGCGCGTGACGCTGTCTCTAATTGTCGTCCTGACCGTAACAAGTGTGTTCAGCGTCTCGGTCGGAGCGTCTGACGCCTCGCTAGCGATTGCAGTATTGGATTTACTTCAGGGGCGCGAGTTGTCGGACCTGAACCGGATCATTCTGTGGGACATCCGCCTGCCCCGTCTGGCGATGGGCATACTTGTTGGAGCGGCGCTGGCAGTCTCGGGCGTGGTGATGCAAGGGCTGTTCCGCAATCCGCTGGCCGATCCTGGCATCGTCGGTGTCAGCGCAGGCGCTGGGTTGGGCGCGATCACAGCCATCGTCTTTGGTGGTCTCCTGCCTGGCACGATGCTCGCATGGGTAGGCGATGGGCTGATTGCCGTCGCCGCCTTTCTTGGGGGATGGGCCTCAGTCCTGATCCTACATCGCGTGTCAACGCGCCAGGGGCAAACATCGGTCGCCACAATGCTGCTTGCGGGCATTGCACTGGCAGCTTTGGCGGGAGCGGTATCTGGTGTGATGATCTACATGGCTGACGATCAGCAACTCAGAGACCTCACCTTCTGGGGCATGGGCTCACTGGCTGGTGCGACGTGGACCAAGGTTGCAACGGCTGCCCCGATTATTTTGGCTGCAATTATCTGCACACAGTTTCTTGCCCGCGCTTTGAACGGTTTGGCGATGGGTGAGGCCATTGCCCATCACATGGGTATTCCAGTCCAGCGAAGCAAAAACCTCGCGATCCTGACGGTTGCTGGGGCAACTGGTGCCGCCGTTGCCGTGTCGGGTGGCATAGGCTTTATCGGAATCGTGGTGCCGCACCTGCTGCGTCTCAGCACTGGACCAGACCACCATCGCTTGCTGATGAATTCAGCTCTGCTGGGGGCCACGCTGCTGTTGTGCGCAGATATGATCAGCCGCGTGATCGTCGCTCCGGCGGAGTTACCGATTGGGATCGTGACTGCGATCCTTGGCGCGCCGGTGTTTTTCTGGATCCTGCTTCGACGCCATGGCTCAATGGGAATGTAAGTATGAAAGCTGAAAACATATGCGTCCGCATCGGAAGCAAAGAGATCCTGAAAGGCGTGGACTTCAAAGCAGAACCCGGGCAAGTCACGGCCATCATCGGCCCGAATGGATCCGGTAAATCGACTTTGCTGAAAGCACTCTCAGGAGAAATCCAAAGCTCCGGCAGGATCTCATTAAACGGCCACGAGATCACGGCACTAAAGCCTTGGGAATTGGCTGCCATACGAGGCGTTCTTCCGCAGTCAACAACCGTGGCTTTCCCCTTCTCTGTGCACGAAGTCGTCAGGCTTGGTCTGGCGAATGGCTTGGCTGCCGAAGACGACACGTTGCCGTCTCGGGCATTGATGCAAGTTGACCTCGGCGGCTTCGAAACGCGGTCCTACCAAAACCTATCTGGCGGTGAGCAGCAACGCGTCCAGATGGCGCGTGTTCTGACGCAGGTCTGGGACACCAAAGATCTGGATCAGCCGCGCTGGCTGTTGCTGGACGAGCCTGTTGCAAGCCTGGACATCGCCCATCAGTTCATCGTTTTGCGCATCGCGCGGGACTTCGCTGCCCAAGGCGGAGGCGTTGTAGTGGTTATGCACGATCTGAACCTAACAGCTTTGTTCGCCGACAGTGTATACGTTCTTAGCGAAGGGAAAGTCTGGTCATCAGGTACCGTTTCAGACATTCTCAACAATGAGACGATGCAGCAGGTTTACGGTATCGACTTCCCGATCAACACTGTACCTGCAGGCGGGATGCCATTTTTTCTGCCGCAGGCGATGCTCTGAATTAGATGCTCCGTCCGTTCTTGCAAAACGTGAAAGATGCTACCATTGGGTTCGGTACGCACCCCGTATTCCAAGATACATCCACGGCCCAGAGCTGTCATTCAAGGAAGTCGTTGCAAAACTAGATCTCGCCCAAGACCAGCTTGCTGAGGTTGCCGACATTGCTGATCCAGACGCAGAAACACGCTTTCTAAATGTCTTGAAGGTTGTGGTGTACGATAAGGAAAAGGGAGACGATTTAAACGCCCCGCACGGTGAAATTCGAGAGACGAAATCTGATCTTCGACTTGCTCTAGAAAAGCTCGAAACAGTTCTTCAGCAAGAGGTTGAGGATCCGAAGAGAATAAAATAGCCGAATTTGATGCGTACAAGTTTATCACAATGCAATCCTCATCTTCCAACACGGTAGAGCATCATTCTGAGTATTTAGCTAAAGGCTGCTCTGCAGGCAGGGTGTTAGGCTATTTGCGAACGCAGAGAACAACCGGTTTTCCCATATTGCAACGTAAGTGTTGGTGCACGCAAAAGGCTACGATGAGAATTGCATGTTTGACGCCGAAAAGTGGCAACTCGGCGTCAAAAAGTGTCACCTTATGTGTCGTGCCACATTTTGCGATAGAACTCGCTTGTCTGTGTGCCTGAAGTGTCAGCTATCGAGATGCGCTATCAACTCTTGACGAGTTCGACTTCCAGATGCTCAGTTGTTCCATCGCCAAAGCCTTTACCCTGCTCAGTCGGCAGAATTGCGATGGCGAGCATGTTTGATGCACTTTCTAGGCAAGCCCGGGAACCGGCTTCATAGTAAAAAAGCAAAACTAAGAAACCAGTTCGCTTCGACGTTTCCGAGGGCTCGCTGGCTTCGGTCGAGAAATGAATCGAAGATGAACTCACGGTCGGGTTCGAGTACTTTTGACCTGGCCACTTTCATGAGCGTCTGCATATCTCCACCTGACAAAACGTGCGGATCGTCAGGGACTGGTTCACGTCGATCGGTCTGGCGATAAACGCCTAAGGCATCCATTCGATGCATAGAACCTAGGTCACTCAGATCTACAAAGAGACCGGAAACCTTCGCGCCCTTTAGCTCTTTTTTGGCCACACAAAGATGGACAGTACGGTCAGGTACCTAGGCGTTGAACTTTATGGTTCCTTGGTCATCGCAGAAGCCATTGAATTCTAATGAAGTTGGGGCGCGGTCAAAGGGCGACCCATTGCTGCCGTTCGTTAGTACACCGAGATGCTGCTATACGGCCCGTCGAACTAGCCATTCGCTGCAAGTGCAAAGTTGCGTTACTTTCGGAGGTCGACAGAGCGGACAAAACGGATCTATGCAGTGCGAGAGCCAATGACCGTTTTCCTCGGGTTTCGATTTGAACACAGGGCTAAACTGACACGAGCCATTTCTTGAAAACTCTCACTGTGTCTCGCTCTTGATCGCCAGCGCGGCAGACGAAGTAGAGGCCACGCTCTAGCGGAACACAACTTGCATCCAGACGGATCAAACGCTCAAGTACTAAGTCTTTTGCCGCCAAAAGATGTCTTGCCAACGCAACACCTTGCCCGTCAATCGCCGCCTCTAGTAGAACAGCGCTGTCCACGTACTTGATACTCTGCGCGTTGATCCGATCAGGATTCAAGCCAACCTGCGCAGCCCAGCTTTCCCATCCGACGTTGAAGGCATCGTGTAGCAATGGGAGTTCAACAACGTCCTCGGCACGCATTGGTCGTCGTGTTTTGCTAACAAGGGACGGCGCGGCCACGACAATCAATTCCTCCTGTTTGACTAGCTCATAGTAGAGCCCGTCCCAACCGGGCTTTCCAAAACGCAGAGCGACGTCAACTTCAGCCGTATCAAAATCCGCAAAGGCATCGTTTGTGTCCAGCGACAACGCGATACCGGGATGCTGTTGCTGAAACGAACTAAGCTGCGGCACAAGCCATTTGAGCGCTAGCGAAGTCGAAAGAGACACTGCAATCGACTGTCGGTAATGCAATCGCCGCACCTCCGATACGCCCAGCTGCAATGCTGAAAATGCCCCACGTGTAGATTGATACAGGCGTTCACCGGCTTGCGTCAGGTCAACGCCATTGGGGCGGCGATGAAAGAGTGTCATGCCAAGATGCTGTTCCAACAACTTTATCTGTCGACTGACCGCCCCGTGGGTGACGTTTAGAGAATCCGCCGCCTTCGACAGGCTGGAGTGGGTTGCAGTTTCATCAAAGGCCTGGAGGGCACGAAGGTGTCTAAGGTTTTCCGCCATGTGAGAAAATCTAACAGCATTGTCCCAAAATCTCGATAGGGCAATAGCAAGCGGAGGAGTTACACTGACCTCAAGCTCATAAATCTCACACGCCACACGTCTAAGGAGACGACAAACCATGCTTGAAACTAAAGTCGCGCTGATGACGGGTACAGGACAAGGCATTGGCCGGGGCTGCGCTATTGAAATGGCAAAGGCAGGCTATAAGGTGTCGCTGATGTCCCCGTCCAATCGCTCAGTCGAATTGGCGAAGGGGCTTGGGGGGATTGGCCGCCGGGGCTCTGTCTTGGACGTCAACGACTTGCAAGCGATGGTCGACGACACAATGAGCAAGTATGGACGAATTGACGCCATCGTCAGCAATATGGGCCACGGTGGCAAGGTGCCAGAGGCCATCAAGACCGTTGGTTTCGATCCTGACTTTGACGGGCCGCTTTTGGAACTTAGCGATGATTTATGGCACGAAAGTCTGGACATGTACGTCCTGAACATTGTCAAGATTGCCCGTGTCGTCACGCCGATCCTGATTGAACAGGGCGGCGGCGCCTTCGTAAACATCTCGTCAATGAACACAATCGAGCCACGTGCACCGTATCCCATGAGTATGCTGCGCGGTGCTCTGCACAGTTTCTCAAAGCTTTATGGGGATCGGTATGCACGCCACAACATTCGCATGAACAATCTCCTTCCTGGGTTTTGTGAAAACGTGAACCTGTCCGAACGGGCCCGTCGGGAAATCCCTGCTCAACGACCCGCAACATTTGAGGAAATTGGGCAGGCTTGCGTGTTTCTTGCCAGCGAAGGCGCTCGTTATATCAACGGTCAGAGTATACTATCCGACGGTGGGATGAATCGCGCGGTTAGATAGAAAATAGGCGGTTGAGTATGATTGTTAGGGCACTTAAAGATATCCTTGATACTGAACGTGACGTTGCCGGGTCGGGTTGGAACAGTAGAAGGTTGTTGCTCGCGTCAGACGGTATGGGTTTTTCGCTTACAGATACGATCATAAAAATGGGTGCAGTGCTTGAGTTGGAATATACCCATCATTTGGAGGCGTGCTACTGTATCGAGGGCAAGGGTCAGATAAGAGCGTCTGAAGATGAAATCTGGCATTCCCTTGAGCCATTTACCCTCTACGCCTTGGATCAAAACGACAGACACTTGGTGCGTGCAACAGAGGCTGATCTGCGACTGGTCTGCGTATTCAATCCACCGCTTAGCGGGTGCGAAGTACACCGCGAAGACGGAAGCTATGCCCCAATAAGATCCTGATGAACGTGGTGTTTGTTTCGGACACCGCTCGTTCACGCACTGCTCAGCGTCAGTCGATACGGAGTCAGAGCGGCCATTCTCTACAGTGAGTTCAGATAGGTTGTTTCAGCCCTAAGTGACCGATGCTGCGCAAAGTATGATTATCCTAGCAGCGCAGAAAGCTGACTTTGCAAGTTTTCGCGTACGGCCCATTGCCGACGTTTCACGCTTACCTGCGCTGCCGACAATGTAGCTCGCAATACTGCCATCCGCTAAGCGTGCAGAACTTGAATTGAACCGAGTTTAGCCGAAGAACTCCGCAAGGAAACGCAATTGCATAATTTTCTTGTTTCCATTCATTTCAGGTAGATTTCTCGGCATCAATCACGGTTTGTCAGTACCAAATACGGCGACAGGTTCGGCCAGACCATCGATCTCAACCGAACCAAAGCTCACTAGCCAATCAATCCCCGATAGAGCGTCATTGGTTGCGGCATCCAAAAGCATCGCCGCGCCGAGCGATTTGCATTTGGCTTCCAGCCTAGAAGCAAGATTGACGGGATCTCCGTACACAGTGAACGACTGGCGGATGTCGGACCCGATCGTGCCTGTGACAAGCTCTCCGCTTGCGATGCCAATCCGAATTGAAAGCCCGTGCCTGGCGGCGGTCGCGTGCAAGGCTTCTGCAGTTCTTATCGCCGCATCCGCTGGCGCCTCGACTTTGACTGGTGCGTTGAATGTGACCAGAAAACCATCGCCAAGATAGGAAATCACAATCCCATTTTCGGCTGAAACATCCTCAGTCGCGTTTGTGAGAAAGAGATCCAGACGTTTGATCACTTCATCCGGAGAATGCTGTGAGGAAAATCTTGTGAACTTAGCAATATCCATCACGAGCGCCGTACCAAATGATTTCTGAGGTCTCAGCGGAGCATTGTCGTCAATGAGCTTCTTCGCGATTTCTTCCGGCAGGTATTTGCCAAGAAGGTCCGAAACATGTTGTCTTTTTACGCGTTCTCGACCGCGCTCCAGATCAGCTTCAACTTGCGCAAAGAAGACCGCTCGGCTTCTGAATACAGCAATTGCTAAAATGCACGTCGCAAACAGCAGCATCCCGGTTTCTTCGATGCGATTGCCGCGACCGATGAAATCAATGGAAAGAAACACAGCCTCATAGGTTTCGCGGGTGGCCATCGCAGACATATCTGCCCATGACAGCGTCCGCTCCATCGGCCACGTGACCCAAATGAATGCCGCCCACCATCCACCGACGCAAAGGCCCCCAGTCCAGAGCACAAGACGCCAGGAAAGGCTGAGGCACGACAAAGCGACTATTGGAAAAAGGTAGTATATTCCGTAAGCGCGGAACGCGATGATCTGCGGTACGTCGTCGGCCCTGCTGATGGGGACGAGCGCAAAAAGTGAACAGATGGCCAATGAATCCAGTGCGTAAACGGCATACTTGATCCAGGCCCTGTCATAGCTGGTGCCAATCAAAACGAGATGGGCGACGCCGATTGCAGTGAACGCGAACAATGCGAAGGTCGTAACCCGGCGCGTACTGAACTCAGGAAACAACAATGTTGAACCCAAATACCAGAAAAATGCTGCAGCGGTAATGAAGGTGCGACAAGCAATCGCCAAGCGTAGTCCGCGCTGCTCGGCCTTTGTGAGTCTTCTTTCGGCCTCCATTGCGAATTTTTGCGCGTCGATTTCTGTCAAATCTGGCTCCGCCGAATGGGAATTAAGTCAAATACTGCCGTCGCAGGTTGCAAGCGTTTCTGCTTCCAATTTGCACAATATCAAAGTGTATCGTGACGACATTTATACCTTCCTGACCAACAAGCCAAAAACGCGAATGAAGCGCACCCATTTTTGACCCACACTCCCCTGAGGTTCAAAACAACCTATCAATTAAGGCCTAGCTGGAGACCGCGTTGGCAAAGGAAAAACTCTGTCTGGTTGTAGCTGGGCAAGCCTAGGCACGACAGCGAAGTAGCTCTTACGCGGATAAAAGCATTCAGTTTTGCAGGTATTCCCAAGCTTGGGATATGACAACTGACCCTTCACCCACCGCAGAGGCAACGCGCTTGACCGACCCTGCGCGCACATCGCCCACGGCAAATATCCCGGGACAAGACGTTGCGAAAGATGATCCGGCATTGGCCTCGTTGCCCGTGACCACGAAGCCGCGTGCGTCCAGCTGGCAGCTCTGCGACAGCCATTCGGTATTGGGTGCAGCCCCAACCATAACAAAAGCGGCGCTACAATCGAGTGGCCAGTCTGATCCGTCACGCTCAATGATAACCTTGGACATGGATTTGTCCCCAAGAAGTGTCTTTAGCTGGGACTTGTAGTGGATGGTGACCGCCGGGTCCGCCTCCAACCTTGACAGCAGGTAATCGGACATCGATGCAGCCAAGCTGTCTCCTCGCACCAGTACATGGACATGTTTTGCGGATCGCGACAGGTACATCGCCGCCTGCCCCGCGGAGTTTCCGCCCCCAACGACGACGACTTCTGCGCCCTTGCAATAGCGCGCTTCCATTTCAGTCGCGGCATAGTAGATGCCTAAACCCTCAAAGTCTTTCAGCCTGTCCAACGGCAGGCGCCGGTACTGGACCCCCGTGGCGACTACGACCGAACGTGCCCTTAGCTTTTGCCCATTATCCAGCGTTACACAAAACACGCCATCAGATTGACGTTGCAATTGAGTGGCCCGTTTTGGGCGAACAAATCGAGTGCCAAACTTCATGGCTTGGACTTCCCCTCGCCATACAAGGTCTGCACCCGAGATGCCTGTCGGAAAGCCCATGTAATTCTCGATCCGACTGGATGTCCCAGCCTGCCCCCCAACCGCGAGGTCCTCCACAACAATCGCAGACAGCCCTTCCGCTCCAGCGTAGACCGCAGCCGCGACCCCGGCCGGGCCACCTCCGACAATCAATACATCTATGACCTCTCGACAATCGTAAGACTGTTCGAGCCCGAGCAATCGGGCGACCGTGGCTGGGGTCGGGTTGTCAACCACCAAGCTGTCGCCAAAGATTACCGCCGGCTGATGGCCTGTCAGGTGACAGGCCTGCGCGACCTCACATGCAGTCTTAGAACCCAGGTCCATCGTTTGGAATGGGATCTTGTTTCGGATCGCGAACTCTTCGATTTGACGGATGTTGCGATCCAGATCAGCGCCAATCAGTTTAAGAGAGCTGTCGTTGTCTTCGATTTGACGTCGGCGACGTGCGGAAAAGACAGTGATGACGATGTCTGACATCTCTGGAATGCGAGACATTGCATCCAGCATCTTTTCGCGCGGCACAGAGATAGCGTGCGTCTTCTCTCTAGCACGCATCGGCAGCGAGTAGACCCCGCCGCTGAGAAACGCGATCTCCCCCAGAAACTGCGTTGGCCCAAGGGACGTCGGTAAATAAGCCTCTCGTGTTTGTGGATCAATTACCTCAACCCGACCGGTGACAATGTAGACAAACTGGTCCATTGGATCGCCAACCTCAGCGATCATTTGGCCTGCCTCAAAACTCACTTCGGTGCCTAACGCTTTCAAGGTTTCGACATGGCTCTGGTGCAAAGGCGTTCGCGTCATTTCGCGAAGATTGGCAGCGAGGCTCTCCATTTGCTGTTCTCCTGACGATCAGCGCTGCTACAAGACCTAGCGGCTATTTCGAGATTTTCACCCTTTCATTCGGCACTAAGGCTTCCGCCTTAGAACTGCCGACGTTTCGCATGCTGCTTCCCGTGCAATGAGCCATGCAATGCAACGGTCACTGCACCATTGGCCTACGTCGTGGTTTGCCGCATCGGGAATACCGTGCGCATGGCCACATAAAAAACAGGTGTGAAAAACAGTCCAAGCAGAGTTACACCCGACATGCCAAAGAATACTGCCGTTCCAAGAGCCTGTCGCATCTCTGAACCGGGGCCGACTGCAATCATCAAGGGCACAACGCCGAGTATAAACGCGAATGCGGTCATCAGTATTGGCCGCAAGCGCAATTGGCTGGCTTCGACAGCGGCATCAATAGCCGACAACCCACGTTCTTCCTGCGCTTGTTTGGCGAACTCCACGATCAGAATGGCATTCTTTGCGGCAAGCCCCACAAGAACAATCAATCCAACCTGCGTCAGAATATTGTTGTCCATACCTCGAAACATCACCCCCAGCATCGCGCCTAAGACGGCGAGAGGAACGATCAAAATAATGACCATCGGAAGTGTCCAGCTTTCGTAGAGCGCCGCGAGAAACAGAAAGGCAAACAGCACTGAAAATGCAAAGATGTATGCTGCCGTGTTGCCCTGATTTCGTTCCTGCAAAGCAAGCTCGGTCCATTCAAAATCCAACCCCGGCGGCATGACTGCTTCTGCGAGTGCTTCCATCTCCAGCAATGCCTGACCCGTTGACACACCGGGTGCTGGCGAGCCCTGAACCGGCACAGACACCTGTTGATTATAGCGCTGAACCAAGGCGGGCCCCGCGGTTTCGCGGACTGTAACCAAGGTGCCCAATGGAACCAAAGCTCCTGTTGCGGAACGGACTCGCAGACTTCGAATATCACTCTGGTTCAGACGGAAAGGCTCATCCGCCTGCGCGCGTACCTGAAAAAGACGCCCGAAAGCATTAAAGTCGTTCACATAGGCAGACCCGAGGTTGATTGAGAGTGCTTCGAATATTTCGCCGATCGGGACGTTGAGCATTTGTGCCCGAACGCGATTGATCTCAAGGTAAAGCTGCGGTGAGCCGGACGAAAAGGTTGTGAACACGCCCTGAACCTTGTCCGACTGGCTTGCACTGCCCATGACAGCATAGGCAGATTGCAACACGCGTGACATGTCTGCACTTTCAAGTTCCTGAAGCTGAAGCTTGAAACCGCCACCAGTGCCGACCCCGCGGACCGCAGGAGGTGCAATGGCGATGATAAAGGCTTCGCGCAGGGCCTGCATCCGGCCAAAAAGCTGGCCCACAATAGCACCTGCAGTCAGCCCGTTTTCCTGACGGCTTTCGAAGCTCTCGAAGGTGGTAAAAATAACACCTTGATTGCTTGCATTGGTAAACGTCGCCCCCGAGAAACCCGCAAATGCCACAGCATTTGTGACCCCGGGTGTTTCCAATGCTATCTCAGTCGCTTGCCTGATGATATCGTCGGTCCGGTCCAGTGCTGCACCATCTGGCAGTTGCACCACGACGATGGCGTATCCTTGGTCCATTTCCGGGATGAACCCGGTCGGTACTTTTGTCGTGATCCAGTATGTTCCGCCCATCAACCCGGCAAAAACCAAAAGGACGATGCTGCGGATCCCGGTTGAACCAGACAATGCGCGCACGGTCCGACCATAAGCGGACGCCATTGCATCAAATCCCCGGTTGAAGCCATTGCTGAGCGGGTCTGTGACAAAGGCCAGCGGATTTCGTGTTGGTGCACTGGAGTTTGGCTTCAAGATCACGGCGGCCAACGCTGGCGAAAGGCTAAGTGAATTGATGGTCGAAATAACTGTTGCGACGGAAATCGTGACAGCAAATTGCCGATAGAACTGGCCGGTAATGCCGGGAACCAGAGCGGCTGGCACAAAGACAGCAATCAGAACCAGTGTTGTCCCGATGATCGCATTTTGGACCTCGTCCATGGTGCGGGCGGACGCATCTTTCGGAGACATGCCGTTTTTGATGTTTCGTTCAACGTTTTCGACCACAACGATGGCATCATCAACGACGATCCCGATCGCCAGAATAAGCCCGAACAGCGTTAGCAAATTCAGAGAGTATCCAAGCGCCAACATCACGGCAAATGTCCCGATAAGTGACACGGGAATGGCGATCAACGGTATTATGGCCGTTCGCCAGCTCTGAAGGAAAACAACGATCACAACAACAACCAGCAATACGGCTTCGAACAAAGTTCGATAGACCGCGTTCACCGAGGCTTCGATGAATTCTGTAGGGTTGTACACCACCTGATACTCAAGCCCGGATGGGAAATCCTGTGACAACTCTTCTACAACCGCCAAAATCTCATCCGCCGACGCCAATGCGTTCGAACCTGGTCGTTGGAAAATGCCGAGGGCCACAGCCGGTTTGTTGTTAAGGTACGAGTTTGTCACGTAGGAGCGTGCTCCGATTTCAACCCGCGCCACATCCCTAACTCGTACGACGCGCCCGTCGTCAGTCGACTTGACGATAACCCGACCAAATTGGCGTGGATCTTCCAATCGACCTTGCGTTGTGAGCGTCACTTGAAAGGCGCTGTCGGTCGCATTGGGCGGTGATCCCAAGGAACCGCCCGAAACCTGAACGTTTTGTTCGCGCAGCGCCGCGACGACATCTCCGGACGTCAATCCTAGCGAGCCAAGCCGGTCCGGGTCCAACCACACGCGCGCCGAAAACTCTCGTTCACCGAAAATAATCAGATCGCCGACACCATCAAGACGCACAAGGCGATCTCTGACACGCGAACGGGCGTAGTTAGATACATAAAGTTGGTCAAAAGTCTCATCGGGTGAGAGCATATGGATGACCATCATGAGGTCGGGTGAAGACTTGTTGGTCGTGACGCCGAGCGCTCTTACCTCTTGTGGAAGGCGGGGTTCAGCGATGGAAACGCGGTTTTGGACAAGAACCTGAGCAGCGTCGAGATTGGTGCCCAGTTCAAACGTGATCGTCAGCGACATGGAACCGTCAGCCGTCGAATATGACGACATGTAGAGCATGCCCTCAACACCGTTGATCTCTTGCTCCAACGGGGTCGCGACCGTGGCGGCAATTGTTTCAGCGTCTGCTCCGGGGTAACTCGCCCTGACCACAATCGATGGAGGCGCGATTTCCGGGTACTGCTCAACGGGCAGTTCGAAATACGCGAGCAACCCAACGATGGTTGTCACAACCGCGACAACGATCGCAAAGATGGGTCGAGTGACAAAAAAACGCCCCATATCAGTTTTCTGCGACCAACGGCAGCTCGATCAATTCCGCAGCAACGACCGTGCCCGGACGAGCGCGAACAAGACCTTCGATGACCAGCGTCTCCGACCCATCCAAACCTTCTCGCACGACCCTATAGCCGTCTATTCTGGGGCCCGGTCGGATTTCCTTTGGAATGACATTGCCTTCAGCATCCACTGTCATGACAAGTCTTCGGTTCTGATCGGATGCAATCGCCTCATCCGGGATCAGAATGCCCTCGTAGGGAAGCGATCCGGGAACGTTGACGCGTCCGAACAGACCGGGTGTCAAAAGCTCATCCGGGTTGCGCAGAACTGCGCGTACACGCATAGTCCCGGTTTCGTCGTCAATGCGGTTTTCTGAGAAATCCAGAATTCCGTTCTGAGGCGGTATGCTACGGTCAGCCACAGTTACCTGAACTTGAAGATTGTCTGCGCCTTCTTGCAGAACGGATCCCCGGGCACGCGCATCTCGCGCGTATGCCAGAAAGTAGCGTTCATCTATGTCGAAATAGAAATAAATCGGGTCGGTCGAGACGATTGATGTCAAAAGGGTATCTTGGGCTATGATCAGGTTTCCAGGATCAACCCGGGCCTGATCGATACGCCCTGACATTGGCGCTCGGATTTCCGAGTATTCCAGATCAAGCTCGGCCAATTCCAGTGCAGCGCGCGCTTGTTCCAACGCACCCTGCGCCGCAAGAAAAGCTTCGCGACGTTGGTCCACCACGCTCTCCGCGATATTGCCATTTCTGATCAAAGCCTCGGCGCGTTCAAGCTGATCAGTCGTAAAGGCACTTGTTGCTTCAGCAATGCTGATCTGTGCCCGGGCTTGTCTCAATGCAGTGCGAAACTGACGCTGGTCGATCGTAAAGAGCAAATCGCCCTGTTCGACAAGAGTTCCGTCCTTGAAATGCACCTGGTCCAGAAAACCGGAAACCCGCGCTCTGACGTCCACGTCAGCCGCGGCGCCGAAGCGACCGACAAATTCATCATCTTCAACTATGGACTTCACAACCGGTTTTGCCACCGTCACGGGTGGAGGACCCTGCTGAGCCACAAGAGCGCCGGAGAGGGCGATCAAAAAAACGGTGGCGGTAGGAAAAACCCTTATGATCATGCTCATGCCCCTGGGATAGACGATGACTTAAGGTCAAATCTGCCATTGACCACTTTAGAGTGTTCTAGCACAAAGGGTCTAGTTGATTTGATGTTGGTGATCATTCTGCTCCATTTCTGGACCGCATTCAGTGAATTGTGACCAATTTTTTAGCAGTGAACGAACTAAGAGCTCGGCCGTTTGCGGACATATGCCATACTGACGGTGCCGCGTTGCGGCGTTTCCAAAACGGCCTTCGGTTGTCCGCGGAGAGAGTATTTGGGTACATTCAGATATCCTAAATTATGACTGCTCAGACACAAATTATTCACGTCTTTCAGACCACCCCCTTCTGAATGAAGTCGGCGCTTCGCCGTAGCGTTTCTTGAATCGTGCAGTAAGTTGCGTCGCGCTGCTAAAGCCGGTAGCTGCCGCGATTTCCGCGACCGCCATCTCGGTTTCGCTGAGCAATGCGTAGGCCCTCGAAACGCGCAGTTCGATATAAAACTGAACAGGCGAAGTTTCGACATACTTTTGGAAGAGACGCTCTAACTGGCGACGAGATATCCGCACAGCTTCTGCTATTTCAGAGATATCTAGAGGCTCTTCCAGGTTTTCTTGCATGATCTGCATAGCGTTGATCAGGTACTGGTTGCGACTACCCAGAGCTACCGAAAAGGCTGATTTCTGGAGCGTTTTACTATTGTTGGACCGAAAGTGAATACACATGTCCGAAACGATGACCGCCAGGTCATTTCCGAAATCGGATTCGATCATGTCCAAAATCATGTCGGTTGCGGCATTTCCGCCTCCACATGTCATAAGCTCATTGTCGATCTCATACAGGTTTGACGATGGCTCTAAGTCATCAAAATGTTCGATGAAAGCAGGGTGGTTTTCCCAATGCAATGTGAACCTTTTGCCTGACAGAACTCCTGCCTTGGCAAGGGCGAAAGCCCCTGTGCAAATACCACCCAGATTACACCCAAAGGTTCTTTGGCGGCGGATCCACGACAGGACCTTTGGGTTCGTACTTTCTGCCGGTTCAATTCCCGAGCAAACAAACAGCCGCGAAGATCGCGGTAGATTGTGCAACGCAAAATCCGGCGTAATTCCAACACCATTCGAACAAGAGACTGGATTTCCATTTTCAGTAATCAGAAACCATTTATACAGTTCTTTGTTTGTAACCTGATTAGCGATCCTCAGAGGTTCCACTGCGGCGCTAAAGGCCAGCATTGTCAGCTTTGGCAGCAGCAGAAAATAGATTTCCTTGGCCGGTCCATCGTAGTCTATGCGATAGCTGGCCGCGCCCTTTGGGACAAAGTTTCTCGGGTCCATATTCTCTCCTCCCAGTATCGACCAAGGCGGATGAAGGGCACCAACACCTCCTTTGGTGTTGGTGCAGGAAGATTACGCACTCATCTGTGCAACAGGTTCGCCGCTTTCCTCCCAGGAGCGGACTTCTTTTTCGCTTGCTTTAGGCGAAAAAAGCCCTGTCATGGCATAGAAGATACCGATGACCGGTGAAAGCCAGCAAGCGAATGCAAGCGGAATATACAGCAGGTTTTCGAAATTGCCGTCTGCGATACCCAAACCAAGCGCCATGATGACAAACGCACCACCTGCATTCCACGGGATTAGAGGGGACACTAGGGTTCCGCCTTCCTCGACCGCCCGGGACAGGTTTAGTGGGGAATAGCCCATCGCGCGATAGACCGGTGCATACATCCGTCCAGGCAGTGCAATTGACAGATAGGGGTCACCTGCAACGGTGTTGGTCGCGACAGACGTCAAGATGGCCGAGGTTTGAATTCCGGCAAACGTTTTCACCTTCGACATGACAACTTTGATGATGGCCTGAAGGCAACCGACGCGTTCAAGCGCTCCACCAAAGCCCAGGGCAAGTAGCACCAGTGAAATCGTCCACATCATCGACTGAATACCTCCGCGGTTCAGCAGGGGATCGATCTCCGGAATCCCAGTATCGATCGAATAGCCGCTATTGGCGAAGGTGAACGTCTCATGCAGTCCAGCTCCCTGACAGAAGATAGCCATGATTCCACCCGCAACGGCGCCTGCAAACAGTGACGGGATCGGAGGTTGTTTCATGACCGCCAGCGCAATGACCAGAACGGCTGGAAACAGCATGATCGGCGAAATCCAGAACGCGTCATCCAGTGCCGTCGTGATTGCATGAATGCGGTCAAACGATACCTGGGACGTGTCGATCAAAGTGAAGCCAACGACAAAGTAGATCAAAAGTGCAATCAGCATCGAAGGAACAGTGGTTGGAAGCATGTTCCGAATGTGATCGAACAGATTGGTTCCAGTTACGGCTGGTGCCAAGTTCGTCGTGTCCGATAAAGGTGAGATCTTGTCTCCAAAGAATGCGCCGGAGACGACCGCCCCCGCTGTCCAATACATTGGAATACCAAATCCCGCACCGATCCCCATCAGAGCCAAACCGACAGTGCCCGTCGTTCCCCACGAAGTGCCCAGTGAAACAGAGACAATTGAGCAAAGGACCATTCCTGCGGCAAGGAAAAGCTCAGGCGACAAAATCTTTAGACCATAGTAGATCAGCGTTGGCACAGTTCCGCTTGCGATCCACACGCCGATGATCATTCCCACTGTGATCAGAATCGAAACGGAAGGCAGTGAGATATTGATAACGTGGAAAACACCCTCTTCGATACTGGGCCATTTGTGACCCAACATGAGGCCAACGATGCCGGTGATCGCGATCCCGAATGCTAACGGGATATGCGGGGTAAAGTCACCGAAATAGAATAGTTGCAACCCGAGCACACACAGGGTCAGCACTATTGGCGCGAGCGCCAGCAGTAAGCCGGGCTGCCGTATGTTGTCTTCATTCCCTGACATATGGGTCTCCTCCTTCAGATTGATCCAGAACCTTGATGATCTGCGGAAGAAACCAAGTTTGGCGATGTGAGACTGTCGGTCAGAGCGTACATCTTGTTAGAATTTGCGACATTCAGGCGGCGGATTTCGGCGCCTTCGAATGAACTGAAGACCGACCATTGCGATCACGCCAAACAAATTACCTGCGTTTAGGCCTTCTCACCTCCTCTATTGGAGCGCCCTACAGATTTTGCTTGAGGTGGAGTGGTTCTGTTGGTCAAGGCCCAGAGATTATTTTCGGATACCAATCATATTGCCGCGTACGCAGCTCGCTGTTCTGCCCTTCTCTGCAAAGGCAAATCCGCTGGTCGTCGAACTAGCACTTTTCGGACATATACGAGCGGCTCAAACCAAGTGTCGAAAACAGCAACGCCTTTGAGAACACCGGCATGTCCAATGTAGAAACTGCCGTAGAATTCGTCTCGACCATTGAAGCTCTTTCAGAACAGCCAGTCGTTCTCTTCAAACCCGGTGAATTCCACTTCACGTCAGGATGTTACGTGTTTGCTTGCCGAGCCGGCACGGCAAGACAACAGGATCAGGACCAGAAAGGACATGTTTAGTACGGCGTTGAGGGGCGCCCCGACCAAAATCGAGCCTGAGCTATCGACGCAAAACCAGGACCATGCCGCAATCTGAGCAGTCTTGGTCGCAGCCACCGCCGATACCGGGGCAACGTATGTGCCCAGCGCCCATTGCATTCCTCCCAGACCGACCGTCAGGCCACCGGTGATAACCAGCAGTAAAGGCACTGGAACCGTCAGTTCCGAGGGAACGGCGTGAATTGGCCAATACGCGACTTGCAGAAAGATATGCGCGACGGGGTGCAGAAACGGCAGTGCGGCCAGAGCAAAGAGCACCCCGGTTGCAACAAGAACTCCGCCTGAAATACGCATTGCTAACTGTTGTTGGGTCATGATTTTCTCCTTTCAGTATTTGCTCTTCATGAGACTTGCGGCGGGTCCAAATCAATTACCTCAGAGGTAAGTGAATTCTGTTCGGACCCTTGCTAAAATCAGGTCATGACACCCTATCCCGGCATGCTGAAAGAGTGGCGAAAACGACGCAGAATGAGCCAGTTGGACCTTGCGATCGAAGCTGAGGTCAGCGCGCGCCATATCTCCTTTCTTGAAACAGGGCGGTCCCGGCCCAGCCTAGACATGATCCTTCACCTGTCAGAGGTCATGAACCTTCCGGTCGAAACCCGAAATCAGATGATGCGCGCCGAAGGTTTCGCGCCGCGTTTTGCGACAACGCCGATTGATGGCGCGGCGATGTCACCCATCCGAGATGCAGTCAAATGGACACTTCGGCGGCATGCCCCTTACCCAGGAATGGTTCTGGACCGACTCTGGAATGTTGTGATGCTCAACAGCGGAGCACAAAGGCTTTTCAAGCCGCTGGGGATCGGCGAGGGGCAAAGCCTGCTGGACCTGCTGACCAGTCCGGTGATGCCTGAGCTTGTCGAAAACTGGCCCGAGGTCGCGCATCACACGATGTTGCGGCTGCGCGCAGAAAGCGCCAACGCAGGCGGCATACCCGCACTGGACACCGCGGCGCGCGCTCTGTCACAACAAGGGCACGCCCGCAGTGATGCGGCGATCGGGCCGACAATTTCTACGATATACCGCTTTGGTGGTCAGAGGCTTTCCATGTTTGGAACCATTGCGCAATTCAGCACAGTCGCGGACGTCACGCTGGACGATTTGAAGATTGAGCTGTTTTTTCCGGCCGACGACCAAAGTGCCAAATTTCTGCGTGACCTTGCCCAAGAGGCTGCCAATTAAATCATGGTTTTACCAGAGCCCCACCACGTCCCAGTGAACCTTGCTCATTCCTGACCTTGGCAGAGTTCGACAAACAACCTGCAAAAGCGATCTGGACGCCGAACAATTCTTCCCCTAGAACCTTTCCTGTTAACTTGTCCCTAAAAGGACCAATTTCATGGTGTTCCCGTCGCAGGGCTGAGCAGCCCTTTTTCATTCTGAGCCTAAAGCTCCTTACCGCGACGTTTTCGCCGGATCTTCTCCGGTAGGTGACCCATGACAGACCAAATCCTGATTTCGCAGGCGCCCACCCGCGCCGAATTTACACCGCTGATCCGATTGGCCGTCCCACTGATGGTCGGGCTGGCCGCAGCGCTATTGATCGGAGTCGTAGATACGGCGATGATTTCTCCGCTCGGGACGGTTCCGCTAGCGGCGGCTGGCGTGACCACGGCCGTTCTGATTATCTTGATTTCCACTCTTTGGGGCGTGATCACCGCTATTTCCGTACAGATCAGCCAAGCCGAGGGCGCACGCGATGCCGCGCGGGTTGCGCTGGCGTTGCGCAGCGGGCTGTTGCTGTGCCTTCTGGGCGGCGGCGGCGCGGCATTGGTGATGATCGCGCTCTATCCGTTGCTGGGGCCTTTGGGTCAACCGAAGGAGGTTCTGGCGATCTTGTTCCCGTACTGGATGTCGATGGCGATTTGGATCGTGCCTTTCACTCTGTTCTTTGGCCTGAAGGCTCTGTTCGACGCCGTTGGACGGCCCTGGACGGCCGTGGCGCTGTCTTATTTGGGCGTCCTCTTCAACGTACCCGCTAACTATGCCTTCATTCACATCCTTGATCTTGGAATTCTGGGCGCTGGTCTGGCCAGCATACTCTCGCAATGTACGTCGCTGGTTGCCGGGATCTATGTGTTGATACGCGCGCCTGGGCTGGCCGCCTTTCGTCAGCGGGTGACCGTTGCATGGGCGGACGTCTGGTCACAGGCCAAAGACGCCCTGCCGCTCTGTCTTGGCTATGCGGGTGAAGGCGGAGCCTACGCCGTAGTGGGCCTGATGATGGGCTGGTTGGGGGCCGAGGCGCTAGCCGCCCACCAAATCGTCAACGCGCTTGCGGGGCTGGCCTATATGATCCCGCTGGGCATGGCGGGCGCGGCCTCGATCCGTGTGGGTCTTGCAGTCGGCGCAGGTAGTCAGGAAAGGCTCAGACCGATCCTGAAGGCGTCCTTTGCGATGGTCACGCTCTGGCAGGCGATTGCCGCCATCGTCTTCATTGCTGCGGGGCGGTTGATGGCGGAAAGCATGTCGGACGACCCGGCCGTCATTGACCTCGCGGTCACGTTGTTTTTTATCGTGGCACTGCTGCAGGTTGCGGATGGCGTTCAGGGAACCGCGTTGGGTGCGCTAAGGGGAATGTCGGACATGAACCTGCCGACGATCATCACTCTGACTGCCTATTGGCCACTTGCCTTGCCGGCTAGCTATACACTGGGGTTCCTTTTCGATCTCGGAGCGGTTGGTGTCTGGATTGGCTATACTCTGGGTTTGGTGGTAGCAGCCGTCGCCCTACCCTTGCGGTTCTGGGCGCTGACACGGCCCTGAATTTTGGGGCCGATCGAATGAGGAAACTTAAACGGGAACCGTTTCTGCTCCTGTCCTCCAAATGAAACGATAGACAGCGTTACCGTTCGTTCTGTGGCAGTCCATCATCGATTTAGTAGTAGTCGCCTTTCTCTGACACAAAGACATGCAGCGAGAGCGAGGTGTTCGTTGGTCCGTCGAATGTGCCCATGACAACAGCCGTCCAGTCATGGTGGATCGGATCCCAGAACAATGTTGACCCTCACGCGCCGCAGAAACCCCGCCGGACCTTCTCGGATGAATGGTACCATCGCTCTGCGTCTTCTCCTTCTACCCGAAGCGCCGTCCGGGGAATGTCGATTGAGGCTTCGTAGTGACCAGAATGCTTACGGCATTGCTGGCAGTGGCAAGCAGTTGGCCGCGTTAGGTGACCGTCCACTTCGATCCGCACGGCGCCGCAGAGACATGAACCCTCATGCATGGCCCACCTCCTTCGCTGTTTGTGAGTTTGTCCGACGTCGCAGGCTTAGAGCTTTGATCAGAGCTTTTGCCTCCGCTGGCGGTTCCTGTTCGATGCGTCGGTAGTCTGTTCCATCGTTGCGGCGGGTGAGAAGACCGCAGGAAACCATTGTTCGGCGAAGTGTTGCGGGATCTTCGAAGAGGTGGTCCAGGGCAAGGCGTTCATTTACCTCACGTTCTTGCATAGGCTTTGTAGCAGGAAGTCTCGCCCAAAGCGCCCAAAGCGCAAGCGTCTGCACTTTGCGCTTGGACGGCCATTGAATGAGGCGACCAACAGCATCGAATTGATGTACGGCTCGCTCTACGGCTCGGGCATCAAAAGGCGGCTCGTTAGTCGAGCGGACAAGTCTTTGCCCAGCCGCATGAACCGATCGCATATGTTGTAGGTTTTGAAAGCCCACGGCACGCGCAGCCATGTTCATGAGTACCAAATGCGACGGGCTTGCGTCGCCCAACTGTTTGGACAGGGAGCGTACAAAGCCAGTCAGGTCGTCGGTGTACAACGGCAAAGGAAGTTTAGGCATGGGTCATCCAATTCGAGCGCCAGTGCTGGGTCGTCGGTCGCTGGCTTGACGAAACGGCGCTCTCATCTTGAGTGAATGGGTGCTATGCCGTTTGTTCTTTTTGGCAGGTTTAGCTCTCCAAAAGGAGCAGCGACGCCTCGGTGTCTGCCGACCGTGAACGAGGCATAACAATCTTTGCGACTTTGGCCAAGGCTGCATTCTGATGGCCATTGCGTCATTACCTTTGCTGTCATCCATCCCGCCCCGGTTCGCTCGGATCGCTTGAGAACAATGCGATCTTGTTGCCCTGAGGGTCGCGCAGGTATCCGACGAAGAAGTTTGGTCCGTAATACTCTCGGAAGCCCGGCGCGCCCTCGTCGGACCCACCGGCCTCAACAGCGGCGAAATGAAGGTCGCGAACCTGTTGTTGACTGCGTGCCTCAAAGGCAATCATTGTCCCGTTTCCAGCCGAAGCCTGAGACCCATCGAAAGGGGATTTGACATAGAACTCAGGTAGGTTTGGTGTTTGTCCTGGTTTCGCAGGTAGCGCGTAGCTCAGATCACCGTGATAGTACTCCAGCTGATAACCAAGATCCGGCAGGAATGCGGAATAAAACCGTTCCGCAAGCCGCAAGTCGTCGGCACCAACAGTAATGTATGCGATCATTGTCTAGGTTCCTTAAAAGGTTGTCATTTTGCTAACCGAAATCTGTCTAAATACCCTTAGCGATACCAAACTTTTGCCTAGAGGAACCAGTATCGGCGCGTATGCTCAGCTTTGGCTTCTTCGATCGTCATACGTTTTCCACCTCTCGGGGCCACCGAAGTGGATACGTTAAATCGCTTTGACTTACGCAGGCCCCCAACGCTTAGTAATGTTACAGCAACTGCAAGTGCGGCGCAGAGGCCAAACATGACACCCCATGAAAAACCTGCCGCTACTCCAGCTAGCGCCGCTCCAAACGCGCCTACGCCATCCAATATCGCGAATGCAAAACCCAGCGTGGTGCCTTCACTTCGATCCGAATGATCAACAGCCGCCGCAAGGATCACCGGCCGAACTGCGTCCAACGACGCTACCCCGAGCGTCATCATGGCGATCATGATCCAGAACGGAGGATCGAAAATCAGTGTGCCAATTGCCAAGGCCGCAAGCCCATTTCCGGTTGCAAGTACTGGCAAGCGGCCAATCCTGTCGGAAATTGATCCAACCCAGGGCTGAGCCAGTGCACCACTAAAGACAATAGCCGCGAAGGCGATCCCGATGGTTCCTGGTGCAAAACCGTGAGCTGTCGCCAGATAGAACGGTATCATGCTCAACAATCCGATCAGTAACATGTTGTAGAGTGAAACTGTCGCGACGAGGCGTAACCCGCTTCGGCTCCGCCATGCCTGCATCAGCTCCGAAATGTCTTGTCGGTTCACACGCGGATTTTTGACGGCAGGGACTGCTTCAGCCACCCTAAGAAAACAAAGACCGACGAAAACAGTCGGCAGTACCGAAACGACCAGAGCACCACGCCAATCGACCGTCGATAGAACCAAACCGGCGGAGAGTGGAGCCAAGACTTCAGCGAGCGAACCGCCAACCGCATGTATACCCAAGGCACGGGCGCGAGTATTCCTGTTGGTGCTCGTCAACACACCAGTTGCAATCGGATGCCAGGCCGCATTTCCCATCCCAGCAATCGCCAAAAGTACGGCCAGGCTCCAAAACCCCGAAGCCAGTGACGCAATCGCGTAGCCGATAGCGACCCAAAAGAAGGTGCTGACGAGAAGGCAACCTCGGTCGGAGACATGGTCCGCCACTAGACCTGCTGGCACATAGGCCAGAGCACCGCCAATGGTGAACAGCGTGAAAAGCAAGCCGACCTCGGCAGGCGAAAGGTGCATTGAGAGGCCAGCAGCGGGCACAATCAGCCACAGGGCTGCGATTGGCCAGTCGTTCGCGAAGTGGCCCACGACGAACCAGGCCAACAGGGTTCGGTTTGTCATGGTAGCTTTTTCTTTCAGAGCGGCACATCGGACCCAATGCCCAAAGAATTAGTAATACCTAGCTAGCGGTGATATGCCTGTCTGTCGAAAACTAGGCTACTACCATCGAGGAATCGTCATTGTCTGAAGGCTTAACAAAACAAGCTGATCGCCCCAGATATGTCGGGGAGACAATCAAGCCAGTGTCAGGCGAAAGCTACGACTGGCATAGTCACGATTTTGGCCAACTCATCTCCGCAGCTTCGGGCTCGATGTATGTGGGCACACCTGACCGAGTTCTGCTCCTAAGCCCGGCCATGGCGATTTGGATCCCCCCCGACCAACAGCACTGGATGCGCTACGGTTCGAACAACGTCATGCACTACGTGGATGTCAATTGTGATGAGGCGGTGCGGCTTGGTTCCGCCTGCCGGGTCGTCGCGATGACGCCGGTTCTTGATGCGCTGTTTGTTGCCGCGATGCCTGAAGCTACAAATACACGCACGACCGCTCATAACGCAGCGCTGCACACCCTTCTCAGACACGAGCTGCTCGCTGCAAAGGACGTACCGCTCACTCTGGCTTTGCCCAAAGACGCGCGACTACAGGGAATTGCTCAAACTGCCCTTGATGACCCTGGCAGCGTTCGTTCGGTGGTGGCTTGGTTGTCGGATGTGCCTGCAAGTCGAAAGACCATTGAACGACTTTTCATTGCAGAAACGGGCATGCCACCGTCAAAATGGTTGCGGCACGTAAGGGTCCTTCATGCCGTATCACTGCTTGCATCGGGTGCAAGTGTAATTTCCGTGGCGTTTGACATGGGATACGAGTCGACGAGCGCGTTCAGCTACATGTTCCGACAAACGCTTGGCATCAGTCCGAGAGAAGTTTTGAAAAACCGAATTGTTATTGCATAACGACTAAGCAATCGTCCCAAAGGGAACATCCAGCCGCCAAAAGCGATGCTACGTCGCAGCCCGTCGAACCTGCCATTCGCTGCGCCTGCGCAATCTGATTTTTGCTGGATGATCGAAACGCGGACAAAGCTGCCATTTGTGCCGATGTTGTCAATTGAAGAAACGCGCCTAGTTGACATCAGGTACGCTTCAAGATCGATTTCTTCTGCTCACTTGGCGCTGGTTATTTACTTGCAAACAAATGACAATTCTCTCTTCCGCTGCGCGTCTCTGATCAAAGCCGCGAGCCGGTAGAAGCCATGAGCCATCTTGGTGTAGGGCATTAGCAGGAAGAAAGTCAGAACCGATCCAAGGTGGATGGCAAGCAGCGCAGGCATCAGAGACGTTGAACCAAGGGCGTAAAGGACTAGTCCGCTCAGGCCGACAAAACCGAGCAGCAGGATGAAACCGATGTCACCACCCCAAGCAGACGGATCGCCAAGCTCTCGATCAGATTTTTGCTTGAGCAGAACCATAGCTCCGCATCCCACTGTCAGCAGGATACCTCCGGATACGCCGAAGAGTTTTGGCAGGGACCAGAACCCGTAGGGCGCGTGCAACCCGAACCCGTAGTGCATAACCGTCGCCACCGAGGTCGACGCGAAACACAGCAGGAAGCCGTACATGATAGCGTGGTGAATGTGACGGCGCCCTTGGCTGAACCGATCTTCATCTTCAAAGTTACATCCCTCACCATGCCCGGCAGCCAGATCCTGCATCTTGCCAGCGCGTTTGAAGGCGGCCTGCAAATCAGACAATTGGAGGGGTTTGCCCCCGACTTCCGCCCAATAGCGCCTTAGGCTGATAGCCACGCTAAAGAGTGGTAACAAGAATGCCGGCGCAAAGATTGCGACCATCGCATTGTGGGACAGGACAGCATAGAACCCCTCTCCTCCGCTTGATCCAATGGCGCGAATTGCCCAGAACAACAGGGCAAATCCAATTACCAGTGCCAAGGCAATAGCCCCGCCGTGAGTGTGAAACCGGCGCGCCAGAGGCTGCGGCCAGGCGAAGCTTTCCCAGCTGTCCCGCCGCACTTCGGCCAGAGCTTTCGGCAGGTTCAGGTCAAACTCGTGCGGAGCTGTGTACTGACAGGCATAGTAGCAGCCTCGGCAGTTGTGGCAGAGGTTGGCGAGTTGCGTTATGTCTCCGTCGGAAAACGCGCGTTCCGCATGCAGGGATGGAAAGACTGAGCAGTAGCCCTCGCAATACCGGCAGGCATTGCAAATCTCGGCCTGACGGCGGGCTTCTTGAATTAGTTCAGTTTGCATAAGCGGCGGCCTCACGTCCTGCGATGCGTCCAAAAACGGTTCCGATAGTCATGCCGAACCCGGCCAAGTAGCCTTGCCCCAAGATTGACCCGGCCATCGTCTCGCCGGCAGCCCAAAGGTTTTTGATCTTGCCGTCAGGGGTCGAGCACTGCGCTGTGTCGTCAACCTTCAGGCCCAGATAGGTGAAGGTCACGCCGGTGCGCAGCGAATAGCCATAAAAGGGCGGCTCCGTGATCGGACGCGCCCAGTTCGTCTTGGGCGGCGTCAGACCCGAGGTCGTGACCCCGTCCAACTCGGTCGGATGAAATCCACCGGTATCGCCGCATGCTTCGTTGAATTCAGCAACGGTCGCTTTCAACTTGTCGGCAGGCAGATCCATCATTCCGGCCAGTTCTTCCAAGGTGTCCGCCTTTAGCGGTGGAAAGACCGAGGGCATAAACAGGTTCAGCGACTTCGCATCGATTATCACATAGCCAACTTGATCCGGCTGGGCCGCAACAAGACGCCCCCAGATCGCATAGCGCTTGGGCCAAACGTCTTCGCCCTCGTCATAAAACCGCTCCGCATTCTTGTTCACGACAATTGAAAACGGCACGCAGTCCAGGCGGGTGACGATACCGCCGTCAAACTTCGACGCGCGCCCGTCAATTGCGACGGCGTGGCACTGGGTCGGATCGCCGACGCTGTCCACACCCTGATCCAGCAAATCAGACAGAACCACGCCACGGTTGTATGGAGTACCCCGGATCAGGAAGTTCTTTGCAGGCTCACCCCATGCACGGGTGAGCCAATCCGTGTCGGCCTGAAACCCACCCGAGGCAACGATGACCGCCTTGGGCGTGATGCGATGAGACTGGCCCTCATAGGTGTAGTCGACCCACTCGATCCGATCACCATTCAGCTCCAGATGCGTGACAGCAGCTTCGTACAGAACATCGACACCCAAACCAGCAGCAGTTCGGTAATATGCGTTTACCAGAGACTTCCCGCCCCCCATGAAGAAGGCGTTGGTCCGCGCCAGTGACAATGTCCCGGACAGAGAGGGTTGGAACCGCACCCCGTGTTCTTCCATCCACGGCAGGCATTCCTCGGAGGTTCGGATCGCGAGGCGAGCAAGATGTTCGTCGGTTTTGCCGCCAGTGACCTTTAGCAGATCTTCAAGATACTCATCTTCACTGTATTCTTCGATCAGCGGGCCGAGAGGAGCGCCATGCATACAACGAAAATTGCGCGTATGGCGGGAGTTTCCACCACGATAGGGTTTTGGCGCCGTCTCGAGGATCAGAACACGGGCGCCTGCCTCGGCAGCAGTCATCGCCGCGCAGAGGGCAGCATTCCCGCCGCCGATCACAGCGATATCATAAGCTTCCTTTTGGGTGGCCATATCCTGTCTACCTATTGATTTTCGTCGGTTGTCCGGTCGCGTTCTTGCAACGCCCGAATGCGCATCCGTTGTGCGGCCTGAATATGCGCGCGCATTTCTGTTTCAGCCGCTGCGCCATCGCGGGCTTTTAAGGCAGCCATGACGCGCTTGTGCTCTGCCACTGCTGTCTCGGCCCGATCACCGTCCAGCAATTGCGAGGGCCCAAGGATCAACAGCGCTTTTTGCAAGGACAACATAGACTTGGCAAGAAACCGGTTCTTTGCTGCGTCCAAAAGTGTGGCGTGGAAAATCCGGTTGATCCGAGCCGCTTCCGAGCCGGTACCAGCCTCGGCCAAGCGATCATTCAAAACGCTCAGCTCATCCAATTCGACATCCGATGCCGCACGCGCAGCTAAACGTGCTGCAGTTCCCTCGAGCACCGCTCGCATTTCATAGAGTTCCATTACTTCGGCATAATCGAGGCTGCGGACGGTTGCGCCCTGCCGTGGCACATGAGTGACCAACCCGTCTGCTTCCAACTGCCGGATAGCCTCGCGTACAGGAGTGCGGCTGACGCCTAGCCGTTCCGACAGCTCAATCTCGCGCAGGCGTTCGCCAGGCAGAAGTGTGCCATCCCGAATCTCGTCCAGCAGGCGTTGATACGCTGAATTGCCTTGTGGACCAGGCTGTAAGGGGTCGTCTTGAATGGTCATCGAGCGCTCTCTTGTCTTCTTGCGTCCAGTTGTATACATTTGGATACACAGCGAGTCAATATTGTTGGAAGCCGCGCCTTGCCCGCCCAAAACAAAACACCTTCTCTCCTAACAAAGCGGGCCGTAACACTGGTCCTTGCACTACTGGGCACCGGAGTATTTTGGTCGTTGAACCTGCCGCTGCCCTTTCTTTTCGGCCCAATGAGCGCGTGTCTGATCGCTGCCCTGGCGCATGCCCCCATGGAAGGTTTTGGTCAGGTCTCGGTTGCAGCGCGCACCATACTAGGCGTTGCAGTTGGGGCTTCGATTACCCCTGCCCTTTTCGCCGAGCTGCCGAAAATGGCCGCGTCTATTGCACTGGTCCCGTTCTTCATCCTGCTGATCGCACTGGTAGGCGTGCCCTTCTTTCGCAAGATCTGGGGGTTTGACTCCACGACCGCGTTTTACGCCGCCATGCCTGGCGGATTGCAGGACATGATCATCTTTGGAGCCGAAGCAGGCGCCAACCCGCGTACACTTTCCCTGATCCACGGTACGCGCGTGTTGATCATCGTGACGCTGGCCCCGCTGTTTCTAACGGTGTTTTACGATGCCCAACTCACCAATCCGATCGGAGAGCCTGCGCGTGACCTCCCTATAAATGAACTGGTGCTGATGGTACTGGCCGCCCTAATAGGCTGGAAAGGCGGTGAGCGGATCGGCCTGTTCGGAGCATCCATCCTCGGCCCAATGATCCTGACAGCAGCCCTGTCACTGGGGGACTTCATTCATACCCGACCACCGCGCGAGGCCATCCTTGCAGCGCAGTTTTTTATCGGTTGCGGGATAGGCGTGAAATTCGTGGGCGTCACTTGGGTCGAACTCCGTCGGGTGGTTGCAGCGGGCTTCGCCTATGTCATCGTCCTTGCCATCCTTGCCGCCGCTTTCACCGCCGTTGTCACCACGTTGGGCTTTGGCCAACCGGTCGAGGCTTTCTTGGCCTTTGCCCCCGGCGGACAGGCAGAGATGACAGTATTGGCGATCGTCTCGGGCGCGGATCTGGGCTTTGTGATTACACACCATCTGACAAGGATCGTGCTGGTGATCATCGGCGCGCCTATAGCGGCCAATCTTATCCTGCGCTGGTCCAAACCTCGGGGTTGATCATGTGGATGGGAGCGCCTTCAGCATAGGCGTTCACCTGATCGAAAATATCTGCGAATTGCAGATCGAATTCGTCCTCGGTCACAAAGCCGATATGCGGTGTCGCGATCAGGTTTGGGTGCGATAGCAAAGGGTCATTCGGGTCCGTCAGGGGCTCGGCATCAAAGACATCGATTGCGGCCTTGCCCGGGCGACCCGCGTTCAGCGCATCCAACAAAGCACCCGGAGCGATCAGCCCGGCCCGGGATGTGTTCACAAACATTGCTCCCGGTTGCATCTGCGAGAAATCCGACGCTGCTATGATGCCGCGTGTATTTGGCTTTAGGCGAACATGGACCGAGACAACATCGCTATCGGCAAAGAACGCTTCGCGGCTTGCTGCGACCTGCACGCCGTCTGCCTGCGCCCTTGCCCGGCCTTCGTCCGAAGACCACCAGACCACATTCATCCCGAATGCCTCGGCGTAACCAGCAACGGCGCGGGCGATGCGACCATATCCATAGAGCCCCAGTTGCCGCCCTCTCAGGGTCTTGCCAACCCCGGCCTGCCAACGCCCAGCTTTGACCGAGGCCATCTGCGCTGGCAAATCGCGCATCCCGGCCATGATCAGCGCCCATGTCAGTTCAGCTGCTGCATATGAGGGCGTTCCGCCATGCATGTTCGAACAAAGCAGCACACCGTTATCCGAGCATGCCTGCACATCAACATGCGGATACACGCTGCGCTGACTGATCAATTTCAGGTTTGGGAGTTTTTCAACCAAATCGCGGGTGATCTTGGTGCGCTCGCGAAACAACACCAGCGCCTCAGCCTCCTGCAAGCGTTCAGCCAATTCGCTGGTATCTTCGACATGGTCTGTCCAGACCTTCACGTCATGGAGAGATAGCTTCTCAAAACAGGGCAGGCCCTGCAGAGTGTCAAACCAATCATCCAGAATGTGAACTTTCATCGACTATCTCTACCCTACTCGGTGCTTAGTTTTCTTGGTGTCGGCACAAAATGACGTGTGTCGAGCGCTTCTAACGCGTTGCGAACACGTTCGCGCTGATCCAGCAAATGGTTGAATTGCTCATCGCACCCAGCAATCGGTGTCGGGTAGTCCGCGATGTCCCTCCGCAGAGCCGACTGCGCCAGCCTGAGTTCCTGACGCGCGATATCGAGGCATTCAGAATAGTCATCCATCGAGGCATCCTCATAATGTATACCATAGTATACCTTTGGAGAGCCGCCTTTTCAACTGTCGTTCCACACAGATTCCGGTACATAAACATGCCCATCCGCCAATTTACGCGCTGTTCTCACCAGACCGGCGGCATTCACGTTGAACTCCTCGTCGTTTGAGAAGTCCACCAGAACTTCGATCTGGCCTGAGGCGTGCTCCAACACAACGTCAGCCGGGCTTGAATCCGGGCGATCAAGCAACCCGTCTGCGACGGTTCCGGGCGTCAAAGCGCAAGACGCCATGCATTGCGCACCCGTAACGGCCATTGTTGGGTGGCTTTTCCATGGCATGAAATACCGAACCGCAAGGGTTCCGCCCTCTCTGGCGGGTGCCATCAGGCCGAATTTGGGAGTTACCGATTTCGATACGTCCCCCATACCCATCCGTTCCCCGGCTTCGATCCGCACGGCCTCCATCCGATCAAAGAAAGCACGATTGGCATCCAGCTCTTCGGCGCTTTCATATCCTGTCAGTCCGAAATCGGCCGCCCGGGCTATCGCCATCGGCATAGCGACATCCATGCACGTCAGCTCGATCCCCTGCACTGTATCGCGCAAATTTCCAGTGGGCAGAAATGCACCTGTTGCTGAGCCCACAACGCCCATGAAACTCAGTTTCACCGGTGCAGAATGGCCGGGAACTCCGGCGATTTCCGCGTCACCCTCATAGACCAACTCGCCGCCCGGGGTCTGCACTTTGGCAACGACGCGGGCGCCTGTATTGACGGCGCGAATGCGGATTTCGGTCTCATCGCCGTTGGGCTGAAACAATCCCATTTCGATCGCAGCTGGACCAACTCCTGAGAGGATGTTTCCGCAGGTGGGTTTGAAATCGACCAGTTTCTCATCCACAGAAACCTGCGCGAAGAAATAGTCGATATCGGCCCAGTCGTCCTCGCTGACTGACAGAATCGCCACCTTGGTCGTCACTGCGTTACCGCCACCGATCCCGTCGATATTGAGCGCTTGTCCAGCCCCGAGGGCAGCGACCAGAACATCAGCCAACTTATCCCTATCTTCAGGCAGATCAGAGCGTCGAAAATAAGGCCCTCGGGAAGTGCCGCCACGCATGAAAACATATGGGATTGCTGTCTGGGTCATAGCGAACCCTCCTTTACAAACCGTTGAAATTTCTGATTTCAGTGCTGCCCGGTTGCCAGATAGGCAGGCCGAGCAGACGTTGAGCGCCTACTTGAGCGGCCATGGCAGGTTCACCATGTCTTGCAGCAGACCTGGCGGGAAATCCCGGTTCAGAGCGCCAGCCATGAAGCACATGAAACCGATGCCGCAGGCCGTAAGGAGCAGCGTCATCTGCCAGCTGGACCCGGCGCGAATGCGGAAGAATGCGATCAGGAACCCGATCAACGCCAGGATGAACCCCACAACCCACGTGGCCGCGATCAGACCCGCAAACCACGCGAGCGTTGACCAAAGTCCATGTGGCGCGCTCGCATCCTCACCGGCGAGTTCCTTGTCAGCAAAGATCGCATCCCCTTCGGGTCGCCGCATCATCTGGATCAACAGGATGACGCAGCAGAACAGCGACACGCTGCCGATCACCAGCGGTATGATCTTATCTGTCATGTTGTAGTCAGGGATCATGTTGGCATTGATCAATGCCACGATCAGGTAAGCCATGATCACCAGCAAAAAGATCAGCGGCGCGCGCTTGCTGCCGGATTTAACCTCCCCTTCGGCCATGATCATCTTGGCTTGACGAATGCCAAGAATAACCGAAACCACGGTGACCACGATCAGGACGATGACGATCGGGCTGAAGACGTATTCCATGCCTTCACCAAAGCTTTTGCGGAAGCGGAAAGAGGCAATCTGGAACGCCTGGTTGGTGAACTTCTCAACCGGGTTGGACAACACGAACCCAATCAGGAAGGCCGGGCGTGACCAGTCGAAACGGCGCAGGAAGATACCGATCAGGCCGATGACAAACAGGGCCAGAAGGTCTTCGAAATTCTGACCGGACTGGAATGCCGCAAAGCTGATCAGCATGAACAGAAACGGCGCCAGATAGGTGAAGCGGATCGTCGTTAGTTTGGCGATGCCACCCGAGGCAGCGATACACAGGATGGTGCCCACCACGTTGGCGAGAGCCAGCAGCCAGACGATAGAATAAGTGATGTCGAGGTTGTCCTTGAGCATGCTCGGACCAACCTCGATATCGCCGGATCCCAACAGTGCAACTGCGCCGATAAAAATCGCCATCGAACCCGAACCGGGGATGCCAAACAGCAGCGTCGGGACCAACCCCCCGCCCTCCTTGGCGTTGTTCGAGCTTTCCGGTCCGATGACGCCACGCACTTCGCCCTTGCCAAAGTTGCTTTTGTCTTTGGTCGATTGGACCGAATGGCCATAAGCGATCCAGTCAACAACCGAGCCTCCGAGACCAGGAATGACACCGACAACCACGCCAATGATCGAACAGCGGACCGACAACCAGATGTTCGCGGCCCAGTCCTTGACGCCATCAAACCAACCCGCTCCCAGCGAAGCGCCCTTGGCAATGGATCGGTCTTGACGCAACAGCGAGACGATTTCCGGCACCGCAAAGATACCCAAACCAACGATGACCAATTTCAGACCGTCCGTCAGGTAAGGAATGTCATAAGTGGCCATACGAAGTGAGCCACCTGCGTCCGCTTCGCCAATCGTGCCGACCATCAGGCCCAGCCCAGCGGCGGCAACGCCTTTTAGCGGGATACGTCCGGCAAGAATGGCGACCATGGAAAGACCAAGTATAGTGATCATCAGCATCTCGGGCAGGCCGAATGCCAGAACGATTGGCCGCGCGATCAGGATGAACATGGTCAGAAAAGTTGCGCCGACTAAACCGCCAAACAGCGATGACGCAAAGGCCGCTGACAATGCACGCGCGGCCTCACCCTTTTTCGCCATCGGGAAGCCGTCCAGCACCGTCGCCTGTGAGGCGGAACTGCCGGGGATGCCCATAAGAACCGATGCAAAGGTGTCAGAGGTCGGAACAACAGCAACCATCCCGATCATCAGCGCCAACCCAAGAATAGGGTCCATGCCGAACATGAAAGGCAGTAACAAAGACAGACCAGCAATACCGCCAAGTCCGGGGAAAACACCTACGGCCAGTCCCATAACGACACCGAGAATAAGATATCCCAGAACAATAGGTTGCAGGATCAGACCCCACGCATCACTCAGCGCAGGAAGAGCGGTGGCGAAAACCTCCATAGCGGCCGCCTTTCATTAATTGTCTTGTGTTTGGAAATGCGCGCGCCCGACATTGGGGCACGCGCGGTGGTGTCTGGGCTTAGTTCAGCTCGACACCATAGGCTTCTTTGAGCCAGTTCAGAACGTAGGCTTTGGCGTTGTCGTCGACATTTGTTGCGGTTTGCAGCGCCGCCTTAGAGCCGTCGCCTACGAACACTGGGTACTTGCCGACGCGCTTTGACGAGATTTCGGCAAAGTCGCCGCGCTCGGTTACAGCCTGGAATGCGGCGGTGTATGCGTCGACCACTTCCTGAGGTGTATCACCCGGAAGGAAGGCCAGCTTTTGAACCGGGAAACCGGCTACAAAGAATGCTTTCCAAGCATCCCATGCCTCACCGCTGGTTTCACAGCCATCAGTGGCTTCACAGACTTCCTTGAATGTCGGGATGTCCGGGAAGGTCGGGTCACGGACGATATTGCCGTCTGCATCCAGAGCACCCCAGGTCATCATCGGCACAGCCTGACCAGATTCGACCAGCGGGGCCGAACCACCCAAGTAGCCGGACGAGGTCTGATAGTCGATGTTGGCTTCACCGCGTTCGAACATTAGACGACCATCGCCACGGCCTTTGATGCCAAAGACAGGCTCGACATTCATACCCAGCATTTGCCAGGCCAGCAGTGGCACGAGGTCAAGACGTGTCGCTCCCTGCGAACCATAGATGAAGTTGGTGTCTTTCAGCGCGTTTGCGGAGCCATCAAACTTAGCTCCATCCTCGGCGTTAAGATAGGCAACACCACCGGTTCCCGATGCCATAACCGGGATCCAGTCGTTGTACTCGTAGCGCACGCGCGGATCGCTCAGCAGATAAGGGAATTGAGTCGAACCGGAGGTGCCAAACAGCAGCGTTCCATCGTCGTGACTCTGCTCCTGAAACCAATTTGCGCCTTTGGTCGATCCGGCGCCGGGCATGAATTTCACAACAACAGTCGGTTGACCCGGCAGTGCTTCGGACAGAAGCGGCGCAAAGAAATTGGCCCATTTGGCAGACCCGCCTGTTTCCGAGAACGGGATAACCCATTCAACTGTCTTGCCCGAGAAATCGACCTCGGCAGCGGCAGGTGCGGCGATACCGGCGGCGGCGATCAGCCCCACGACGGCGCGACGGGTGAAGTTGGAAATGGTCATTGGTTCCTCCCTGTTGACCAAACAACCACGCTAGCGCCCTCTGCGCCACCGTGATCGCAAATAGAACTGTGGGGTTGATTCCCCCTCCCATCTGGCAATCATGGAGCGCCAACCTTGCGCGAAACTTGCAGGAGACTCGATGCGGATCGTCATCGTCGAAGACAACGAGACCCTCGCCAACGCTATTGCTTATCGTCTGCGTGACCGCGGTCATGCGGCAGAAGTGCTTACGGATGGCGACGAGGCTGACTTGTATCTTACGCAAGAGAGTGCCGACTTGGTTGTTCTGGATATCAATTTGCCCGGGCAGTCGGGATTGGAGATCCTGAAATCCCTGCGCAATCGCGGTGACGGCGTACCAGTGATCTTGCTTACGGCACGTGCCGAAACAAGCGACCGGGTTTCGGGGTTGGATATGGGCGCCGATGATTACCTGGTTAAGCCGTTCGAAATGGACGAGTTGGAAGCACGCATCCGGGCGCTTTCTCGACGCAAAGATCTCGACTACGGCGCAAAGGAGAGCGTTGGTGGTCTGGAATTCGATCGCGCTGCCCGTCAGGTTAGTGTGCAAGGTGAAGTTCTGGATATTCCACGGCGGGAAATCGCGGTTCTTGAATGCCTGTTAGAGCGCAGGGGCAGAATTGTTCCCAAAGGCCAACTTACAGATTACGTCTATGGCGTGGGTGCCGATGTGGAGGCCTCGGCCGTTGAACCTCATGTATCTCGGCTGAGAAAACGTCTTCAAGATCTCGGTATTAGAATTAAGACAGCCCGTGGTCTGGGATATCTGCTTGAGGTGCAGAAGTGATCAATCACGGCTCGCTCAGGTTAAGACTTTTCATTCTTATCCTCACCCCCTTGGTGCTGATTGCCGCCCTGCTCGGTCTTTGGCGTTTTATGATTGCGCAGAATACGGCTCAGGAATTGTTCGACGACAGCCTGTTATCTGCTGGCCTCGCAATATCGCGAGATGTTGCGATTTCGGGGGGTGACGCGCTGTCACCAACGACACGCAGCATGATACGGGACGCGTCGGGCGGAGAGATTTTTTACCACGTAACGGGCCCCGGCGGCATCTATGTGACAGGTTATGCCTACCCACCGGCAGCCACCAACCCCTCTGATCAAGAGGTGTATAAGCCACGGTTTTTCGAAGCGCTCTACCGCCAAGAACCAGTGCGTGTTCTAAAGATGACGGAACGAGTGACCATAGAAAATCTCATCGGAGATGCGACAGTTACAGTCTGGCAACGTATGGCCGATCGAAACGCTTTCGCGAACGAACTGTCAATCCGCGCAGGAATTCTTATGGGAATTCTGCTGGCCACTCTCGCCATTGTTGTATGGTTCGGCGTCGCGCGTGGTCTGAGGCCCTTGTTGGATTTGCAGGACGCTATTGACTTGCGTTCACCAGATGACCTCAGTGAGATCAAGCGCCCCGTCCCGATCGAAGTTCAAGGAGTTGTCAGAACCCTGAACCGACTTTTTGGACAGGTGGAAAATAGTATCAACGCTCATCAAGTGTTTATATCCGAAGCTGCACATCAGCTGAGAAATCCGGCGGCGGCCGTGCAGTCAATGGCCGAAGCGTTGCAGGACGCGCAAACGGATGACGACCGAGAAAAACGCATCACAGAACTTGTTGCGGCAGCGAAAAACTCAGCAACAGTGGCCGAACAGCTGTTGTCACTTGAGAGGCTTAGGCAGCCGACGCACCAAGACCAAATGGATAAAATTGACTTCCGCTCGGTCGTGGAAGAGGCCTGCGCGGAAATGGGCGTTCACATCCTCGCAAAGGGTATCGAATTTGATGTCACGATGCCTGAGACGGCGGTCACGGTACTCGGCGACCGTATCTTTCTGATTGAGGCTCTAAAGAACCTGTTGGACAACGCAATCAAACACGGTGGCACAAAGTTGAGCCAAATCTCGGTTGTACTGCGGATTGACGGCAACTACGTCAAGCTAACGGTGGCCGATGACGGTGCTGGCCTGTCGCCCGACCAAAGCGAAGCAGCATTCAATCGGTTTTCTCAGTTGGAGCATTCCGAGGGCAGCGGACTGGGGTTGTCAATCGTCTCTGCAGTTGCGCAGCGCCACGGAGGAATGGTCAAAATCAACCCAATCGAAAGAGGTGCGAGCATTTCGCTTAAGCTCCCCATAGCCCTTTAGACTGTTTCCAGTTCTGATCGGAACCCGCGACCAGTCAAAATCAAGGCGCGTATTTGCGATTGCAGCGACAGTCAGTTTTCTTGCCCTGAGCGACGAACGCGGCGCT
This sequence comes from Ruegeria sp. BG3, assembly GCF_056538485.1. Classification (NCBI taxonomy): domain Bacteria; kingdom Pseudomonadati; phylum Pseudomonadota; class Alphaproteobacteria; order Rhodobacterales; family Roseobacteraceae; genus Ruegeria; species Ruegeria sp. BG3. Next base: position 161,565 of record NZ_JBQFTE010000008.1, on the reverse strand, counting down.
CAGCATCTATGCCTATGTCGCCTTTGAGCTCAAATCAGTCATCGGATGGAATTGTCTGGTCTATATGAACCGAACGACTGTTAAGCGGGACAAAACGGCTATGTGTTCCAATCCGGAAAAAAGTTTCCAGCTATTAGAGCAGGATAATCGCTGCTACGGTTAAGCGAAGCCATTCTTCTTCGATTGGGTAATTTATGAAAGTCAATGCGCTTTTGATTTCGGCTCTCTTCGTCAGCAGCTGTATTGCACTATGGGGTGTTGTCGACCCGCATGGCTTAGGTTCCGTGTCCTCAAGAATTGTCACCATCCAGTTCGAAAGCCGAGGCTGGTTCATTATGCTCGAAGCCAGCGCACTTTTGTTGCTGGCAATTTATCTCGCAGTTTCCAAGTACGGCGCTATCCGAATTGGACCCGAAGGTTCAGAGCCCGAGTTTTCGACTACAGCTTGGATTGCAATGCTTTTCGCGGCTGGTATGGGAGTGGGCCTGCTGTTTTTTGGCGTATCAGAGCCACTCACCCACTTTTCGGTAATACGCGATTTTTCTTCCGATCCAGAAGCCGCAAGGCTCGCCATGTTCGTAACCTATTTGAACTGGGGGTTCCACGCATGGGCCATCTATGGCGTCGTTGCACTCATAGTTGCCTATTTTGCGTATCGACGTGAACGTTCGTTGCTGCTAAGCGCTCCGTTGCTGGACGTGTACGGCGAGAAAACATGGACCCGCGGATTGGCTTGGTTATTCGATTTCTTATCTGTCGTCGCCATAGCCGTTGGCCTAGCGGGTTCGTTGGCCATGGGTGTGTTTCAAATTCAAACAGGGCTGGCAGGGGTTCTTGGAATACCAAATTCTCCTTATCTGACAGCAATTATTTTTGCCGCCATGTGCGTTGCTTTCCTTATTCCTCTGAGACGTGATCTAGGGGAAGGAATGTCAAAACTGTCCAATTTGGCCATGGCGATTGCGATCAGTCTTTTGGTTTTTCTACTTGTCGCCGGTCCCACGTCTTTTGTGATGAATTCGATCGTCTCGGGTTTTGGGCGTTATGTTTACAACGTCATACCTGCCGGTTTTTCGACAACAGAATTTTTTGATCAGAGCATTTCCACCTGGTTTCAGGACTGGACGCTTAACTACATGATCTGGTGGCTTGCATGGTCTCCATTCGTAGGCATTTTCATTGCACGCATTTCGCGGGGGCGCACAATACGCGAGTTTCTGACCGGGGTCATAATTGCGCCCACTCTTTTTTCGATTTTCTGGTTTGGTGTGCTTGGCGGTGTAGGTTTTTTTGATGTTTTGGATGGCAGCGGTCAACTTCTTGAGGTCAACGAAAAGAGCCTTGATGCGACGACATTCGCGCTCCTGCAACAGTTTCCATTAAAGTTTGTCACGCAGATCGCAACGATCACCGCCGCTTTCTTCTTTGTTGTTACGAGCGTCGTGAGCGCAGGATTCACACTTGCAATGATTGGAACAGGCGGAGACGAAAACCCCTCGCCGAGCGTTCGAACCATTTGGGGGATGGTGCTCGGCGCACTAGGGTTAGCCATGATCCTCGTAAACGATGTTTCACTAGTCAGATCTATTATCGCACTCTCAGCCATTGCGTTTGTTTTCATCGTACCAATTCTTGTGGTCTGTCTCCTCAAATCGCTTTCAAAAGAGGTCACCGAATGACAGGTTCGATCGTCGATACGGTTTTGAACGTATCTGTTTTTTTGTACATTGGTTTTTTGATCTGGCTCGTGCTTCATCGCGTTTAGAAATTTGTGTTTGAAGCGATTGAATTCTTGAGCCGATGCTCTGAGTAACTGAGTGTTTTGGGCTCGCAGTCGCCATTTGCTGCAGGTTGCATGAACTGGTGGTACGAGCCCCAACTTGCCGTTGGTCCTATTTTTGCCTTTTGTACAAAAGGCGGACTGCAAACCGCAAGGAAGCGGACTTTCGCGGTCCAAAGTCGAACGACCGATGTGTGGACCAAAGCCGCCATTCAGTCATTGGATGGTTCGTAGGGGTCCGGCGTTCCTGAGGGAATCGGAGGAAACTCCTCGAATGCAGCAATGTGCTCCTGCAACTGTGGCAGCGCCTTTTCGGCTACCCATGTGTGCGGGAAGAGTACGCTTTCACGCTCGTGTGGATCATTCAGAAGGTTGTATACCCTTGGTGTGTCGAAAGACTCTGTCGCGCCAAAAGCGGTTGTGTTCTCTTTGAACAGAACTTTCCAATCCTTCCATTTTACACCGAATATCTGTTCTCCCATGTAAACGATCACGCCTTCTCGGTTCGATCTCGGCTGGGCGCCCAGAAAAAACTCGGACTGGTCGATGCCATCAAATGCCCTGTCTTCCGGCACTTTGCCGCCTGCAAATGCCGCAAGTGTTGGAAAAAGGTCCATCGAGTGGACAACGTCGTTGCTTTCTGAACAAGCGGGGATCTTCCCCGGCCACTTGATCGCAAAGGGCACGCGCATGCTTCCCTCGAGGCTGGTGAACAGAGTTCCGCGCCAAGGCCCTGCAGTACCATGTACCTCAGGAACCGGCGAGATATTGGCGTTTCCAACCGGAAGAGCTTCGGGGCCGTTGTCTGCAATAAATATCACCACGGTTTCGTCGGAAACACCTGCCCCCTCAATCGCATCAACGATACGTCCGATGTACGTATCTGTTTGAAGCAGAATGTCGGCCCAGACGCTGTTTCCAGTGACACCATCAAACTCCTTCGACGCGATGTTTGGATAGTGGGTCTGCGTGTAAGCAAGATAGATGAAAAACGGCGCGTCTTCGGCACTCTTAGCTTCGATAAAATCGATGACTTTCTTAATCAGGTCGCCATCTGTCTCACCGCGATAGTCCAAGTCATAGTCCCGCGCGATGGTTGCTGGCTGCCCTGCAACTCCCTGCATCACGACAGGCTCTTCCATGTTGGCTTCAGCAAATCCCGGAAGCGTGCGCCAGACTGTAACGTCCGTGGTTTCAACACCGTAAAACTCGTCGAATCCCTGGTTGGTTGGATAGCGTCCTTCGGTCCATCCAAGGTGCCACTTGCCGTACATGGCCGTGTTGTATCCTGCTTCCTTGAGCATCTCGGCCATTGTGATTTCCCACTGGGTCAGCCCGTAAACGCCACCTCCAAGTGGGACTGTATGGTTTCCGCTCCGAATGCCATACCGTCCCGTCATGGTCGCTGCGCGGGACGGCGTGCATTGGCTTTCCACGTTGAAGTTCGTAAGCCTTAATCCCTCAGCGGCCAGAGCGTCCATTTCCGGAGTGGCGGTGCCACGAATGATTCCACCGCCATTGAACCCTGGCTCACCCCAGCCAAAATTATCCAGAAAAATAAAGACTATATTGGGCTTTTCCTGAGCTGAGGCGACAGTGCCAATTAGAAGAGAAAGCAACAGTAGGAATGTTCGCGAAAACCGCTTCATGATGACGCTCCCTATAGATATCATTCGTTCGAGACTGGCGAAATTGGATGCCTTCTGTCAAAAAATGACCGTCTTCTAAGGGCTCGCTTAGAACTTTGGCTGCACCTTGAACGAACGGCGACTTTCAGGTCCATAGTAGCCAGCAAGCGAAGCGGTCCGGTGGCAATTCGTAAAAAGCGGAAAGTAAACTTCCCGAGTTTGGATGCATCCTTGAAGTGTGCATTCTGTGTCATGATACGCGACTTAGAAAAGCAAATCTTTCAAACCATCTGTGGAGTGAATTGTCTAACCGTTCCATCTTAGGCTTCTGATGGAGACTGGCGTTTCTTTTCAGGCCAGAATTCGTCAACCACGACATAGGCAACAATTACGAAGATCGCAGCGCTGGCGACTTGCAGAACGCGCGTAATACTCTTTACGTCAGCTTCGTCGGAAAAGGGCGCAATTGACCCACCGTAGACGATCAAAGCAGTCGTAATTGCAGAGCCAGCGGCGGCGGCGAGCGGGGCTTGTGATTTTCCAAGTGCTCCGAGGGTCAGACAAAAGAAAAAACACAGCAGAATAGAGGTGAGAATGACCGGGGCTATTACGTTTACTTCGTAACAAATGATAGAGACTGCTGCCCCAAGAAGGTTAGCCGTCAGCATTGCTTTCGCTACGGTTTTGCCCGCCGCAGGCATCGCCGCGAGTTGCTGGCTCAGCAGCGCGACAAAAAACAGAACCAGTAGTGCAGATGCACCTGAAACAAAGAACGCCATAGCAAACGGAACTGTGACAAGTGACATCCTGACGATGCGGCGATGTGGGTCAAAGTCTGACGACGTTGCTGCTTTCTTCTGAGCGGCCGTCGGAGGTTCAGCGGGAATTAGCACAAACATCAGCGTTGAAACAAAGCCCGCAAAAAACAAATTCAGCGGTATCCAGTACACGAGCACCAAGGCCAAATCCTGCGATTGCAGAACCAAGTTCGGGATCATCAACGCCCCCATGAGAGCGATAACACCCGGCAATACTCCGGCACCAGAAACCGACCAAACGAAAGACAGGATTATTCCAATCGCCACGAGGATGAGAAACACAACAGGATATGGTGAGAAAATTGAGGACAGCAGGAACGAAATGAACATCAATCCAATTGAGAAGACAAACAGCTTGCCAAATGCCGCCAAAGGCAATGCGGCAGGCGCTTGCAGAAACAGTGCAGTGAATACCGCCCCGACGACTGCGAGTGGCCAACCAAGAAACAAGCCCAACGAAAAGACACCGGTCACACCCAGCGCAAGCCGGGCGACAGAGCGCTGGTCTTCAGTACGCATAGGACAGAATTGAAACCACGCGGATATAGGTACGGCCGACGAGGTTCAGCAACGAGTTGTCACTTAGATACATAATCACATCGGCCTGCCCGTTCAGCTGAAAGCGAAGGTCATCTTCAGCACTTCCAGCTTCATAACCGGGTAAGACGATCCTGACCGGGAACCTTTCAGGCTCTCGCAAGAACCCCTTGGTACTTGGTGCGCTTGCCAATTGCCCGGGTTCATCACCACCACTCAAAGACACAGCGGCACTGAAGCTCTCAACGACGCCAGGGACAATCTTACCGGGATGCATATCCAATACCACATCAACCGGAGACCCTATCGACGCTCTTCCCAGGTTGTTCTCAGTAAAATACGCCTCGATCCAGACGTCCGTTGCATCCAGAAACGTCAATAGATCTTGCCCTGATCGGGCATACGTACCTGGGGCTATCAGCAAGTTTGAGATGACACCTGTTGCCGGAGCACGCAGTTCAGTCCATTCAAGGTTCAGTTCCGCATCCGCCAAAGCAGCCAACGCGCGCTGGATCTTCGGGTTTTCAACCCCATCGTCACCGAGCCTCTGCTTTGCTTTTTCCAGATCCGCTTTTGCGTTCTCAAAGTTTGCCTCAGATTCTGCAAGCTGCCCTCGCGCATCATCAGCCTTTGAGACGGCAATCAGCCCTTTCTTTTCGAGCGCAAATACGCGCTCAGTCTGAAGACGCATAGTGTCGAGATCACTCTGCGCCCTCGCCAGTTTGGCCTGAGCAGCGCTTACTTCGGCTGACGAGGCACCCACCTCCTGAGTGGCTGCCTCAAGATCGGCTTGGGCTTTGTCACGATCAATTTCGTACGGTCTGGCATCAATCCGAACTAAAACATCCCCTGCCGAGACCACCTGACCGTTTTGAACAAGAACCTCGGTCACCGTCCCAGTGACCTGTGGAACGATCTGGGTCGCCACGGCCTTTACTCTGGCATTTCCTGTGAACGGTGTCTTTCTGTCAGCGACCAGATACCAGACGAGAAAAATGAGAATGACGGCTAATGTCGACCAGATCGTCTTCCTCATTCTGCAGCTCCTTCAGCGGCGTCTTCGCTAACCGGTGGTGCGTCAATCCAGACTTTGAACAACTCATAGAAGACCGCAAACAATACGGGTCCCATGAAAATGCCTATCAACCCATAGGCCATCATGCCTCCCAGAACCCCGATGAGGATCACAAGCATCGGCGTTTCAAGGCCTTTTGAGATAAAGACGGGGCGTAGGAAGCTGTCCATTATGGTCACGGGAATGGCCAGTATGGTGAAGATCAACGCTGCACCTCCGGACATGGAGCTCCATGCATAGATGATCACTGGTATAAGCACCAAACCGGGTCCAATCTGGATGATCGAAAGGATCAGGCAGACAAACGCCAGCGTCGCGGCCGAGCCAATCCCAAACAGAACCAGCAATATCCACACGACGACGGCCTGAATGGCGGCAACGCCAATTACACCCTTCGTCACATTTCGGATCGTTGCGCCTGCCAAAGTAACGAATTCACCACCACGCGGCGCAAATACACGGTTGGCAAAGCGCTGAAGGCCCTGAACCATACTTGGTCCGGGACTGAACAGAGCCCCCATTATCAATACCGACAGGGCAAGGCCAAGAAGCCCAATTCCGATCCCCAAAACCTTTCCAAAAAGGGACTTTGTGATTTCAAGAATTTGGGCGCCGTATTTTGCAAGCGCACCGTCCAGATTCCGCTCGAACATACCCCAAACATCAGCAATTTTCCCGCCGACTACCGGCAGTTCCTTGATACCTTCTGGTGCTGGGGGAATTTTTATTTCGCCTTTGTCGGCCTGTTCAGCAAATTCGGAACCAAGTTCAGCGGCACCGGAAACCGCAGTTGCGACTGGCCCCAGGGTCAGAACAAGACCCAATAAAACCAAGATCGTCGCAGCAAGCTTCTTTCGCCCTCCCAATTTGGATTGCAGCCAATCAAACACCGGATAGAGCGCCACGCAAAGGATGGTTGCCCAGATGACCACGCTTGCGAGCGGGGCCACCATGACCAGTGCGCTATAGAGAAATAGTCCGAGAAACAGCAGTCGTATCGCTAGATCGACAATCTTCGCGTCCTGAGTTTTTTCCATTCCATCCCCCTGGGTTTGTTTTCTGAATATTATACTCAAAAAACGTAATATGTATATTATTTTGAAATTGGGGTGATGACCTATCGGTATGAAGACAAAAGGGAATCCGCGTCACGGCTTGAAATTCGCAGACAATCACATGCCTATGGACGAAATCTGCTGGACGAAAGTAGGTGCAGTTTACTTGTCTGTTTTCTTGTCGTCTTGGGATAAAATTGTATCAGCCACAGTGGTCGCCGCAGTCACAAAAACGCCCAGCCCTACAATGATGTAAAACATCGTAAAGATTTTCCCCGCTGCGGTTTCAGGTGAAAAATCACCAAACCCTACGGTCGAAATTGTAACTACAGAAAAGTAGATTGAGTCGAGCCAACTCCAACCTTCTACAAAGTGGTAGAAGACCGAGGCCCATAAAATCATTCCGACTGTGAAGGCCAAAAGGCCTTTCACTCTACCATCCTTAAAGGCGGTTCGGATCCCTCTGGAGATTCTGGTAAGCGCGTTCATGAGACTACCTTAGCAACTAACACATAATTACATAGCAGTTTTAGAATTTATTATGAATCGCGTATCCCCGTTTGGCTAAAGACCCTATTCAACTTCATGAGCAAGCCTGCCGTTCCATTCTTCTGTTGAAACTTTGGGTTCAGGCGGATCTGCTATGTAGGACGGCGTCATGATCTGTGTTCCGTTTTCATTGAACACTTCGACTATGTTCTCGCGAAGATCGGACAAGATTTTGGGCAAGCTCGAACCACGCGACGTATAAGCATTGATCTCATAATTGATCGCGTAGTCAGCCAGTTGCGTCCAAAGGACAAAGGGCTCCGGCGACTTTTTCAAGCCTTGAGTTCGAAGAGCTGCCTCCACCAGCATAGCTTTGATTTTCTTCGGAGGCTCCTCGTATCCGATCCCGACTGAGGTGTGAACCAGCAGTCCTCGCCCATCTACTTTACGCGAGTAGTTCACAACCTCGGAATTTAACAATTGCGAGTTTGGAATACTAATCATCTCGTATTTAATAGACTTGATGAGTGTTTCCATCAGCTTGATTTCGGTGACATCTCCTATCTTGTCGCCAACCTGAATGCGATCATCAGTGCTAGTACTGCGTCTTTAGACAACAAACAGGCCCGCCATCATATTTGAAACAAATGTGTTAAGCTGATTTGTTCTGCCGTATCTTCGTTGTTTCTCTCCACAGTCGCGACAAATGAGAAAGCGGTTGAAAAAAGCTCGCGCGCCCGACAAGGGAGGCCGGAAGTTCAAGACAGGGTTGCACATCAACGATCTGCATCGACTATTTCACTAAACTTGTACGTTTCCAAGGTGATCGCGTTTAAATCGGGTCTGTTCAAGTGTTTGTCCGCAACAGTGCGTCCTCCTCAGTAAACTGTGCCTGTGACCAAACATGGTTTCCTGCGTTGCTCAACGTTGTCGCAGTCGCCACCATTCCGGATATGGCGTTGACAAATTCGGCATGAACATGTGTGTGGAAAGTCGGAGAGCCCAGTTGTTCGAAACCTCAAAAGCTCACAGAGACACCCAACTGTCAACAGCTTCATACAATGAAACCCTGAAAACACTAAATTCGAGCATAGTCTCTAATCGCAGAGACACGTAGAGTGTTGCCGCCAACAATACGTTTTTTCCAAAGCCACCGTTCATGCCTATCGCAGCTTCGGGCAGTTTAGACTCCTTGTGGATTTCGAAGGCGTTGTAACATACATATCAGAGGTAACATCCGGCACCGACAAAGACAGCCCAAAGCCGACGTCCTGCAACAACCATTGATGCTGCGATGTCGCCGTCAAACCAGACCCCAGTCGCGGCTACCAAGCCTGAACTCAGAAAAACTCGCACAATGCAAGCAAAACCGACAATTTAACATTCCGCTCAACAAGCTGAAATTTTTACACTCCCGAGGCCCATTTGGACACGACCTACTAACGCGAAACGTTGTTCCCAAAACAGCTACGGGCCGAGACCTGCACCGCTGCAAATGACGCACAACACTGAGATTTAGTCGAAGAGCGATAAGAGCATCGCACCAGAATGCCTCGCTGAGCTATACCTGAAACATAAGCAAGCGCGTAAAGCGGCTTTTAGCGTATCTATCGTGTCCGGAGACAGCGAAGATAACACGCGGCCGAGATTGAATTCATCTGGTATCGGAAGTATGCCACGCTCAAGAACGGTGCCCTAGGTAACGATGCCAGTTTTGTCTGATCAAATTGGTTTCATGTCGTTTCGGCTGCTTGTATTTTTTTGTTTCGCGCTGCTCCATGCAGTCATTTTCTCTGCAGATCATTTCTTCCCAAAATCTCCTCAATAAAGGACTGCAGTATACGATTTCTCTGACGGTACACTGCCGATGCGAGGGATGGTTAAGGAACAAATCCTTTCGGCACTCCGAATTTCAATGAATCTACGCTGATACCTGTCAAAGAATGCAGAAAAGCAATCAGGTTTTGAATTTCCAACTCCGTGAGTTGGATCGGAACAATGTCGCTTTTAATGCGTTGACGCTCCATTTCATAATCATCCTCCCACACTATGAAATCGGTTTTTTGCAACCATGGCACCTCGGGCAAAGCAGCCATTTCAGGCCTCCAGTTGTCCAGGCTTGCCTGTGGGTTCAAGTGATGGCGAATGACGCTTTCCAGATCGGGGAAAGCGCCATTGTGACCGTAGGGCGCGGTCAGGGCAACATTGCGCAACATAGGGGTGCGGAACCTATATGCATCCTCTAGGCGGTTGCTTTCACCCATACGGCCGACATCTCGGACGAAAGGATCCCACTGCCGGGTGCGGCCCGGTCCAAAGGGCGGCAAACCCAAGGCATAAAACTTCTGATCTGACATGAGAGGTCCGGCGTGGCAGCTGGAGCAACGGGCTTTGCCGTAGAAAAGCTCCATCCCATCCAATTGGGCCGGCGAAAGGGCATTCGTGTCACCCTCGAGGTAGTGGTCAAACGGGCTGTCGGTGCTCCGCCACTCGATCGCCATGAAAGCGGCCAAAGCGTTGGCGACTTGCGTGATCGTGATGTCTTCGGTCGTCTCGACCTCGTCAAAGGCAGCGACGATGGCCGGACCATAGCGTGGATCGGTACGGACGCGTTTTGCCAGAATAGGCCAGCCTTTATCGATCCGATCATGCACCGCGCCGGTGACCTCATTCTCGGCCACATTGCCTGCCATCTCGAATTGTGAGGTCAGGGGAAACAGAGCCTGTGCGGCCAGCAGGGAATTCAAACCCTCGGGCAGCCACTCCTGCGCTGGGGAATTGAAGCCGTTGCCGTAGACGTCTGAAATACTCAGCCTGCCGTCGTGAAAGACTGTGTGAATCTCCCTCGCCCCAAGATTCCACAGGCCCGGAGAGTTGCGAGGGATGCGTTTGCGTATTCTGTCTGCCCCGGTGCCGGGTGTGCGGTCCGGTCCCAACCCCTGCCCGCCTTCTCCTATGCCCAGTGACAACCCGTCAGAGGTGCCGAAATCCGGGTGGTGACAATGGGCGCAGCTGATGTTCTGGTTACCCGACAGGATCGGGTCGTAAAACAGTTGATGACCAACAGCAGCCTGTTCCATATCAAATGGGATAAAGTCATCATCGGTTAACGGTCGCGGCAAATCCTGTGCCGCAGCGGCCCCAACCCAGAAGAGAGCAACCAATCCATGCGTCAGCTTGTTTTTGCCCTTTGCGTATTTGCATCTCCGGCTCTGGCGGAACTGGAGCAAGCGCGCGATTTGATGGAAGCCGGGCAGTTTGAAGCCGCGCGCGAGGAACTTCTTCCAGCCGCTCGCTCCGGCAACGCCGAGGCTGAGGAGTTGATCGGCGTGATGTACGGGCTGGGCCTTGGGGTTGAGCAGGATTATGAGAGAGCGTTTGAATGGTATCTGCGCGCTTCGATGAAAGGCCACCCGGGGGCGCAGTCGGGGGTTGGCTGGTACTATGAATTGGGTTTGGGCATGCCCGCGCCCGATCTGGTGCGCGCATACATGTGGTACACGCTCAGCGCTATCGGCGGCGACCCCGATGCGGCGATCAGCCTTGAGGAAGTGGTCAAGAAAATGTCGCCAGAGCAGATCGAAAGGGCGCATGTGCTGGTCAACGACTACAAAGGGTGGATGTACCCGTTTCGGTGAGGGCCGGGCCGCAAAGCCCGGCCTATGTACTTAGTTCAAGTCCGCATCGCGCGAGGCGTTTACATCGGCTTCGGCCGCAGCAACCGCTTCGGTCAGCGCGCCAAAGATCTCATCCCCACGGGCGACATTGGACTGGAACCAGTCATACACCGGGGTTGCGGCCTCTTTGAACGCGGCCTTCTGGTCGGGTGTCAGCACGTAGAGGTCTCCACCACCGGCGACAAAATCCTCATAGGCCTGAATCGACTTGCGCTTGGGCGAGGCAAAGGTGGCCTGCTGCAGCGCATAGAAACCGTCGACAACGACACGGCGCATATCCTCGGGCATCTCCTGGAACTTGGCGTTGTTCATCCACCACAGCGCGCCCATATAGGCATGGCCGTCCAGCGTGACATATTGCAGACCCGCGTCAGGGAATTTCATGCCCATGATGTCAGTGATGCCGTTCTTGGAACCCTCAACAACACCGGTCTGGAAGCTGGTGAACAGTTCCGGCCATGGGATCGGTGTCGGCGACGCGCCCAGGGCTTTGACCAGTTCCTGCGGCAGGTCGGCGACCACGGTGCGGATTTTCAGACCTTCCATGTCGGCAGGCTCGGCGATGCGGCGCTGGGTGTTGGCGAAGTTACGCCAGCCGCCGGTGTTACCTATTGTCATCAGACGGATCGCGCCGCCCGAGTCCTCCAGCGCCATGTTGCGCATGGTGCGGGTGAAGTCGCCGGACAAAACATGCTCGGCAATGCGGTCATCGGCCATCAGGTAAGGCAGGTCCAGAACCTGCACGTAAGGGAAGATGCCCGACGCGCCGCCCGAGGTGGAGATGTAGATATCAATCGTGCCATCCGCCACGCCCTGCAGGCATTCCGCACCGTTTGAGCAAAGCTGGGTTCCGATGAAAAGTTCAACCTCGATCGCGCCGTTCGACGCGGCCTCGACATAGTTCTTGAAGACAATCAGACCATCATAGTCTTCGTCATTTTCGTTCGAGTTGGCAGTGGCGCGCAGCGTGTAGTCGGCGGCTGTGGCGGCCATAGCGGACGCGGCCACGAGCGATGTGGCCACCGCTGCGGTTTTGATGAAATCTCTGAGCATGCGTTTCCTCCCTATGGAACTCAGTTAGTTTGCAAATCCCGTTATCCTCGGGATCGTCATGGATAGTGCGGGGATATAGGTGATCAGGAAGATCACTATGATTTCAACGGCCAGGAACGGCAGGATCGCCTTGGCGATGGTTTCGACCCGCTCGCGCGACACGGCGGCGGCCACGAACAGCACCAAGCCCATTGGCGGTGTGGCGAGGCCGACGGTCAGGTTGACGCTCATGATGATCGCAAAGTGGATCGGGTCGACGCCGAGGCTGGTGAAGATGGGGCCAAGGATCGGACCAAGGATAATGATCGCGGGGCCTGCATCCAGAAACATGCCGACGATGAACAGCAGCAGGTTGATCAGGAACAGCAGGATCAACGGGTTCTCCGACAGGCTGAGGATCAGCGAGGCCAGCTGTTCCGGCGCATGGCTGAGGCTGACAACCGTCTTGAACGCCATCGCCGCGCCGACCAGCAGAAGGACGACGGCGGAAGTCATGCCTGCGTTGCTGAGCACCTCGGGCACTTCTTTCCACGTCAGCGTGCGCAGGACGAAGAAGCCGATGATGAAGGCGTAGCCCACGGCGACGGCGGCAGCCTCGGTTGGTGTGAAGATACCGCCCAGAATACCGCCCAGAATGATCACCGGCGTCATCAGCGGGAAGAAGGCTTTGAGGCTGGCCTGACGTCGTTCGGGCCATGTGTATTTGCGGCTGGCAACGGGAAAGTTGTAGCGGTCTGCCATGAGTTTGATCATCAGCATCAGGCCAACACCCACCATCACGCCCGGCACGATGCCCGCTAGGAACAGGGCGGCGACGCTTTCACCCATGACGTAGGCGTAGATGATCATGATGCCCGAAGGTGGGATAATCGGTCCGATCACAGAACTCGCCGCCGTGATCGCGGCGGCGAATTTACGGGTGTAGCCCTGTTTCTCCATCGCCGGGATCAGCATCGACCCTAGCGCCGAAGTGTCCGCCACAGCGGACCCCGAGAGGCCCGCGAAGAGGATCGAGCTGAGGACGTTCACATGGGCCAGACCGCCGCGCAGGTGGCCCATCAGGGCCTGGCTGAACTCGACCAAGCGGATGGTGATGCCGCCGCGGTTCATCAGCTCTCCGGCGAGCATGAAGAAGGGGATCGCCATGAGCGGGAAGCTGTCCATGCCATTATAGACATTGCGATAGAGCAGCGTGATGTCGTTGGTCTGTCCGTTCAGCCACAGCAGGATACCGGGCGCGGCCAGAAGGGCGAAAAAGACCGGCAGGCCGATCAGCAGGAAAATCAGGAAGGTGGGCAGGAACCAGATCAGCATTTATTCGGCCCCCACTGCCGCGTCAGGAATTTCAGGCAACAGGTGGCCCCCACCGAGAAGAGTGATGAAGGATCGCAGGATCAGCTCGATATTCACCGAAATCAGCAGAATGATTCCCACCAGCAACGAGGCCATCATCCAACTGCGCGGGATGCGGTACCATTCGTCGAACCCAAAGGAGGTGGGTATGTATAGCGCTGCGGTGGCGAATCTGCCGCCAAAGCCAGTGACCTCGGACCAGCCGATATTGACCGCGACCAGCAAGACCGCAAGCGAGATCAGAAGCAGGAACAGGTTCAGCGATTGGCCGATTACGCGCGGCAGAAAGCGTTCCAGCATGTCGATGGCCACAAAGCCGCCTCGCCGGAACGCGGTAGGGGCCATAAGCCCGGTCATCCAGAGCATGCAAAACCGCGCAGCCTCATCCGGCCATGGCAGAGCATTGCCCAGTACATACCGGAAGAAAACTTGGATTAGGATCGCAATCACCATGAGTGCAATCGCAACGACGCCAACCGCGCGGCCCAGACGCAGCACGGTTTCGTTCACGAATGCGATCGGTGCAAGCACCGATGCCAGTCCGCTCATGCGGATCCTCCCTTGTTCAGCCGCGGGTATGTCCCGCGGTCGTCAAATCGCGCTTAGTGCTGCGCGAATTGGCCGAGTTTCCCGGCGTAAAAGGTCAGCGCGTCTCCATCCGCCATGCTGGCCTTAAGAACCTTTCCAACCACAATAACGTGATCGCCCGCATCGTGATACGCGTGTTGTTCACATTCGAACCGCGCCAGGCAGTCCGCCAACAGCGGCGTCCCGTTCTCACAACGCTCATGCTCGATGTCGCGCAGCGCAAAGGCGTCTTTGGAACAGCCAAAACACAGCTCGGCCTGTTCCGAGGACAGCACATGCACGCTGAAATGGCGGGCTTTGTGGAAATACGGGAAGCGGCGCGAGTTGCGGTCGCCCGCCCACATGATCAAGGGCGGGTCCAATGACAGCGACGAAAAGCTGTTGGCCGTAATGCAGACCGGGCCATCGGCGCTGTCGCATGTGACGATGGTGACGCCGGTCGCAAAGCGCCCGAAGGCGTCGCGCAGGGTCCGAGTGTCGTCCTTATGCGGAACGAAGGTGTGGGTCATGTCCTTTGAGATTGCATTCATCATGGTACCTCGTGCCCCAGCGCCGCCTCATACAGGCGGTACCAGCTTTCGCGATCCAGTTTGACTTTCAATGCGTCCGAGATGGTTTTGATGCGGCCCAGATTGTTCGTGCCCATTACCGGCAGGATGTTTGCGGGATGCGCCAGCAGGAAGGCCACGGCCACGGCGGCGCGATCCACGCCGAACTCGGCTGCGATCTCGTCTGCAACAACGCCGACCGGAGGGTTTCCGGCCATCAACAGGCCCCCGCCCAGCGGAGACCACGCCATCAGCGGGTGGCCGTGTTGCTGGTGGAACGCCAGATCGCCATTGGTGAAGGGGCTGATCTCACCCAGAGAAATCTCGATCTGGTTGGTGACCAGTTGCGCCTTCATCGCCGATTGTAGCAGCGACCAGTCCCAAGGGCGGAAATTTGACACGCCGACCGCGCCGACTTTGCCGCTGGCGACGACCTCGTCCAGAGCCGCTCCGGTCTCATGGTGGTCCATCATGGGATCAGGGCGGTGGATCAGAAGCAGATCGATATGTTCAATCGCCATTTCGGACAGGGACGTGTCCACCGATTTCACGATATGCGCGCGCGAGGTGTCATAGTATTTTACCGTGGCGTCCGCGTAACGGCCAATCGGCGCGACGATGTCGCATTTGGTGACGATCTCCATTCGCTGGCGCAAACCGGGATTGGCGCGCAGGGCATTGCCCAGAACAGCCTCGGCCCCGTAGTCGCCATAGATATCGGCCTGATCGAAGGTGGTGATACCCTGATCCAGACAGGCCTGGATCTTGGCTTCGACATGCGCCACCGATGTGTCTGCGTCGTCGCCCAAGCGCCACATGCCATAGACAAGGCGGCTCATTTCCAGCGAGTCAGATAGTTTCACGCGTTGCATCAGCGACGAACTCCGTTGCCCAGCGGGGTTGCCGGGGTAGTTGCAGGCACCCGCCCATAAGCTTCGGGCAGCGAACAGGTTTTCAGGTTGGGCAGCACGCGGGCGCCGAAATGTTTGGCTTCATCCATGTGCGGATAGCCTGAAAAGATGAAGGCGCGGATGCCCATCTTCTGATATTCTTCGATCTTGGACATAACCTGATCGGTCGAACCGACCAAAGCGGCTCCGCAGCCCGAACGCGCACGACCAACGCCGGTCCAGAGACCGGGTTCGACATAACCATATTCATCGGCCAGATCACGGTTCTTGGCCTGATGCGCCACGCCGAGAGAGGTCGAGTCCAGCGCCCGTTCCCGGATTGCACGACCATATTCGTCATCCAGCTTCGAGACGATGAAATCCGCATATTCCTGCGCCTCGGCCTCGGTATCGCGAACGATCATGTGGACACGCAAACCGTAATCCAGCGTTCGGTTGTAGTTCTCGGCGACCGCATGAACGGCCTTCATCCGCTCGGCCAGTTGCTCCTTGGTTTCAGGCCACATCAGGTAGACGTCACAATGCTCGCCACAAAGGTCGAGCGCGGAGGGGGAATAGCCGCCGAAATAGAGCAGCGGCCCGCCAATCTGGTATGGCTTGGCCGGGTCAGTGGTCAGACCTGAGAAGTTATAGACCTCGCCTGCATGATTGATCTCGTCCTGCGTCCAGGCTTGCTTCAGAATCTCTACCACTTCGCGCGAGCGCTGATAGCGGAACGCGCTGTCGGCTTTCTCACCGGGAAAGTCGGAGGAGATGATGTTGACCGTCAACCGCCCGTTCAGCATGTGATCCAGCGTCGCAATGGTGCGGGCCAGCATGATCGGTTGCATCTCGCCACAGCGTACAGCGGCCAGCAGGTTGATCCGGTCGGTGATTGGGGCGCAGCCCGCGACAAAGCTCAGCGTGTCCTGACCGACCTGATAGGAGGACGGGCATAGGATGTTGCGGAAGCCCTGCGCTTCGGCCTCTTTCACGATGCCGGAACAATGCTCCCAACTCGACCGCAGGTCGCCATCGGGCACGCCAAGGAACTGGTAATCATCGGAACACAGCGCAGCAAACCACGAAACTTCGGCCGCATCCAGATCGGGGGATGTGATGGGGACGATGCTCATTTGATTCACGCTCCGTACATCTTTGACTTTCCTCTTGCGTAGCAATCGCTTTGATGTAGATCAATAGTGTATCAATTTTTCCTGCGACCGAGTGAAGCGTCGACCGTGCCTGCCTCCAACCGAAACCCAAATGCCCTGCCGGTATATATTCAGATCGCGGAACTCCTGATCCGCGACGTCGCGGCTGGGCGCCTTATCGATGGCGAGCGTTTGCCACCCGAGCGTGAGATGGCGGCGGAGTTGAATGTCTCGGTTGGAACGCTCCGAAAATCGCTCTCTGAGCTAGAAAAAAAGGGGATGTTGGAGCGTGTTCAGGGCTCAGGCAACTACATCCGCGAAACCGGCACACAAAATAGCGTTTATGCAATGTTCAGGCTGGAGCTACCGGAAGGGGGCGGCCTGCCACGTGCGGATGTCCTGTCAGTTGACCATCTGAAGAAGCCGGCCAATCTGCCGAAATTCGGGGCTTCTGATGCTGGTTCGCGTGTCCGGCGGATGCGCTACCTGAATGATACAATCATCGCAGTCGAGGAAATTTGGCTCGACGAATCAGCAGGCCTGATCAACCAGAGCCTGCTGTCCGACTCACTCTATCGCTTCTATCAGCGCCAATTGGGCTTTTGGATCGCAAGGGCCGAAGACAGAGTCTCGGTCCAACCGCTACCGGACTGGACACCTCCTGACTTCACCAAACCAGCGGGCCAATCGGTAGGCTACATCGAGCGGTTCAGCTGGTCGGAAAACGCCGAACCCGTTGAATTCTCAAAAACATGGTTCGACCCAGATCGGGCCAACTACGTACAACGTTTGAAGTAAAAGGAATCGCACATGACCCGGACCATCAATTACGGGCTGATTGGATGCGGCATGATGGGGCAAGAGCACCTGCACAACATCGGATTGCTGGAAGGCACCAATGTAGCAGCGATCTTTGAGCCCGATTCAGAGATGGCAAATACCGCCAAGGCAATTGCGCCAAATGCGTCCATGGTGGGTTCCGTGCAAGAGCTTCTGGCGATTGAAGAGCTGGACTGCGTCGTCATTGTTAGCCCAAACCATCTTCATGTGGACCAGATTTGCGAAATCGCTGAAACACGTCCGCTACCGCTATTGGTAGAAAAGCCATTGTTCACCGACCCGCAAGACGTGGCTCGACTCGAGAAGTTGCAGCGCGACTATCCCTGCCCGATTTGGGTTGCGATGGAATACCGGTACATGCCCCCAGTTGCTGCTCTGATCGAGAAGGCTCAGGTGACAGGTGGTATTAAAATGCTATCGATCCGCGAGCATCGTTTTCCGTTCCTGGACAAGGTCGGCCACTGGAACCGCTTCAACCGCAATACTGGCGGTACTTTCGTCGAAAAATGCTGCCACTTCTTCGACCTCATGCGTCTGATACTGCAATCCGACCCGGTGCGCATAACCGCAAGTGGAGGACAGGCGGTGAACCATTTGGACGAGAGCTACGATGGTCAAACCCCAGATATTCTGGATCACGGCTATGTTCTTGTGGATTTTGCCTCGGGCGCGCGCGCGATGTTGGAACTTTGCATGTTTGCAGAAGGTTCTCGCTACCAGGAAGAGATAACCGCCGTCGGACCAGACGCTAAAATCGAGGCGCTTGTTCCAGGACCCGTGCGCTTTTGGCAGGACCACTTGGGCGCTCCTCCGCCTCCGCGCGTAATCATTAGTCCGCGCAACCCCAAAGGCCCTGTATCAATGGATGTTCCAGTGGACCCAAACTTATTGGCCGCTGGGGATCACAATGGGTCGACCTACTATCAGCACAAAGGTTTCTTAGCCGTGCTTCGTGGCGAAAAAGCTCAACCGGACGTGAGTTTGAACGATGGCCTCTGGGCGGTCAGAATGGGGCAAGCGGCGCAGCGGGCGATAGACACGGGCGAAACGGTGTACATGGTCGATTGAAAGGGTTCAAAAACACCGGCGCGTGTTGCAGCCGCTAAAAGGCCCGATATCGCTCGAACTTATGTCAGATATCGCCACTCGAGTTTGCAAAGGGCCATTTCTAGCGATTGTGCAAGACAACGTTTCCGCAGCCCCACTGGGATGCCCGATACACTTATTGTCTTGCCTTCCCGGCTGCCAATAGCCACCCTTCATGATCGAGTGAGATGCTCTCGCGGATATAGCCCAGGTCCGCTTCCCGCCCGATGATGTTAAAAACTCTGTGTCGCAGTGCGGCATGTCCTTTGATTCACTTGATGTATCGACACCGGGAGGGTCTAAAAATGATTAGTACTCAACAGACCTAAGCGCAGCTGTTTTATGAGTTTAATCTGGATGCCCATGTGCCACGATCCACGTCCTTGGATAGATCGACCGCTTTCTCGGCGCGGATGGCATGCGGAAGAAGCTAAAGACCTACTACAGCCACACGTGCCGTCCTTCGATTGACCCCGAACTAGTGGCCCGAGTGCTAGAGATCGGCTTTTTGATGGGAATCCAGTCTAACCGCCGCCTTTGCCAAGAGCTTCATCTCAATCTTACGTATCGATGGTTTTGTCGACATGGACCGCATGACAAGGTGCTGAGTTATTCGTCCTTCTTTTGGTGCGTTCATGGTAAGTTTCGGGAAGGCAACATTTCGAGCCGTTTTTTCGAGGCTACCATTGGGCGCTACCTCAAGGAAGGCCTCGAAACACTGAACGATGCGGCCTTTGGGATAGCTTCGCTAGCCCAACCAAAGTTCGTCGCCAAGACCGGCTTGGGATGAAGCTTACCGGTATTTTGAATATGCTACGAACTACCTAACCGATGCCAAAACTCAGTCATCACGGACGTCAAGGGCACGCAGGTAATCCGCCAAGCCAAGGGCGGGACTCCACAAACATTGCTTGTTCGAACTGAAAGGGTTTCGGCATCAGGCCGGGTAGGTTAGCAGTAGACACGGCCTTTGGCTGCAGCGTTAACTTGAGCTGGCTGGTTAGCAAACGCTGGATCACAACCTTTACCCCAGTGATCGACCACGCAAACGAAAGGACGGTGTACTAGCCCGTTTGATTTCGTATTTGACGACTCCAAAGGTCAGTACACTTGCCTGGGACGCTTCGCGCTTAGCCAAAAGCCAGAGATGTTAGCATTGGGTAATGGCAGCTTTAAGAAGAGATTAAGCTGAAACCCGTTCGAAAACTATTCAAATGGAACAAACGCCCGATACTGCGTGCCGCTAGTTGGGCGCCTAAGTATGCGACACATCCAGCTTTTCATTCGGACTGCTGGATGAAAGGGACTAAACCAATCAAACCAACAATTAAAGCGAAGAAGAACTCGAAGCGTTGCCAATAGTGTTCTCAGTGCAACTTGGAGTAGAACTGGCACAAAAATACTGTAGAAAGCGTCTGCTTGCAGTGTTCTTTGGCGCCGGGTCGCTAAGTTCTGACTTGCGTTCCTTTAATTCGGATAAGGCTCCCTAAACCTCCGGCACATACGCCAACCAGAATTGCAATCACGAGTTCAAGAGCTTCGATTTGAGCGAATTGAAAACCGGCAAAGACCAGTGTTTCAAACACGCCGACAAGTCCGCCCAGCGCCGCACCCAGCCAAATTTGTCTGGTCATCATTCCCAGCGCCAGCCCAAGAATGCCGGGCAGGCTGAGGATGTTTCCACCGATTGTCCCAAGTATATCTAACATATCTGCCCCTTCTTAATCGGCGCTGGAGTTGAGGAAGGACTGGATGTCATTGCCAGACACCGCCGCTTGTTTGTGCAGCGGCTTGCCGTCAACCGCTTCGGCTATGTCCTGATAGGTCTCAAGATATCCCGGCGGCAGGCTGTGAGCGATGCCCTGGTGGCAGTCGATACAGGTCATCCCTGTGTCAATCGCACGCTGGTGCTCGCTCGCGGCGCGTGTTTCCTGCAAGGTAAAGTCCATATAGTCGAAGTTGTGACAGTTTCGGCATTCGCGGCTGTCGGATTCCTTCATCTTCTTCCAAACGGCCGAGGCCATTGTCAGACGGTGATCCTCGTATTTCTCGGGGGTGCTAATGGTACCTGCGAGCTCGTGATAGACATCTTTCACGGCCATGATCTTGGCTTTGATCTTGTGGTTCCACTCATCCGGCACGTGACAATCCGAACAGATCGCGCGCACGCCCGAGTGGTTGTTGTAGTGGATCGTCTCGCGGTACTCGCCCAAATTGGTTTCCATCGTATGGCAGGACACGCAGAACTCCTCTGTATTGGTCAGTTCAAGCGTCCAGTGAAAGCCACCCCAGAATAGGATACCCCCAAGAAAGCCGGCCAAAATCAAAAACCCCGAACTGAACAAAACAGCCGGTGTCCAGAACGCGTTCCACAAGCGACCGATCCAGCCGCGTTTTTCAGGAGAGTCTGCCATCTTGGTGCTCCTTTCAGTCATACGTTGGATTAGTTGCTGTGGGATGGTTCAAACAGGTTATCGACCAATGTAGGCGCATTTACCTGCGGCACGTGGCATTGGTTGCAGAAATACCGGGTCCCTGCGATGTGATCCAACTCATTGCCGTCGCGATCGAGATAGTGGGTCATAGACAAGGTGGGCGCGTTGCGTTCGCCTGCAACTGTCCAGTCATGGCAGGAAAGGCACTGGTTGGTCCGCGTGTCGATCTGGTATTGTTCAATCGAATGCGGGATCAGCGGCGGCTGCTGCCGGTAGTTCCGTACAATGCGTCCTTCCATCGTTTTGTGGACTTGATCCAGCGGGACCGTTTCATCCACTTCGCCGCCTCGCAGGGTCTCAACCTGGGCGGATTGCGCAAGGGCGAACCCGCTGAGGAGTACGACTGGGATCAGGGCGGCGACGCCTGTCAGGATTGGCTTGTTCATCTGTGCACTCCCTTAGATAGGTCTGGCTGTACGCGCATCGGGCGCGGGAACGGGATCGAAAGGCGCGACGACCTTGTCGTCGAACCGGTGAGTAAACTTGAAGACATCCACCGCACATACGTCGATGCAGCGGCCGCAATTTGAGCAATCGGGCGACAGGATCAGCGGCGTCGCATCCGGTTTGCCTTTCAGCGCTGGCGAGACGACCTGGTTCTCCGGGCAGACGGCGTAGCAATCCATGCAGTCATTGCAGGCAGTCCGGTTGGCGGCGCTGACACGCAGCAGGCTTTTACTGCCGATCAGGCCATAGAAGGCGCCGACGGGGCAGATATGGCCACACCAACCGTGACGGGCGACGACCAGATCAAAGATGAAGATCGCAGCGATCAGTGCCCAGACAAAGCCCGCGCCGAAAATCAGTCCGCGATGCAGCATGGTGATCGGATTGACCAACTCCCACGCGATGACGCCAGTCAGGCCCGAGACGATCAGGACCGTCGCCAGTATCCACAGACGGGTGGTGCGTTTGGGTTGCCAGCCTTTGGGCAGGTCCAGCTTGCGGTGCAACCAGTTGGCGGCATCAGTCACCGGGTTGATCGGACAGACCCACGAACAATAGACGCGCCCGCCGATCAGCGCATAGGCGACCAGAACGATGATCCCGCCGATCAAGGCGGTCAGTTCCGGCCAGTGACCGGCCACAAAGCTTTGCAACAGCACAAACGGATCGGTCAGGGGCAGAATGCCAAGGGTCAGCGACCCCGCCAACGTTCCCTGCACGATCCAGACACCGAACCAAGGCCCCAGCAGAAACAACGCCAAAAAGAACAGTTGGCTTGTCCGACGCAGCAGCAGGAGCTTATGCGCACCGATCCAGCCTTTGGCCTCAATAGCCTCCTGACCAACGGGAATATGAGTGCGCGCGCTCATTGGCCTGCCCCCGGTAGGTCATAGGAGGGCGAAAAGCCGCCCGGCGCGGCCAGATTGTCTGTGCCAGGCCCAGGCAGGCGGTCGGGTAGGTCGATCAATCCGTCCACAAGCGGACCGCCGTGGCTTTCTTTTTCTTCCCAGCCCTTGCGATAGTGGTCCGCGCTGCTGCCGCGCGCCAATCGGGCGGGCAGTACTTTGATCGCAGCTTCGGGTAGAACACAGCTTTTCTCGCACATACCGCAGCCGGTGCAGCGGTCGGCATGGACGGTGGGAATGAACATCGCATGGTGGCCTGAACGCGCGTTGTGCGCGGTTTCCAGTGTTATCGCCTCGTCAATAACGGGGCAGACGCGGTAACAGACATCGCAGCGCAGACCGAGGAAGTTCAGGCAGTTTTCCTGATCGACCAGAACCGCAACGCCCATGTTGGCATCATCGATATTGTCCAAACCCGGGTCCAGCGCGCCGGTAGGGCAAGCGGCGACACAGGGTATGTCGTCGCACATCTCACATGGTACATCGCGGGCGGTGAAATAGGGCGTGCCGGTTGCAACGGCATCGACCCCTAGCTCAGCCAGTTTCAGGGTATCGTAAGGACAGTCCCGCACGCAGAGCCCGCAGCGGATACAGGCTGACAGGAACTCATCTTCCGACAATGCTCCGGGCGGGCGCAAGGCTTCCGCCGGCAGTGCGCGCGCATCGCGGGCAAACCAGGCCAGCAATGACCCAGCAACTACGCAGCCACCTGCCACGCGGGCCGAATCCTGCAGGAATCGGCGCCGTTGCGGCGAAAGAGGAGTACCGGTCAGGGACATGGGGACAACCTTTGCGATCCTTCCCGGTTACGCGCGCTCGACCTTACAGGCGCATTTCTTGAAGTCGGTCTCTTTCGAGAGCGGGCAGGTTGCGTCCAGCGTCAACTTGTTGGTCAGCTGATGCTCATCGAACCAGGGCATGAAGACCAGACCGCGCGGCACCTTGTTGCGCCCGCGGGTCTCGACCCGGCTTGTGACCTCACCGCGGCGGGTGGACAGAACGATCTCTTGTCCACGGCGAAGACCCCGATCTTCGGCATCCTGCGGGTGCATGTAGACAACCGCGTTCGGATAGGCGCGGTGTAGTTCCGGCACCCGGCGGGTCATCGAGCCCGAGTGCCAGTGCTCCAGCACGCGGCCCGTGGACAGCCACAGATCATATTCTTCATCGGGTTCTTCGGCGGCGGGTTCGTAGGGGGCAAAGATGATGCTGGCCTTACCATCGGGCTTGCCATAGAACTTCACGCCCGCGCCTTCGGGCACGTAGGAGTCATAGCCTTCGCGGAAGCGATAGAGCGTTTCCTTACCGTCCACGACCGGCCAGCGCATACCGCGCGCCTCGTGGTACATCTCGAACGGTGCCAGATCGTGCGCATGACCGCGCCCGAAATCGGCATATTCTTCGAACAGACCTTTCTGGACATAGTAACCGAAGTGTTCCGCATCGTCGTTGTGGAAGCCTTCAGCCGTCTCTGACAGCGGGAACTGGTCGATCTTGCCGTTGGCATAGAGCACGTCATACATGGTCTTGCCGCGATGCTCGGGCATGGTGGCCAGCAGTTCTTCGCCCCAAACCTCTTCGACGGTGAATCGTTTGGAGAATTCCATAAGTTGCCAGAGGTCCGATTTCGCCTCACCCGGCGCTTGCACCTGTTGACGCCAGAACTGGGTGCGGCGCTCGGCATTGCCATAAGCGCCTTCCTTTTCGACCCACATGGCGGTGGGCAGGATCAGGTCGGCAGACACGGCTGTGACCGTCGGATAGGGGTCGGACACGGTGATGAAGTTTTCCGGGTTGCGATAGCCGGGAAAGCCTTCTTCGTTGATATTGGGCGCGGCCTGCATGTTGTTGTTGCACTGCACCCAATAGGCGTTCAGGTCACCATCCTTCAGTTTGCGGTGCTGCAGAACAGCGTGGAATCCGGGTTTGTCCGGGATGGTACCAGCAGGAATGTTCCATGCTGTCTCGCAAATCTCACGGTGTTTGTCGTTCGTAACCACCATGTCGGCGGGCAGACGGTGGGCGAAGGTGCCAACCTCACGTGCAGTGCCACAGGCCGACGGCTGGCCAGTCAGCGAGAACGGCGAGTTGCCCGGCTCCGAGATCTTCCCTACCAGCAGGTGCACATTATACATCAGCGAGTTCACCCAAGACCCGCGTGTGTGCTGGTTAAAGCCCATGGTCCACAGGCTCATGACCTTACGGTTGGGGTCAGCATATTGCTGGGCCAGACGCTCAAGCTGTTCGGCAGGTACGCCCGACAGCTCGGATGTGTATTCCAGCGTGTATTTCGAAACCGCCTCGGCATATTCCTCAAAGCTGATCGGTTCCATCTTGCCGCCATTTGGGTTCTCGGCCGCTTCCTGCAGCGGATGGTTGTCGCGCAGGCCATACCCGATATCGGTGACGGTTTTGGTGATGTTGACGTGGTTTTGGACGAAGTCCTCGTTCACCGCGCCATTCTGAATGATGTAATTGGCGATATAGTTCAGGATTGCCAGATCGGTCTGAGGCGCAAACACCATCCCATTGTCGGCCAGCTCGAACGAGCGATGTTCGAAAGTGGACAGCACATGCACCTCGGAACCCGGTTTGGTCAGGCGCGTGTCGGTGAGGCGCGACCACAGGATCGGGTGCATTTCCGCCATGTTCGACCCCCACAACACGAAGGTGTCGGCGTGCTCAAAGTCGTCATAGCAACCCATCGGCTCGTCAATGCCGAAGGTGCGCATAAAGCCTACAACGGCTGATGCCATGCAATGACGCGCGTTAGGGTCGATGTTGTTCGAGCGGAACCCGGCCTTCATCATCTTGGCAGCCGCATAGCCTTCCCAGACGGTCCATTGGCCAGAACCGAACATGCCAACGCTGGTCGGGCCCTTCTTGGCCAGTGCCTCTTTCCATTTCTCGGCCATGACGTCGAAGGCTTCGTCCCAGCTGACAGGTTCGAATTCACCGTTCTTGTCGTATTCGCCATTGGTCTTGCGCAGCAAAGGCGTGGTCAGACGGTCCTTGCCGTACATGATCTTGGACAGGAAGTAGCCTTTGATACAGTTCAGGCCGCGGTTCACAGGCGCGTCCGGGTCACCCTGAGTGGCCACCACGCGACCTTCCTTGGTGCCGACCAGAACCGAGCAACCCGTGCCGCAGAACCGGCACGCCGCCTTGTCCCAACGAATGTCAGACGTGCCGACTTGCGCCTGCGCTGCGCCTGTGGCCAGCGGAAGACCAGCCGCCGAAGCGGTCGCGGCGGCAGCAGTTGATTTCAGGAAGGTCCGGCGGGATTCAGAGATGGTCATGGCATGGGTCTCCGGTTTCAGGTCTGGCAGGAAGCATTAAGATGCGGACGGGTCTCCGCGAGGTCTTCGAAATGGTGATAGGTCAGGGTCAGAGAGATCACGCCCGGGATCTGGTGCAGATCCATGATCGTCTCGGAGGCCAGCTTTTCGGGCGTGTCCTCGACCACGACGACAACACGGCCATCTTCGGCAGTGGCATGGATTTCGACGCCGTCAAACCCTAGCATCGACTCCTGGGCGGTTTGCGCGACGTCGGGGGCGACATGGACAAGGCATCCGCAGATGTTCATTGCAAGCTCTCCTGGGGGAGTATTTCGTGGCGCTCAAATCGGATTGTATTCGCTGGGCACGCGCTGGCGCAGGCACCACAACCGGTGCAGGCCTCTTGGTCAACGGCTGGTTCCGACCGCCCCCCAAGTAACAGTTTGAACCCGATCGCGTTGCTGTCGCAGACGTCCTGACACACACGGCAGCTCACGCCATTCATCGAAAGACATCCTGCTGTGACATAGGCCCGCCACGGCCAATCACTCAGGTTTTCGGGTTTCAGTGCACCGGTCATACAGGCCTCGGCGCAAGCGCCGCAGAACGTGCAGGGCGAGGCTTCAAGGCTGACAACTGGCCAGCCTTGCCGATCAAAGGTGATGATGTGTTCTGGGCAGGCCGAGACGCAATCGTCACATTGGACGCACAATTCGAAAAAGTGGTCCTGATCCGCGCCGGGCGGAATAATTGCTGTCCGGTCTTCGCGCAGCGGAGCACCACGCAGAAAGGCACGGCGGCTGGCTAGCTTATTCATAGGCTTGCGGTCCGCTGTTGATCTCGAGACTTACCAAACTCTTTATCGAACTGCCGCAGGCCAAAAATTGACCTATGTCATGTTCAATTTGATTAATTCTTGATCGTTCTTAAAACTTTGCACATTTCACGCATAAGAAGAAGAGAATTTGTTTCTACCCCCGTATTTCACCGATGCATCTCAATCCAGGCCAATCATCCAGTCTCCTCTATAATCGCCTATGTTAAGATTGCTTGGAAGCCCCCCGCAACGGCACATTGAGGCCAGCGAAAGCGTCTGTACTTTCAAAATCCAGTCTTGGTGCTCCTTTCGAAATTCAAAGTTGATACCAGCCTCTAGACAAAAATTCTTCGAACCCCTCAAATTTTTGTACTTTAATCAAGAATTGAGTTAGCTGAACGATAGGAAAACTCTGCCGAACAGCCACATCTTGCTTACGTGATTGAACCGCTTTTTTGCTGGCAATCATACCCGGGCGCAAATGTCAGCTCAACTGTTTGACCTGCCGCCGTCGACGTAGAATAAAAAGTCCAGTGTAGCACAGAGACGCGGCCAAAATCACGGCCAACACATTGCGCAATACCAAACGTCGACTCATTGGAACTGATCATACCAAGCATTGCGTTGCCGAAGTCAAAGGCCAGAGCAAGCCTAACGCCTCCCACGAATTTGCAATTTCGCTGGCCAACTCCAAGAAAGAAATTGACGGATTCATAGTCTCCATCAAGAGTCAGATGATAATTTCGATGTCCAGATTCGATCGGGTGTACCCGAAACTAAAACAAGCGTTGAACAACTTCGTCTCTCACAAACACTTTCGTGGGAAGCCGCCAACGCTGGTACAGATTGAAAGGATATCCCCGGAAAAAGAACCTTGGATATCAAGATGTCCAATCCTAATCACAAAAAATAGTCCACTCACAATTCTTCGTTTGTTTCTTGGTCGTGCGCAAATCGGCCGTAGAATTGCCTAGTCGAACAACCATTCTCGATAAGAGTGTTGTCAAACTGATCAAGCAAATTTTGCCGAAACAATGCGACTATGGACTGACTGAAGGAAGAAAAGAAACCACGTGGGCTCAGGAGCGTCTCAAGGAATTCCAATCTTTTTTCAGAACTGAAGGGCGTTAGACAAGTGGTTCGGGTGTCAGGAGCGTCATTCCGGATAGCACTCACAAACTGACTAGCCGGCCATCGGTTGGCCGAAAGCTCATTGAGCGAATTGCAGAAGGCTTCCTCATCGAGGACACGAGTGTTCTCGATAAGCCGCTCATTGAATTCCGCCTGAAGGGAACTTTTTTAAAAGACGGCTGTAAAGGACACAAGATTTGAGTTCTCTTCCAAATACAAAACCGGTTTATCACGCTCAGTGATTGAAATTAGCCTCTCGGTTTATGTGGCAATACTTGTTGTCTAGAAGGTTTCTTCCTTATCTATCGAAATTACACGCCCACCAGAGATAGTGAAGTATTAAACGGCTATTGCGGCAGGGGCTCAGAAGTTGGAACGTTGTTATCAAAATCCGAACTTGGCCTGCCGTCTGCCTAACCAACATTGCCACACCCGCCTCGGTCGAGATCGTACCGGGTGGTCCAAAGGCTTCGGAGGGCTTGATGCTGACAAGGGTCCAATAGGCCATCTGCGCGGCCAGCCGCTCGAACGGCTCGCGCGTTACGCCCGGCGTGTTTAACTCCACACCGATTTCCCGCATCACAAGCTTTTCACCGGATTTCCGCTCGAGCCAGTTGTTCAGCCTGCCCAGTTGGTCCTGATAGGGATCGTCGATGTAAATCATGCCACTTCGCACATTCACATAGACTGCGCCGCTACAATATGGGCAGACGGGCACGCATTAATCCGATCTGAGACCTTGTGGTTCTGGGTCGATATGTTTTTCGGCTTCGGCGAGAATCTCCAACCCATCACAAACATCTCGGGTGCATGGGATTTTGCACTGAAACTTGAAACTGTTGCCCTGAGGCATTTAAACCCTGTCTTCGTCAAAACCGTGTTTTGGAACAGCTGATCAACATTCGAGGACACAAACTGTTTAAGTGCCCGATAGGTCGGGTCGATACTTGGGCGCGTGATTTTCATAAGACTGGCAGACAGGTAACCCCAGCGCGGACGATCATCGCGATAGTGGTAACCTTTCAGTTGACAGCCATATTAGCAGCAGTACTGCAGCATTGCGGGAGAGTTCCGCGCAAAGGCTTCTCGGTCATTCAGGTCTATGCCTGCTGGCACCGACATGCCCGCAACAGCTCCGAACAGCACGGCTCCCGCTGCATTCAGCACCTTCGGTGCCTGTCCAAGGTTTAATACCATGTCAGGTCTCAGTTTAGGAAAATACCCAGGTAGAGAAAGGTGGATTCTTCGTCGAAGGTGTTGAACACCAAAAGATCCAGGTTGCCGAGTTTTTTACTCAGCCAGAATTGCACCAGCGCCAAGCTGATCGGCAATATCGTTCAAAGTGGCAGGCTTTCTGGTAGAGATATCCGGCTCGCGCAAATCAATTGCATCGAAACAAGGGTAGTTTGACATTTGGAGCTCCGCGAGAGCTTAGCAGGAAGAGGGGGCCAATGCGGCCCCCCGCAGAGTTTGTCAGGTCTTGATCAGATGACCGCCGTCGATATCCAGCACAGAACCTGTCAGGAAATCGTTGGTCATTGCCATGATGACAGCTTGAGCGATTTCGCTGGCCCTGCCGACGCGTCCAACAGGGAGCGATCCACCAACCTGTGCGTACATGCCTTCACGTGCCTCTTCTGGCATGCCTGCATAGGCTTCGGTCGCAACCATCCCGGGGCTGATGCAGTTGACACGGGCCGTACCCGCCAGTTCTTGCGCGAGCCCCATGGACAAAGCCTCAACAGCAGCGTTCACCGCACCCAGACCGGTGGCGCCGGCCGATGGGCGGCGGCTCAGGACGCCGGAAAACAGCGTGATCGATGCGCCGTCGGCCAGATACGGCAGAACCTCGCGAGCGGTCACGTAGGGGCCAATGAATTTGGCCTCAATCATGCCGCGCAGGTCGTCAGTCGGCAGTTCATCAAACGCGCCATGCGCAGCGCTGGACGCCGAGATGACGAGATGATCGACCTCGCTAAGGCTGGCGGCCCATGCTTTGACAGCTGCTTCGTCAGTGGTGTCAACGGAAGCGACCGAAATGTCGCCTTCGATTTCAGACGCAACGGCCGTCAGTTTCTCTTCGTTGCGGCTTGAGATTGTGACCTTGGCGCCCAAACTGGCTGCAAGTTCAGCTGTTGCTTTGCCCATACCGCTACCGCCGCCAACGATGACGACATGTTTGCCTTTTAGCGCGGTTTCAAAAACGTTTGTCACAGTTCAACTCCTCTTTCCTTCAGTGGCATTCGCACCGGATCGCCGCTCTGGGTTGGTTTGGCTGGTTAAGGATCACTCTTCCAGGCCCAACTCCGGTGTTAGATACTCCGGCAACCATTGTGCCGCTTGGAGCTTTCGACCCGCCGCAATCTGAGCGTTTGTTGTTTCTGATCGTATACCTAATGCGCAGAGCGAAGTTGTTGAAATGGATAAACAGAATGCTATAAATTCACCGCATGAATATCAATTCTCTCGACCTCAACCTCCTGAAAGCCTTCGACGCGATGTACCGAGAACGACATGTCGGCCGCGCTGGGGCGTCTATAGGTCTTGCTCAGCCCTCCATGAGCAACGCACTGAACCGGCTTCGCGCCAGGTTCGAAGATCCACTCTTTCAAAGGGGGCCGGGTGGAATGGTGCCAACCAGCCGCGCGGAAGAATTGGCGCCAAAAGTGAAAGGCGCGCTGACAATCGTTTCTCAAATGCTGGAGCAAACCGAGTTTGATCCCAAACACGCCCAAGGCCAAATCACCGTTGCAGCTTCAGATTTAGCAATTCTTCGTTTGGCGCCTGCGATGGTCACTTACTTTGCAGAAAATGCGCCAAATCTTAGCCTGATCTTCGTACCGATGAACAAAACGGATCTGATTGATCAATTGGATGCCGCCACAGTGACGTTGGCCATTGGTACATTTGGACATCTTCCTGCGCGGTTTCATCGACGGACGATTATGCCGGACAGTTTTGTATGTATCGCCCGTCGCGATCACCCTTTGACCCGAGATGGTTTGACACTTGAGTCGTTCCTAGAGGCTCGTCATGCATTGATGACACTGAACAATGACAAAATCGGCTTTGTAGATAAGGCACTAAAGAAGCTTGGAAAAGCTCGGCAAGTGGTTTTGACCTGCACTCAATTTGCTCTGCTACCCGATGTCGTCGCTCAATCCGACTTGATTGCAACGGTGCCAACGTCGTTGACTCCGGTTGCGCGGCGCGCGGGGTGTGACGTCTTTCCAACGCCATTGGATTTGCCGAAATGGGAAAGCGAAATGGTTTGGACCCAGAAAACAGCACATGAACCCTTGGGGCGCTTCGTTGTAGACTCATTCACTGAAATGAGCCGTTCGACGGAACTCGATCTGGGAAACGCGTTTCCTGGGGTCAGTATTCATAACCAATAGATGACTGTAGTCTGCCGCGCTAGCGCTGGAAAAAAAGAGGGGCGCTACGCCATCTGCTTGTCGCTCAGTCAGAAAAACCGCTAATGCCACCGCTCCGAATTCCAAGCCGTGAATCCTGCGGCGCAACGAAAATTAATGCATCCTGACCTTACGGGTCGGACAGAACCTAGCATTATCCAAAGCTTTAAAGCTATCTTGGTCCAGTCAGCCCTCTCAGAACGAAGTCCGCTGTGCTTGGGCTACTTGCGAAGGGCAAATCATAAACGATCGCTAGCCGGCTAAGGGCTTTAACATCCACGTCGTGCGGCATCGGCGACATTGGGTCGATAAAAAAGAACAGACCATCAAGCCGGCCTTCGCAGATCATCGCCCCAAGTTGCTGGTCGCCGCCTAGTGGTCCACTATGCAGCGCGGTGACATTAAGCTCAGGCAAGGCGGCCCTGAGGCGGCCACCGGTGGTTCCGGTGGCGAACAACTGCGCCTGACTTAGGACGTCAGCATGGGACTGGGCCCATTCGACCATCAGGTCTTTCTTGGCGTCATGGGCAACCAGGGCCAGTTTGAGCGGCCTACCTAATGAATTGCTCGACATAGTCCGCTCCTAAACCAACTTCCTCATAGTGCTTACGGCACATGTCGATTTTAGTGAAGACGTCCTCGTAACCCATGGTTTTGCCCCATGGGTCAACATACAGCATCACGCCGTTGACCTGGAAATAGGTGATCATTTCGTCGACATCATCAGGTACAATCAGAGTGTGGGTTTCGCCCGGCGGTTCGAATACATAGCTGCCCTCCTCCGCGACCCAGTCATGTTCCAGATAATGCCAGCGGCCTTTAAGAACAAAACCATGAACGGGCTGCGGATGCCGATGCCTCGACAGAACCCCGGATTTCCGCACGCGCAACAGGTTCATCCAGTACCCCTGGGACCGGTTCAAGCAGAGCGGTCGGAACGAGACGTTTTCGGTTTGCGGCACCCAGATCCTCTCGTCTGTAGCGACGGCTTCAGGGATGACGATCTCCTCCTGCGCATCTTTGGGGAAGGGCAGCTGATAAGGCATCCTGGGATCGTCGTCGTTTCCTTGTACTGGCATCAGTTGCCCTCCTCACATTGCAGAATAGCCGCCATCCACAGGATAGACAGCGCCGGTCACAAAAGCAGCCTCATCCGACAGTAGCCAAGCAGCCAGTGCGCCAACCTCGGATGGTTTGCCCCAACGGTCCAGCGGCGTTCGACCCAGAATAGGTTGGTTGCGGGCCGGATCGGCGCGCAGAGCCTCGGTCATTTCGGTTTCGATCCATCCGGGTGCAACTGCATTCACGCGCACGCCATCCTCCGCCCATTTCCCGGCCAAGGCCTTGGTCAACTGCGCCACCCCACCCTTGCTGGCAGAATAAGCAGGAACAAGCGGCCCACCAAAGTAACTGAGCATCGACGCGGTGTTCACGATGGCGCCACCTGACTCGGCCAACAAGGGTTGCGCGGCCAGACAGCAGCGCATTGTACCAGTCAGGTTGATATCGATCACTGTCTCAAAAACTTCGATCTCATACTCCGCGCCGCGCGCCAGAATACCTGCGCAATTGACCAGCCCGTCGAGTTTCTTAGTCTCTCCGAAGAACGCGGTAACGGCCTGAGTATCCCGCACATCCAACTGTGCACAGACGTCGTCAGGGTGCTGCGCGGCATATTCCGCAACCTCTTCAGCTCCGACACCTGTCGCGGTGATGCGCCATCCCTTGCGGCGAAGTTCCCCTGCGATACCAGCGCCTATGCCTCGGGTGCCGCCAATGACAACGGCGTGTTTCATGGATCAGTCTTCTTCCGCAAGAAACGCCTCGACCGCGTCGCTGCGAGGCATCGGGGCAACCGCACCATACCCTTGGGTCGAAAGCGCAGCAGCGGCGTTGGCATAGCGTGCGGCCTGAAACGGATCATCGCCCGCAACAATACGAGACAGGAAAGCACCGTCAAATGTGTCGCCTGCGGCTGTGGCATCCACCGCTTCTACCCGGCGGCCTTTGACACGTTCGCGCTTGTCTGGTGTCGCAACCAGAGTCCCTTCGGCCCCCAGCGTCAGGGCGACAATTTTTGCACCGAGGTTCAGGTAAAAATCTGCGATGTCATCGGGATCGG
This sequence comes from Ruegeria sp. BG3, assembly GCF_056538485.1. Lineage (NCBI taxonomy): Bacteria > Pseudomonadati > Pseudomonadota > Alphaproteobacteria > Rhodobacterales > Roseobacteraceae > Ruegeria > Ruegeria sp. BG3. The sequence continues at coordinate 128,380 of NZ_JBQFTE010000008.1, read as the reverse complement.
ACAAGCCTGTCAGTTGCTCGGCATCATCCAGACCAGGAAGGGCAATATCGCATTTTGACATGGCCGCGTGCGTCACAGCGCGGGCGCGTTCGATCGGCCAGAGCTTCAGACGCAGATTGGTGTCGTAGGACACGAGGCCTCCGCCGTCCTTTACTATCTGAATGGCCCGAAACACGGTATCGGCAGCAACATCCGAAATCGCCTGACTGATCCCCGAAACGTGCAGGATCTTGGCCGATTGCAACGCCGCCACTGGCAGATCATCTGGCTCCATCCGACTACTGGCCGAGCCTGCGCGGAAATAGCTAAACTCATGCCCGTTCGCTCCATGCGTCACAAAATAGACCCCGGTATGTGCATCCGCGACCTGACGCACGGTCGAGGTGTCGATCCCCTCGGCCTTCCACAGATCCATGAAGGAATTGCCGAACGTATCGGCGCCGATATGCGTCACGTAGCCAACGGACGCACCCTGCCGCGCGGCGGCGATTGCGCAGTTTGAGGTGTCACCGCCATGTCCTGGCAGGTAGTTCCCGTCAGGCTGCTGGTTGAACTCCAGCATCGGTTCGCCAAGGCACAAAATATCGGGGGTCATGGTCATCTCATCTTTGCAAAAAAGGGCCAGCCCCGGTGGGCTGACCAAGGGGTTTGGGAGGATTATTCGGCCGTATAGCTTTGGCCGACACCCGGAATCTTCCAGATTCGGAAGTTCGGGATCTCGGGGTCTTCAAAGTTCATGTCACCATCGACCCAGATATGCAGGTGGTTCGAGACTACATACATCTCGCCATCTGGACCCCAGGCCAGCGTATCCGGCCAATTCATTTCCGGGTGGTGGACGAAACGGCTGACCTGACGGGTGGATTCATCGAACTTCGTGATCCCGTCCAACGAAAGCGCGGTCATATAGATGTTGCCCGCATTATCCGCCGTCATCCCATCGGTGTTGGAAGGCAGCACTGCGGCAACCTCAACCGCGTTTTCAATGACTGTCTCATTGCTCTCGAAGTCCCGCAGCACTTCGGTCGGCAGGCTATACAGGTGATTGCCCGTCAGGTTGGTCCAGTAGAGTGTTTCCTTGTCGCCCGACAGCGCGATACCATCGGCACCGGTGCGCATACCGCCATTCTTCAGCACCGGACGGTCGTCAATGTTGAAGAAGAAATTCGGCTCATCATTGGTGAACCGGTGCTGGTCCAGAATGCGGCGCACCGAGTTGGTGTTACTGTCATAGACAATCAGACCGCCATGCAGCGGATCGCAGAAGATACCGCTGTCTGCGATATAGGCAAAGCCGGTGTCGTTATCGACAGCCAGATCGTTCAGGAAAGAACACTGACGATCCGCCTCTTCCGCGGTGAAAACATAACGCTGAATTTCCTTGTTCTCTTTCAGATCCCACAGCACAAGCTTCGCGTCGCCCTCCTCGAACGGAGGGCCCGCAACATGGCCCTGATCCAAGATCCACATCACGTCATTGCGGTCGATCTCAAAACCAAGCACGGCCTTCAGGCCATCAGGGTTCGACATGCTGTTCATTTCTTCAGACGGAAACGCCTCGAGTTCCCAAGTGTCTCCGTTTTTGACCAGCTTGGAAACGGTTGAGGGTATCTCGGCCCCGCCCCAGCGTGCGGTGGACACATAGATGTTGCCTTGGCTGTCGACTTTGGCGCCCTGAACCAGTGCTTTGCCGTAGATCTCGCTCCCTTCCCAAGCGGATTTTGTCGCCTCATCCTTGACGGCATAGGGCAGAGTGTTCCATTCCGCGACCACCTCGAGCCCGTTCGCGAGCGCCGGGGTAGCCAGAACGGCGGTAAGGGCCACCGTGTTGAGCATTCGTTTCAGCATGTATTCCTCCCTTGCTGTGTTCTGGTGTCCCGCAGGTTGTTGCGAGCAACCTGCGGGACGGTTTGTTGTTTTAGATACGGCCGTATTTCGCCAGACCTTCGCGCAGCGAGCCGCTTTCGATGATCAGACGTGCCTGTTCGGCTTCGCGCTCATCAATCTCGCGTGCCATTTCCAAGATGGGTTCTGCATGTTCACGGGGGACCACAACCGCACCGTCGATATCTGCCACGATGATGTCGCCGGGGTGTACAATCACACCGCCCATGTCGACTTCTACATTCGAAGCCAGCGTACGAACGCGGCCCAGAGTAGTGCCCGGGTTAACGCAGCGGGAATAGACTGGGAAGTCATAGTCGCGCTTGATCTCGACCAGATCACGCACACCACCGTCCAGAACGGCACCTTCGTGTTTGTTGGCAACGGCTCCGGCGGTCATCAGACCACCCCACAGCGCCACATCTGTGGTGCCATTGGTCGAGATCACGATGACCGAACCGGCCTCGGATTCATCGATGGCGTCAAGTGCGTGCTGCGGCGGCAGGAATTCATCGGTAGGGCCTTCCAGAATTGTTACGGCCGGGCCAACGATCTTCTTTTCATTGATGCGCGGCTTGATCGAGGCCGGCAGAAATCCGGTCTTGCCGGACACCTTGTCCACAGCATCCGCGACGGATGCGGTGGCCACGTCGCGAAACCCGGCAACGAGTTCTTGGGTGTTCATGAGAGTATCCTCTTACGTTATGAAGATTGAAAAGTTGCGGCCGTAAGAGCCGCGTTGATTTGTGTGCGAGCCAAGTCGATGTGACCGGCCTCGAGCGCCTGGGCGGGCAGCAGATTTCCACCCATGCCGACGCAAAGCCCACCGTCGTTCACAGTGTCAGGAGACACGCCGCCAGTCGGCATCAGGGCGAGATTAAGGAATAAGGATTTGACGGCCTTCAATGCGATCTCGGGGTTGCTATGGCGGATCACCGGGACAATTTGCGCAGATCGCAAAGTGCTGACGAAATCTACCATTTGTTCACCCAGTGATCGGGTTGCTCGTCCTCAAGAACTCTCGCGACTTCACGCGCAGCACATCGCTGCAGCACAGCAACCGAGCGTTCAGAGTACCAGGCAGCATGATCCGATATGATCGTGTTGGGGCTGTGCAGAAGGGGGTTGGTCGGGTCGACGGGTTCCTGTTCGAACACGTCGATACCTGCGCCGAAAACACGACCTTGGTGCAAAGCCTGAGCCAATGCGGTTTCGTCCACCAAACCGCCGCGCGAGACGTTGACCACGATCGAGGTTGGCTTCATCTGCGCTATACGCTCGGCGTTCAGAATATGCCGTGTTTCGGGCGTGAGAGGGGCATGCAGACTGATGACGTCGGACGCTTTGCAGAGGTCGATCAAATCCACCTTTTGCACGTCCGCTGCTTGGGCTGCGTCGTCGCTCAGATAGGGATCGAACACCAGAACCGAAGAGAACCCCAAGGCCCGGAATTTCCGTGCTGCTTGAAGGCCGATCTTGCCGCAGCCAATCAGCCCAAGGGTGGCGTTTTCACGGCTGGGGATCAACGCCGCCTGCCCTACTCCCCATTGACCCTGCCGCACTTCGGCATCCCGGGACGGAATGCGCCGCTGCACGGCCAAATACAGTGCCAACGCATGTTCGCTGACTTCTGTTTCCGCACCATAGTCTGGTACATTCGCAACATAGATGCCGCGCGACTGCGCGTAATCCAAGTCGATGTTGTCGACGCCCACCCCATAGCGGACGACGACTTTCAGGTTCGGGCAGGCATCGATGGCGGCCGCATCCACAATGCGTTCCCGCACAAGGATGGCAACTGGATCCAGTGCCTGCAGGGCCGGGACCGCCTCGGTTTCCGGCGCAACCGGCGCGATCTGAACATTCTGCTCGGCCAACACCGAAGCCTCGGTGTCATAGGCGGCATAGCCGGGTTCAAGAATAGCGATGGTTTGGCGGGTCATGTGACGGTCTCTCGGCATGAGTTATTGGGCCTTGTAGGCTTCGACAGCCGCGTCGAGGCGATCGGGCCACTCCTCACCAATCTCACCCACGATGTATTCACGCACGGCAGGCTGCGCGGCTGCGCGGAACAAGGCCTTTTGCTCGGGACTGACGGGGACCACTTCCATGCCTTTCTCCGACAGGATCGCGGTCGCATTCGCGTCCTGCGCGGCGGTCATGCCACGGTGGATCGTTTTCGAGATCTCGACGCATTGCTCGACGGCTTTCTTCTCATCATCCGTCAGGCTTTCGAAGAACATGTCCGACATCAGATAGGCGTGCCAGCTGAACACATGGCCATCCAGCGAGACGTATTTTTGGTGCTGGTAGAGCGACGCGTTGACGATATTCGTCACGCCGTTTTCCTGACCGTCCACAACGCCCTGCTGCAGTGCACCGGGAAGTTCCGGCCACGGAACGGGTGTTGCCGATGCGCCGAGGCTTTCGACCAAAGTTACCCAAACCGGCGCGGTCATTACGCGCATTTTCAGGCCTTCCATATCGGCAGGCTCGGCCACAGGCTTGACGTTGTTGGTGAAGTTGCGCACCCCGTTGTCGGCCACGCCAAAGTTGCGAATGCCGGTTTTCGCCCGCATGTCGTCGGCCAGCGCGTCACCGAATTCACCGTCCATCACCGCCCAGGCCATCGCCTGATCGTCGAACAGATAAGGCATCGCGAGAACCGAGAAGGGTTTGTAGACAGCCGAGATCGGGCCGTCATGAATCGCTGCCATCTGAACGGTGCCCAGCTGCAGCCCTTCCATGATCTCGGACCCGCCTCCCAGCTGCGATGCAGGGAAGATCTGAACATCAATCGAACCCGAGGTTTTGCCCTCGACGCAGGCCTCAAACGCCAGCGCGGCAGCGTGTTTCGGCGAGCTCAGGTCAGCGGCTTGAAAATGTGCGTATTTCAGCTCTTTCGCCGAGGCCGCACTGGCGGCCGTCATTGCAACAACGGCTGTCGCCGTCATCAGTTTCGACATGGTTTTCATGAGGTTCCTCCCTTTCATGTCAGTTCGCAAATCCAAAGAAGTTGGGGATGAAGGTGCTGACGCCCGGCACAAGAATGACCAGAAGCAGAACTACGAGTTCAGCCAGCAGCAGCGGCAGAACCGCTTTTGACAGGCGTTCGATTTTCAATTGTCCGACCGTGGCGATCACGAACAGCACCGGACCAACCGGAGGGGTGATCATCCCGATGGTCAGGTTCAGCACCAGCATCATCCCGAATTGCAGCGGGTCGATCCCTGCGGAATAAGCAATAGGACCGAGGATCGGAGTCAGGATGATCAGTGCAGGCAGTGTGTCGATGAAGAAGCCGCAGACCAGGGCAAAGGCCGCCAGAATGAACAGAATGCCCAGACGGTTTTCGGTGATCTGGGTGATCAGTTTCGCCAATTCCTGTGGGATTTGCAGGTAGGTCAGCAGCCAGGCAAAGATCGACGCCATCGCCACGATCAGGAAGACCGAGGACGTCACCACCGCAGCCCGCACAAAAGCGGCGTACAGAGCGCGGACCGTGAAGGCGCGCAGGATGAAACCAAGGAACAAAGCGTAGGCTGAGGCCACCGCGCCTGCCTCGGTCGGAGTGAACACACCGAACAGGATACCGCCAAGAATGATTGCTGGCATGATCAGAGCCGGAATTGCCGACAGGGTTGCACCGCGCAATTCAACCATAGTGGCGCGATGTTCACGCCCGCGGTAGCCGTTGCGGGTGGACACGATATGGTTCGCAATGGCCAGCGCAACGCCCAGCAGAACACCAGGCACAATTCCGGCCAGAAACAGTCCCGCGACCGTCACTCCATTGGTTGAGATCGCAAAAATCACGGCCAGAATGGAGGGCGGGATGATCGGACCTATAGTGGCCGTCGCGGCAGACAGGGCACCGGCGTAATTCTTCTCATACCCAGCCTCGCGCATCATCCGCATGACGATGGCAGAAGGCCCTGCAGCATCCGCCAGAGCAGAGCCGCTGATCCCCGCAAACAGCATCGACACAAGGATGTTCACATGCCCCAGTCCACCACGCACATGCCCAACCAAAGCGTTGGCAAAGCGCAACAAGGCGTTTGTTAGCCCGCAGGCCGTCATCAGCTCAGACGCGAGAATAAAGAACGGCACCGCCATCAGCGGGAAACTGTCGATCCCGGCGAACATGCGTTGGGTTGCGACCAGTGGGTTCAAAGAACCGTCGATAAAAATCGCGGACAGGCCGGCGATCCCCATGGTGAAGGCTACCGGAACACCCAGAAACAGCGTCGCGAAGAACAGGATGATCAGGGTTTTTGCCACGGCTTAGACCTCCGCCTCATCACCCTTGGCGCTGGGGCCGTGTTCAAACTCTTGTCTTACGAAACGTTTTGCGAAAAAGGCCAACTGGATCAGGAACAACGCGCACCCGATCGGGATAGAGAGATAGGGGATGCCGCGCGAAATGCCGGTGGACATGGTTTCCTTGTTCCAGCCGAATTCAACGAATTTGACGCCCAGCCACAGCATCGTCGCCATGAAGGCAAACATGACGAAAACGATTCCCAAACGCAGCATTCGGGCCAGAGCGTCGGGCAGCAAATCCGGAATTGTGGTGATCGCGACCAGGCGTCCTTCGCGCAAGGCAAGACCCGCACCGCAAAACGCGCCGAGGATCATCAGGTGTCTGGCGACCTCTTCAACCCAGGCCAGGGACGTACCGAACCCGTATCGCCCCACCACATTGGCGAAGACTATTGCAAAGACCGTAGCCAGCGCCAAAGCCACCAGCGCGCGGTTAAACGCAACAATCCATGTTTCCAGAGTTTGCAAAGACGCCCCTCCCAATGCCGTCTCCTCGTGAGAATCAAAACTGGCATACAGTATGCTAATTTGTCAACACTAACACATTGTATGCCAGAAACAGGCCTGCTACTGTCGAACTGAGGAGAGCGACATGAGCCCATTCAACAGACCGAAATCATTGACGGAATTGGTTACCGAAAACCTGCGCGAGCGGATCATCAAGGGCGAGTTCGAACTGGGTGAGCAACTGTCTGAGGCTCGAATCGCCAAGAATCTTGAGGTCAGCCGCACCCCTGTGCGCGAGGCTATCAACCGGCTTGAAATGGAGGGCCTGCTGGTCGTCGAACCGCAAAGAGGCTCATTCGTGTTCAACCTGGAACCCGAGGAACTGGCAAAACTTTGCGATGCACGTGTCTGCCTTGAAACAACCGCATTGACCTCAGCTATACAGGCGAACCCGCAGGCGCTTCATTCCGCGCTCGACGATTGCGTTGAGCGGATGACAGCGGCCCGTGAGGCAGCGGATGATGCAGAGTATCTTTATCTGGATACTCTTCTTCACCAATGCCTTTTCGACTGTGCGGACAATCGGTTTCTGAATGACGCCTATCAAACGATTGCGTTGAAAATGGCAGCGTTGCGCAGCCGGTTGGGGCATCACCCTGATCACATGGCTAAGTCCTATCGGGAGCACTTAGAGTTGCTTCAGTGCGTTCGGGACGGAGACGTTCCACAAGCCTTGGATGTGCTGAAACTCCACATAGACAGAAAAGAAGGGTCTTATTGGAGCGATGCGACAAATTTGTGTAGCCCAATCTAATAGTTAAGCTGAGCTCGAACCTGGCTATGATGTGAAATATTGGGTGTGAGTTGCCCTTACAGATCATGTTGGTCACTTTGGTAACTTCCGGTTTAGAAGCGACTAAAAACACTAGCTTTAGCTCCCTTTAGACGAAAGACTTCCGCCGCCTACCCTCAATGCGTGAGCAGATGCCCCAAGCCTCTGGACTGAATACACTGCGGAACTAGCGGTCTAGTGTTCGCCCAATTGATATCTGCTAAAGAATTAAAATAACTGACCTAAACAGTATTGGTACGCCCTGGCCGCAGAGACAACATGTTGCTCTCTGAACTATGCAACAGAACCTCCAAATTCTCACAATTAAGATGGAAAAATAGCTTGGTGATACTTTCCTGCGCTTTTTGCGCATTGCGGGAAGGCCACTTTTTTAACCTACTTAGCTTGAGACTTTTTGAAAAGTTCTGGCTGTTGACGCGCTTGGGTATAGTGCCTCGTTGGCCAGTGGTCCGCGTTTGTTTCAAAGCTATCAACAGGATACTGACTTGCGGTTGTTGGCCTATCCCAAACGAGAGGAAGGAGGGAAATATCTAGTGGCGGCACAAACCGGTAGTTCGATTTCTACCCGTTTGTCAATCAGCGACTTCAAGACAGAGCATCAGAGAGCGAACGCTTCTGGCTCCAGATCTTCCCAAAATTCGAAGATAGCTGTGGCGTTCAAGCCCGAGCGCCAGCCATGAGATCGAAAATGCTCTCGGTCGAGATCATTGTCCAAACCCGCTAAGAACAACCGCTTGTCTGCATCTCGCTGTGTAGGGTTTCGCCGCGAAACCAAGTCTTCCACGATGGCAAGCTTGCGTGCCCTTGCCTGCCTTTCGGCTGTTCGGGCAGCATATGCCTTTTCTTCTGAGGCTTTTTCCGCAACCCGTTTACGCGCTGCCTCGATGGCTTCGGGAGTAGGTTCGGGTGTTGGAATTTCCTTGGGATCTTCGTAGTCATCCCGCAGAGCAGCCGACAAATATCCGACAGTGGATTTTACACCGCCCTGCCCTTTTACGTAATCGAGCTTCTTCTGGACATAGTCTTCGCCGTGCTCCGCGATCCATTGCCGCGCCAAGCGGTCAGACACACCCTGCTTCTTCAGAGTTTTGTACACGGCGAGATTGCGCACCCCATCACTATCATCGATCTCAAACATCGCCTTTTGCGGATTGCCTTTGATCAGAAAACGGATATCGGTGACGGTTCGACCTTTCTTTTGAAACTCGGGCTCGATCAAAATATCCGAGCTTTTATTCACCTCCGTGACCGCTGGTTTGATGATCTTTGCGTTTAGATGTTTGAAACTGGCGTAGTAGTCGCTGCCATCAACACCCATCAGCTTACGAAACACGTCCAGGGGCCACCAACCAGTCGACCCTGTCCGCACAAATCGGTAGCAGTTTTCATATAAAGCAAGCCCATGCCCGGAACTGAAATTTCGCTGAATCTGCACGTTGATCAGCGCATAGATCTTCGGATCGTACAGTTTTTGCGCCAGCGCCGGTGAGTATGAATACTCGCAAACTCCCCCCTTCAGTTTGGCAAAACTCAGCAGGGATGAGACGCCCCATTCCTGGCGCCCCTGCTCATCCAGCATGTCCCATTCCGCGACTGTTTCCGCTAAAGCCCGCAGACTTGCACGCAGAGTGTCGAAGTCGTTTGAATTGTACCCGACCATCATAGAAAGCGTCCGCGCATCAATCGTGTGGGTCTGCGCGGTCGTCAGTGCATCATAGGCATTCATCAACAAAACATTCGAAAGCTTTCTCTGCAGCAGAGAAAGCTTGCCGCTGATGTGTATCGCTGCGACATTTTTCTTAACAGTCTCTCGACGCAAAGCGCCCGAAAGCTGATCCATGTTCAATTGTGTATCCGGCATGATTCTGCCCGGCTGCTCATTTTGCTAAAGCCTGACACATAAGGTACCTTTTCTTCAATAGTTTTTGGGTACCCAAACACGGGATAAAGGCAATCCCGTATTCAGGTACCTTAAGAATCACGCACGCAAGTTATCCACAGAAATTGAATCAATCCGAGTCCGATCCCGACTTTGTCCCCGGTACTCGGCGAGAAAACCCATCGAATTAGTGTCTCCTTTCCGTAGATTTTCAGTATCCCGAGAATCAGTCCCCTACTTCCTGATCTTGGGCGCCTGATATCCTGTAAACGGATACCTTTGATCCCGTAAAATGGTTCCTTTAGAACCGTAAGTGGGTACTCAAGTATATCTATCTTAATGTTTTCATTACATTTCTACTAAGTAAAGACTCTAAAACTTCTAAAAAACTAAAACGTTTTTTGTGTCGATTTTCTTTGATTTTGATTGGTTTCGCCACGAAACCGCTTATAGCTACAATCAACTGTGGAAAAAATACCGGAAGAGGATAGTCATCTCCAACAATGTTCGCTACATTTCCCGATATACGTCGCAAAGACGAACATTTTCTGAGGCATCGACAGTGAGTAAAACCAACCAACCTCCCCTGCCCCCATACCTGAACCTCGATCCGGAAATCGCAGCGACGAAGTTGCCTAATCCTATCGGCACATCTCGATTCGCAAAAGCAGCAGCTTTCTGTGCAAAAGGACGCGAGGACCTTGCCCGTAGAGGCTATGCGCCGGATGGAGAAAAGCGACTGCGCCGATTTTCAATTTGGGAAATCACAAAATATCTGATTCCGGTTGCTCCGGCCCATCTGCGACGTGTTTTAAAAGCGAACCCAGATTTGCCGCAAGGCGAAGGTGAGGCAGGCTCCAAGTGGTTCACCCTTGAAGATGTACTGACTCTGCGAAAGCACTTTGCAGCTGAAGGTGTAAGCACCAAGGAATACCTGCCCTACCGACCTGAAGGCCTGCCGGCCAAAGTCGTGGCCGTAGCCAATTTCAAGGGAGGTGTCGGCAAAACGTCCACAGCCGCGCATCTGGCGATGTCCGCAGCCCTGGATGGATATAAGGTGTTGGTGATCGACCTGGATAGCCAAGGTTCGATGACATCCATACTCGGAGGCCAGGTTGCTGATGAGTGGCAAACCGTCTTCCCCCTCGTCGCCAAAGACTATGCCCGCGCGGTGCAGGAGGAAAACCGCGTGCGCCTGGCAGCGGCGCAGCCCGAGATCCCTCTGGACGAAACCCTGCAGGAAGCTTTGAAAACCACACCTCAGGACGTGATTCAAAAAACGCATTGGCCCAATATCGACCTGATCGGCGCGCAACTGAACCTGTATTGGGCCGAGTTCCAGATCCCCGTCTGGCGTATGGGCCTGAGAAGCTGGCCCTTGTGGGACGGTCTGACGAACTTCCTTCAGGATGAAGGCGTTTTGAATGACTATGACGTTGTCTTCCTCGATACGCCTCCTGCTCTTGGGTACCTTACGATCAATGCGCTGGCTGCGGCGGACATTTTGTTGGTGCCGCTGGGGGCTTCGTTCCTTGAATTCGATTCCACCGGTCGTTTCTTCGATATGCTCTATACGACATTCGCCAGCATCGAAGATGGTGAGAACGCAGCGCAACGTGCGGCGGGTTTACCCGAACTGAAGTTCGAATGGGATGTAGTACGCGCGATCATCACGAGATTTGACGCGAGTCAGCAGACCGATATGGCCAATGTCATTCAGGCGTATTTCGGGGATTTCATGAATGCCTACAGGCAGGACTATACGGCGCTGGTCGGGCAAGCGGGTGAACAAGTGAACGGTATCTACGAAGCGGATTATCGTGACTTCAACCGCGAGACATATGTGCGCGGACGAGAGACCTTCGACAGAACCTATGCTGAATTCAAAGAAGTTCTGATCGGATGCTGGTGGCGCGATGCGCAGATGGGAGGACAGGCAGATGGCTAAACGCAGAAGACTGATTGCACCAGATACAGAGGCGCTTGAACAACTAGAGGCGGGTTTCGCCGCGAAACCCTCGGTCAGCCCGTTTGAGACCAAATCCGCACCGCCACCCATCGCCCAAGTCGCAGCCGAGGCAGCATCGCTTGGGGGAATGGCGGCTGTTACAGACCGTGTTGCGCTGGCTCAGGACCAAGGTGATGCCGCGCGTTGGCGGGATGCACAAGAGGCCGGGTTGGTGGCCCAGATGCTGCCACTTGACCAGATCGACGCCGATTTCATCCGACGTGACCGCATGGTCGAAGATGAAGAAGCCATGGCAGAGCTTCTGGAATCCCTTCGCGTCAATGGACTGAGAACACCGATAGAGGTTACCCCAGAAGGGGACGGCTTCGGTCTGATTTCCGGTTTTCGACGGCTTGAAGCATTCCGACGGCTAGCGGGCACGGATCCTCGTTTCGCCGAAATCCCAGCTTTTGTTCGCAACGCGGGGACGGGGCAGGGCGCCTATGTCTCCATGGTCGAAGAGAACGAGCTGCGCGCCAATCTCACGCCGTATGAGAGAGGGCGCATAGCCGTACTGGCGGCAGGGCAGGGGGTTTTCCCGTCGACCGAAGCGGCTGTCGATGTGCTGTTCGCTGCTGCGTCAAAAGCAAAGCGATCAAAGGTCCGCAGCTTTGCAATGGTTCATGAAAGCCTGGGCGATCTTCTCCAGCACCCGGTCGCCTTGTCAGAGAAGGCGGGCCTAAAGCTGGCATCGGCCATTCGAAGTGGGGCGCAAGCAGTACTTCGCGACGCTTTGGCAGGAGTAGGTCCACTGGATGCTAAGGCCGAATGGGGTATCCTGGAAAAAGCAATGAGTGACTCGTCGGATGCGTCTCAGAGCAAAAGCCGAGGTGGTCGCCCGACAGAAGTTCTACGCCTCCCAAAGAGACCATTGAAGGGTGGAGGAGAGGTTTGGGCAGAAGTCGCATCCGGTGAATTGCGGTTGAAAATCAAAGGGCGTGAACTGGCGCTGTCAGATGCGGAAGCCTTGGTGAACCATCTTTGTGAGCAATTTGTGTAGGTAATTGTTAAGGTGTCTTTCGGTGCGAATGGCTGGCTGACAAGACGGCGGAAAAACAAGTCCAAAGGAGTGCGCAAAATATCGATTTATTGAGCATTAAATTTGGTCGGGCTATTATGCCTTAGTCAACCATGAAGTGGTCAATGTGCTAATTCCTATGTCAAAAAGTAAGAGCACGAAATCTTCATGGGTTCTTTCACAAACCTTGTTCCCACCTGTCAAACTGAGGGTCGTTTTGGTAGCGCATGCTCGGATTAGCTAGGAGCAGACCGTGACAATCTCGTTCAAAGGTGCACATTTTCCGAAAGACGTAACCTTGTACGCTGTTTTCTTCGACCTAAGCTACGGTGTTTCATACCAGGATCTGGAAGAAATTATGGCGGAGCACGGCGTTAGTCTGGAGCATGTTACACTGAACCGCTGGGTCAGCCGATATGCTGTGCTAATTGCGGACGCAGCGCGGTATAGAAAGCGTCCCGCAGACCCCTCGTGGCGCATCGATGAGACATTTGTGTAAGTGAAGGGTGGATGGGTTTAACTCTATCGCGCCATCGACAAACACAGCAAGACCCTTGATTTCATGCTATCCGAGCGCCGGAACAAAGTCGCTGCGACGAGGTTTTTTGCCCGCACGCTTGAGGTAAACGGTCTACCGCGCAAGATCGTCATCGACAAAGTGGCGCCAACACGGCCGGCATTAAGGCAATCAATAAAGTGATCAAGAGCTTTGGTTGTCCAATCCCGACTGAGATGGTCAGGCGGAAATACCTCAATAACATCATTGAACAGGATCACCACTTCATCAAACGAAGGATTAGACCCATGCTGGGCTTCAAGTCTTTCGCTTCAGCCGCATCTGTCCTGGCAGGCATAGAACTGGTCAACATAATCCGCAAAGGTCAATTCACGCCCGGACTCCGTCCGTTCCAGCAGTTTACCCAGTTGGCGGGATAACCGCCTCTCCAGTTTCGTCCATACAAGTCTCAAAGAAATTTGCGACAGAACCATCTTCTGGAACGAACACACTGGCTCGGGACTAATAGCTTGTATATGACAAGCGCTGTCAGCGTGATTGAAGAGAGGAAGACTTCCCGGAATTCGCAACAAGCTCAATAGTTAGAAGTTGGTTGAAGTGCGTAGTACCTAAGTCATCGGTAGTTCGTAGCTTTTTTCGCTAGCGCGAAGCGTTTCGTTAACCGCCTTATCTGGATCACTCTCTAAAGAATAAACGCAACTTACTATTCTGGGGCGATCTTTCACTCGTCAGACGCAATCAAACTCTTGCCTTTTCGAACTCGGCCCATGCGGTTTCAAAGGTTTCAAAATCAAATCCGGATTGGCGTGCAGCATCCAGGACGATACGTTCTGTCACCAGCAATTTCTGGATCGCCGCTTCCAGTTGCACGATAACATCCTCTGGTATCACCAGTGCTCCGTGACGGTCAGCGTGTATCAGATCACCTGGGCTTACAGTTAAGCCAAACACGGAAACTGGTGTATCAATCTCGCGTATGTGGACGAACCCATGGCTCGGGCCGACCGAACCGGCGACGACGGGAAACCCATCGGGCAAGTCCCCAAGATCGCGCATCACGCCATTGGTGACGACCCCCGACATACCGAACCCTTTGTGGACCGATGTGTTGATCTCACCCCAATAGGCGCCGATACAGTCCGGGTAGTCTACATCCTCAATCACCGCGACAGATGGCTCTGGGGCCTCGGCCATATATTTGTAATAGGCCATGCGCCGCGCCCGGATCACATCTGCTGGCTCGGTTGGCGGGTGAATGGCAGCGATCTTGGCGGTGCGTGCATAGCCGACAATTGCTGGCTCATCGGGAGCAGAGCACTGCATGGTGCCCCGGGTGAACTGATCAAATCCTCGTTTGCCCTGTGCCACCTCAATGGCGTTGCAAACGGTGGGCGTGTCGACCTTACGAAGCAGAGACAGAAGCGATGGGGTCATGTGTCCTCCAGCCAGCGGATCAGGGCCGCCGTGGTTTCTTGTGGTTGTTCCAGTGTGGGCAGGTGCCCTGCGTCTTCAATGATCGTCAGCACGCTGTCTGGCAGAAGATCGTGTATGAGTTGGTGGCGCTCGACCGGGCAAAGACCATCGGCACGCCCGCACAGAACCAGCGTTTTGCCGGTATAGGCCGACAGGGTCGCGCGTTGGTCGATGCGATCCATCAGCGCTTGCGACTGACGTAGAAAGACGTCCGGCCCCAGATCCGTGGCCATAGCCATGCAAAGATCCAGAATGGCGCCCTGTCGTGGACCATCCGCTAGATAGTTGGGCTTCATCTCATCGCGCATAACCTGCCGCAAGCGCCCCTCGCGCACGGTGGCCATCTGCGGTGCACGGCGCGCTTTGACCTCGGACGCTTCTGCCAGCGGGTTGGTATCCAGCAAAGCAAGCCGTTCCACCCGATCCGGGGCCTGACGCAGCACTTCCATCGCAACAATTCCACCCATCGACAGCCCCGCCAACGCGAAGCGCGGAGGGGCGTTGTTCAGAATCTCGGCGGCCATGGCCTCGACGCTGTCCTGCTGGCTTAGCGGGAAGCTCATCAACGGCACCCTGTTTGACAGTGCGTCGATCTGCGGACCAAAGAGGCGCGCATCGCACATCATGCCGGGCAACAAGATCAAAGGCGTCATGACGCGGCCAGCTTTGCCCCTGCCGACAGCGCCGCCAATTTGGCATAGGCGATCTGCGGATCAACCGCTCCGAAGCCCGCGAAGGTACCAAAACCGCAATCGCTGCCTGCAATCACCCGATCCGCCCCAACGATGCCTGAGAACCGGTCGATGCGTTGTGCTACAAGTTCGGGGTGTTCGATGAAGTTGGTGGTGGTGTCGACAACGCCTGGCACCAGTACCTTGTCATCAGGTATCTCATCTTTCCGGTCGCGGAACACGGTCCATTCATGAGCGTGTCGCGGGTTCGAAGTTTCAAACAGCACATAGCGCGATTTGGTCGCCATCAGAGTCGAGAACACCTTGTCCATTGCGATGTCACAGCAATGCGGGCCCTCGTAATTGCCCCAACAGATATGCACGCGCACTCGCTCCTGCGGGACGTTCTGCAGCGCATGATTCAGAGCCTCGACATGCATATTGGCGATCTTCAAGAACGCGTCGTCCGACAGATCAGTGAACAACATATGCCGCGAAAGGGCCAGATCCGGGCAATCCAGTTGCAGGTCCAGACCGGCGGCCACAATGGTTTCGTATTCTTCTTTCATCGCATCGGCCAGCGCGGCCAGATACGCCTCGCGCGTTGGGTAGTGGTCATTCTGCAAAAACAGCGAAATCACCCCCGGAGAAGCGGCATTCATGAAGCCTCGGTCGATCCCATGTTGGGACATCGCCGACTTAAGGTTTTCGATGTCCTTCTGCAACTCGCCTTGCCCTTTTGAACGTACCTCGCCCGTACACATGGGGCGCGCATATTTCGGGGTGCCTCCATCATCGGCCAGACGCTGCAAAAAGCTTGGAAACATCTTCAGATCCGCAGGTGCATTGCGCGGGCTGTCACCGGAAAACCCGGTATAGCGGTCCTTGACATAGGTGGCGTAGGAAATCTTCGAGGTCTCGCCATCGCTGACGATATCCACCCCGGCTTCGACCTGTTTGCGCACCGTCTCGGAGACCGCTTTGGTCATGCATGCATCAAAACCTGCGGCATCATAGGGCTTGCCGTTTTCACGGGCGAAGATGTAGTCCACCACGTCCTGCGAGCGGGGCAGGGATCCAACATGCGTGGTCTTTACGGTCATCGGGGCCTCCTCAGATTTTGTGAGCCATCAGGATTGTGTGGCTTTGGGTTTCAGGGTCTTCGGCCAGAAACCCGGTCAATTGCAGCCCGTTCTCTTCAAGGCAAACAGCATAGCCTGCCGGAGACAGCGAGGCGTGATAGACGCGTTCCGATCCAACGGTACCACTGTCCTCTCCTGCGCGGGGACCGACGGTCAGCATCAGCATTCCACAGGGCCGCAAATGACGGGACATACGGGCGATACAATCCGTTTGCTCGTCCGCTGTCAGATGGAAAAAGCTGTTCCAGGCGATGATGCCATCGAAGGTCTGATCCAGTTCGAAATCGCGCATATCGCCATGACGCCAATCGCCATCGGGCCATCGGGTTCGGGCAATAGTCAGCATCGCTTCGGAAAAATCGACACCCGTGACGTCAAACCCTTCGGCCTTGAACCACCGCGCAATGGGATCGCCTGTCCCGCAACCTAAATCCAGAACG
The DNA here is from genome assembly GCF_056538485.1 of Ruegeria sp. BG3. NCBI lineage: Bacteria > Pseudomonadati > Pseudomonadota > Alphaproteobacteria > Rhodobacterales > Roseobacteraceae > Ruegeria > Ruegeria sp. BG3. The sequence goes on along the minus strand of NZ_JBQFTE010000008.1, from coordinate 111,725 downwards.
CGATCGCCTGGCTTCAGGCTGGCAGTGAAGCGCGCCAGCCAGCGCGCTTCGAACAAGGCCTTTGAACGGCGCTTGTCATAGTCGGTCGCCTGCCGTTCATAAATGGCATGCGTGTCGTTTGGATCTGCGGTCATCCTGTCCAGGTGGCTCCTGCCGGGTCATCGGTCGCTGTAATCCGGTACAGACCTGCCTGTCCGGTCATCGACGGTTCAACGCTATAGCGTTCCCCTGGCAGCACCAAGGCAGTGTCTCCATTTGACAGAGTGGTCTCATATCCATCAATCGAGATGCGCCAGTGACCGCTGGCGGGCATTAGAACAACTGGCTTTTCAGCGACAATCGGATCATTGACACTCGACCCGCGCCCGAGGAAGTCGACCTCGAACCCCGGTTTATCTTTGATCAGAGCGTTTTCGCCAATCACCGGTGCCGGTTTATTGGCCGACAGCGCCATCAGATCCCAATAGCGGGCGACGTATTTACCCACCACATCCTCGACCGGTACTTCGGGGTAGTCTTTCAATTGTTCCTCGGTCAGCAGCGGCATCGGGCGCACGTTGTGGGGCAGTTCTTGGCCTTTCTTGCTGTCATACAGAACGCCATTGTCACCCAGCATCAGCCCGTGGGCCTGCGCGTCCTGAATAACTTGCGGTGCCCAGGTCACGCCACCCCCGGCATCGTCGCCGCCGAGGATCGACATGATCATCCCATAATCCTGCCCCACATTTTCGAACCCGCGAAAGATGCCGGTTGGAATGTTGAAGATGTCGCCTTCTTCGGCAATGAACTCACCCGCAGTGCCATAGCGACCCCAGAAGAACCGCCAGCGGCCTTTGGCGACAAAGAACACCTCGGCCGTGGTATGGCTGTGCAGAGAGTTCCGGCATTTCGGAGGCTGGCCCGCAGCGCCGATGTTAAAACCAATCTTGTCGGTGATGTGGACGTGCTGATCCGGCGATTCCGAGACGCCGCCGCCGATGATGGTGAAGTTTTCCTTCTGATCACTGCCAGGTGTATGGGCGTCGATAAAGGCGGTTTTGCAGGGCCGCAGCTCGCCGTAGCGGACGATGCGTTGTTGGATTGTGCTCATGATGGTCTCCTTGAAAATGGGGGTGATGGGATCAATCCCGTCCCCCGGGAGGTCGATTATTCAAACGCCGAGCGCGCAGCGAGGCGCGATGCGTGTGAAAGCGCCGCGCCGCCTGACTGGCGTTCAGGGAGAGGCCCATCGCAGCCACTTAGCCCTCCTGTCCCTTTAGCAGGATCTGTTTCCAGACCGAGGTCTCGTCGAACAGGGTGTATTCCCGGCGCAGCTGCGGCTGGCCGGTGATCAACTCGCCGAACTCACCGTGGCTGATGCCCATAACATAGACCTGCGCACCGGTTGGCGCGCCAAAGACACCCCAGCCATCATGTTTGCCCCATAGGCTCCAGCGGATCGCGGCGCGAGGGGGCATATTTTGGTCATCGCGGCCAATCTGGTGTTCGATCTTGAATTCGGCGTTTGGGAAGCTGGCGCGCAAACCCATCCAGAACCGATCCACAGAGTCCCAGCCATGGCCGGTGATCCCGCCGACATATTCGGACTGAACAGCGCGATCATATTCGGTTTCAATTGCGCCCATATCGGCATTCATGATCCGGGTCAGGATATCGGCGTAACGCTGCCCCCATTCATTGTCGTTGCCGGTGCCCTTGTAGGGGCCGGGCTGGTCGATCTCGGGTGTCAGCGGTTTGACGCAGTTCTCAGGTCCACCTTCGCGCGCAATTAAATCGGCGGCGTATTCCTTGGGGTCCCAACCCATCTGACGCACGATCGCCCCCTGATCGCGGATCAGCCATTCGTCGTTGATCTGATTGTCGATGGCGTGGCAGTCGGCGAGAATCCGATAGCGCAATTTGGTTCCGGTCGCTTTTCCATAAACTCCCTCGGCCAAATGTGTTGCGGTCGAGATGATCCGGTGCGAACTCAGCATCCCCTCTTCCGGCGTACCGGACCAGATAACATCCTCGCCCAGCAATTGACGGTCGGGAAACTCGGCCAGCGTCGCCATGGTCGCGCCGATGACGTTCTGGTTGCCCAGCACCACCGACCCGGGCGAGCGCACGACGATATCCTTGCTGTAATAGTCATGCAGCGTGGCGATGCCACGATCTTCCCAGATCTCTTTGGTGATCCCGATGATGTAATCCGGGAAGTCCCGGAATTTCGGATCAAAGCCCTTCATGTCTCAGTCCTTTGTGGTTTCCACCCCTTCGGCAAACGCGCCGAGGTCCGCACGATCAGCGGCCCGTCAATGGCCACTTTGCGCGGTTCGGCCGTGGCCGGGGTGTCGATATGGTCAAGCAATGCGGTGACGGTTTCAGCCACCATCAGATTTGCGCGCTGGCGGATGGTCGTCAGGTTATAGGCAGGCCAACCGGCGGGTGGCACGTCGTCATAGCCGATAACCGAGACATCCTCGGGCACGCGCAGGCCCAATTCGAAGCGGATCACGTCCATCACGGCCAAAGCCATGTGATCATTGGCCACAAATACCGCGTCGGGCCGTTTGCCGGGCGCCACATCAAACATCCGGCGGGCGGCGGCGCGGGCGTTTTCGGTGTGGAAATCTCCGACATCATGGGCGAACACATCCTGCCCGCCTTCTGCCAATGCCGCACGGAACCCCGCCTCGCGGTCGCGCTGGGTCGAGGCGCCCTGCCAACCCGCGATATAGGCGATGCGCTTATGCCCTCCGGCCAGCAGAAACTCGGCCACTTTGCGCCCGCCGGAATAGTTGTCCGAGGCCACCGTGGTGATCCCGTCTAGATCCTGCGTACGGTTGAACAATACAACCGGAACACCGGCCTGCTGGCAGCGCGTGGCAATATCCGAGGACATCGGAACCGAGGCCAGAATGACTCCGTCCACCTGATAATCCAGAATCTCGTCCATCACGTCGTCAATATTACCAGCCGAGCGTGAGGCCATGAAAATCAGCACGTGATAGCCCTGTTCCTGCAGCGCGTTGGAGAGCTTTTCTAACGCCTCGGGGTAGAAGTAATTCTCGAGATACCCCACCACCAGACCAATGATCCGGCTTTTGCCCGACACCATGGCGCGGGCCAGAACATTGGGTCTGTACCCGAGTTCGGCGGCCGCCTTGCGCACTTTGTCTTCGGTTTTTTTGCTGACCGAGGCACCGGGCGTGAACACCCGGCTAACTGCCGATTGGCTGACACCGGCCAGTTGCGCAACCTGAAGGGATGTGACCTTTTCAGCCATCAGTCCGCAGTCCACCCTCCGTCAATCAGCATCGAGGTGCCGGTCACCAAAGCTGAGGCGTCCGAGGCCAGATAGGTGACCGCGCCCATGATGTCTTCAACCTCGCCCACGCGGTCGAGTTTGATCTTGTCCATGATCCACGCGGCCCGTTCGGGGTTGTCGAAGGTGGATTGCGTCAGCGGCGTGCGGATGAAGGTCGGGCAGACCGTGTTGATGCGGATGCGCTTTTTGCCCCATTCGATCGCCATGGCTTTGACCATGCCCTCAAGCCCGTGTTTGGTGGCGCAGTACAGCGCCCGATCCACACCGCCCACATGGCCCATCTGGCTTGAGATATGGATGATAGACCCCGGCCGCTCCGCCTCAAGCAGCGCCTTGGCCGCGTAGGATGACAGGAAATAGGCCGAGCGCAGGTTGACGTTGGTCACTGCGTCGAAATCCTCGGGTGTGGTGTCGATTGCCGGGCCGTGGCGGGCGGTTCCGGCGGAATTGACCACCACGTCAAAGGCGCGGCCTTCGAACAGCTGTTTCAGCGCCTGCAAGTCTCCCTGATCCACCACAGCAGCCTCGGCCGACCAGCCCTGCGCCTGCAGCGCGGCGACGGTCTCGGCCAGTCGATCTGCCCCGCGCGCCGCACACACCACATGCGCCCCGGCTTCGGCCAGCGCCACGGCGCAGCCCTGACCGATACCCGAGGAGGCACCGGTAACCAGCGCGGTTTTACCGCTCAGCGAAAACGAGGGGGTGCGGGGCAGGTCAGTCATCAGCTCATTCCATCTGGTATTTCAATTCGGCCCATATTCCGGGCCTTGTTGAATTCCCGCAGACGGGCGAACACGTCAACGCCAAGTTGGCGATAAGCGTCCAAAAGATCGACCAGAACCCAGTTTTCGCGGATCAGGCCATTCTCGAGCCGCCAGAAATCAAGGCTGCGCATGGTGATCCGCAGGCCCGAGGGCGCAATCCCCATCCAGCCGTCATGGGTTACCGTCTGGATCATGTTCGGCCAGCCCGTGACGGCGGCGTAGTCGCCATCGCCGAAGAAGTGATAGGTGATGTCATCCACATACTGCCCGCGATCCGGCATCCCGTTTAGGAACGGAATCTGGTGCCAGTTACGAAACCCAGCATAGCCGCGCCCGGTGCCGATCCCCGCCGGGCCGTACCAGTTCATGCGGGGGTGCCAAAACTTCTCCATCTCCATCACCTCTGGCCCGCCTTCTGAGGGGTGTTTCTTGAGGTGATCCAGCATGTCGATGATGTGCTGGCATGTCTGTTGGCCTCTGGCGGCATCATATGGCCCCTGCACCAGACCATCCTGCGTGGCGGGACCCGGCACATGCCATTCGTGCCCAAGGCTGGGGGCCATGGGCCAGGCGTTGGCCTGCATCATCACTTCGGGAATGTCCCAAAGCGCCTGCATCTCGACGATCTTGCCGTCGCTGAAGCGATAGAATTCATGGAATCGCATCGTCACCTGATGGCCGGTCGGCGGGATATCCAGCCATGGCCCGGTGAAGGTGCCGGTATAGTAGCCGCCACACCCGACCCAATCCGCGCCGTGTTCATCCGGCCCGGCTGTGACGATATAGTCGCGCCGCTCCAAGTCAGGCCATGCGTCCAGCAAATCACTGTAAGCTGTGTCATAGAACGCGTCGCTGCCTGTGCTGTCGCCGAACGGGTGGCACAACCGAAACAGGGCATCCGGAGCGCTGACATTTGCCAGCGCCTGCCGCACACCCGTTTCTGTAAAGTCATACATAGCTGCCCTGATTTGCGCGATCAGCGCTTTGTGCTGCGTATGGATGTCACTCATTCCGCGGCGTCCCGATAGGGGGCGGCCTCGCCATAGGGGACGTTGATCCCGCCATAGCGGCGGACGCGGACGTTGCATTGCTCGGCATGGCCCACGAAGCCTTCCAGCATACACAGGCGCGAGCCATATTCGCCGATCAGCGTCGCCGCTTCATCGGTCAGAACCTTCTGATAGCTGTGGGTCTTCAGATATTTACCTACCCAAAGCCCACCGGTATAACGGCCCGCCTTTTTGGTCGGCAGCGTGTGGTTGGTGCCAATCACCTTGTCGCCATTCGACACATTGGTGCGCGGGCCAAGGAACAGTGCACCGTAACAGGTCATGTTCTCAAGGAACCAGTCATCGCGGTCGGTCATCACCTGTACATGCTCGGATGCGATGTCGTCGGCAACTTTCAGCATCTCGTCATAGGTGTCGCACACGATCACCTCGCCATACTCGGCCCAGGACACTTTCGCAGTGTCGGCGGTGGGCAGGATGCCCAGCAGGCGGTCGACCTCGGCCAGAGTATCCTCGGCCAGTTTACGCGAATTGGTCAGCAGCACGCAGGGGCTGTTGTAGCCATGCTCAGCCTGACCCAACAGGTCGGTTGCGCAGAGTTCCGCGTCTGCTGCGGTCTCGTCGGCGATCACCATGGTCTCGGTCGGGCCGGCAAACAGGTCGATGCCCACACGGCCAAACAGCTGGCGCTTGGCTTCGGCCACAAAGGCATTGCCGGGGCCAACGAGCATGTGGACGGGATCAATGGTTTCGGTCCCCAGCGCCATCGCGCCGATGGCCTGAATGCCGCCCATCACATAGATCTCATGCGCGCCGCCCAGGTGCATGGCCGCAATCACCGCCGGGTTCGGTTTGCCCTGAAACGGAGGTGTACAGGCGATGATGCGCGGCACGCCCGCGACGCTGGCTGTCGCCACCGACATATGGGCCGAGGCCACCATCGGGAACTTGCCGCCGGGCACATAGCAACCCACCGACTGCACGGGGATGTTCTTGTGGCCCAGTATGACGCCGGGCAGGGTTTCAACCTCGATATCCAGCATCGAGTCCCGCTGCGCCTGTGCAAAGTTGCGCACCTGCTCTTGGGCGAACTTGATATCGTCCAGCTCGCGGTCGGTCAGCTGGCCGATCAGATCGTCGATCTGCTCGTGCGACAGGCGGAACGAGGCGGGGGAATAGTTGTCGAACTTCTCGCTCAGCTCGCGCACGGCGGCGTCACCACGGGTTTCGATGTCTTTCAGCGTGGCCTCGACCACGGCTCGGGTCTTTGCGTCATCTTCGGCCCGGTCAGCGTCGGATTTGCCGCGTTTCAGATACTCGATTGCCATAATCCTGATCCTTACTTGTCGGGGCGGGGTGCGGTTTTCTCACCCCGGTCATAGGCTTCCCAGCCCTCACCGTTAAACAGATCGACCCCCAGCTGCGCGGCCACATGGGCGAAATCCACATTCACCCAGTTGTCGACGATCTTGCCGTCGACCACTTTCCAGAAATCCATGTAACGGATCTCGACCCGCTTTCCGGTGGGGGCGATGCCCAGAAACTCGCCGGAATGGGTGGCCTCTTGCCGGCCAAAGGCGGCGGCCCATTCGCCCATATAGAGCCGTGCCTCGTCGATACAGGTTTTGTCCGAAAACGCGGCCTGGAAGGGGCGCTGCCAGTTATCCTGAAATTCCTTCAGGCCGGTCTTGGTGCCACAGCCCTGATTGCCCATCCAGCGGAACCCCTTTGAGAAGAACTCGCCGATATCGTCAATACGGTGGTCGTTCAGACCGTCCACCATGGTTTCGATCACGCGGCGCGTGTCTTCGGTTTTGCTCAGATCCGTGTCACGGGTCAGAACGGCTTGTTCCGGGCGGGAACCCTTCATTTCTTTATCCTTTTACTGCGCCAGCGGTCAGTCCGCTCACGATTTGGCGTTGGAAGATCATCACAAGGAAGAACAGCGGGGCGATGATCGACACCGCAGCGGCCACGGCGACCACCTGATCGGTCGTGGTTGTTTCGCGGTTGAACATGCCCGCAATGGCAGGGACCATTGTTTGGTTCTGCGCATCAAGCAGCAGCGAGGTCACCAGAAAGTCGTTATAGGCCAGCAGGAAGCTGAACAGCCCGGTCGTAATCACCCCAGGCCACATCACCGGCATGATCACCCTGCGGAAGGCCTGAAAGTGGTTGCAGCCATCAACCCGCGCGGCTTCGTCCAGTTCCGCTGGGATGTTCTGGAAGAACGAGCGCAGCATCCAGATCGTGAACGGCTGGTTGATCGCAACCAGCACCGCGATCACGGCGAAAGGCTTGCCGTAGAGCGTCGGTGCATTCTCACCCAGAATAGGCGCCAGCCATTCGGCCGAGTTGATGAAGACCGGCAGGTAGCCCGCCACCAGAACCGAATGCGGCAGCGCGCGAAAGATCAGCGCGATCAGCAAGATCCAGAAGGCCAGTGTCGAGCCCGACCGCGCCAGACCATAACCGGCCAGCGTGCCCACGGTCAGCGATACCGTCACAACTCCGGCGGTCACGATCAGCGAGTTTTTGAAGTTGTTGGAAAAGCCCCGGTCAACCCACACGGTTTTGTAGTGCTCGGTCGTCACGCCCAGCACGTCGCGACCCAGAGGGCCGAATAGCGGGTTCAGCACGTTCAGAACCGCGGGCAAAACCACAAAGAACACCAGCAGGAAGGCGATCAGGGCGACAAGCACTCCGACCACCCAACCGAACCATGCCTGACCCGGCGCGGTGTATTCCTTGATCTTCGCGGGCAGCACCTTTGTCACGACCATGGCTGCGCCCCAGATCACCGCGATCCCGAGAATGATATCTAGAACCGAAAGTCCGTTCCCTGTGGCCAGCGTCGCCGGGCCAAAGATCACGTTCAGCGCGTTGCTGTCATAGGCGTCCACTGGGGATTTGACGCTCATGATCGCGATCCAGACGATCGGGAAGGCGGCGACAAGGCACCAGAATGCCAGGAAGATGTTCGAGGTCAGCCGCAGGCTGAGAGGTTGGCGAAGCGCGCGCGAGGACATATCAGTGGCCTCCTTTATGGTCGCGCCAAGTGCGGCGCAGCGGCAGGATCAGCAGAATGACGATCCCGATCATGGTCAGCATCGCGCTGGCCGAGGCCCGGCTGATCGACCGGTTGCCCGCCTGATCCGGCACGAGGAAGTCGAAGGTCAGCCATTGCAGCGAGATGACATAAGCCTGGCTGGAGAAGCCGACGATCTCTTCGAAGACCCGGTAGGCGTCCATCAGGTGGATCATCGACACGAAGATGATCAGCGGCATCAGATGCGGAATGACGATGTATTTCATCCGCTGCCAACGAGTCGCCCCGTCGATCACGGCGCTTTCGAGACTGTCCTGGTTGACGGTCTGCAGCCCGGCATAGAACACAACGGCCGCAAACGGGGCCACGTGCCAGACGCGATAGAACATCATCAAGATTTCAATCGTCCAGGCCTGCGCGAACAGGGCGATGTCTCGGTTCAACCACCATTCCAGCAGCGCCGTCAGGATGCCGTCACCACGGAACAGCCAGTTGATCGACAGCGCGCCGATCACCGGCGTGATGATGAAAGGCAGCAGCGAGATGAAGATGACCGGCCCGCGGATCGACCCCGCGGCGTTGTTGATCAGAACCGCGATGCCCAACCCGAACCCAATGACCAGAGGCAGTGTGATCAGCGTGAAAGTCAGCGTGAATCGCAGCGCCTTCCAAAAGTTGATGGTGGACAGCACGGACCAATTGCCCTCGGTGATCGCGCGCCAGGCCCGCTCGGGTTCCAGCACATTGCGATAGCTTTGCAGGCCGACATATTCGGTCTGGGTGATCACCTCGCCATGCTCATCCAGCTTTGGCTGCGATTTCTGCTCGGTCACACAGGTCTGGGTCAGGAAGCCAGGGGTACAGGTTTCGACCTCGACCATCTCATAGACGGGTTGGGTGATGTAAAAGCTCTGCTTGAACACGCTGACCAACGGGAAAGCGATAAAGAGAAGCATCATAAAGACAGAGGGGCCAACAAAGGCGGCAAATGTCCTGAAATTCATGGCTCTGCCTTTCTCATGGTTCTCGGGTTGGGAAATAGGGAGGGCACGGGGCCCTCCCCGGGGAGGATCAGTTGCTGATCAAACCAGCTTCTTTCGCGGCGGTGATGTAGTCCGCCTCGATATCGGCCAGCGCAGTCTGTGCGTCCTTGGCGCCGGTCAGGTAGTCGGCCAGACCATTGCCCAGGGCGCTGTGCAGAACACCCATGGCGGCGCTGGCCGGGTAGGCCCCCGCACCGTTTTCCGCCGAGGCGGCAGCGCCTGCAGCCAGTTCGCCGGGCTGGTAGGCCGCGTTCAGCCAGACGGCGGTGTCATTGTTGGCACTGACCATGTCACCGTCGATTCCTTCCATGACCAGACGGAAGGCGGCATCGGCCTCTTCATCGCTCATGTTCGAGGCCAGAACGATGCCGTCCCACCAGATTGTGGTCGAGGGGCGCTCGGATCCCATCGGAGCCGAGGCCATGGTGACCTTGCCGACCACTTGGCTTTCGGCCTCGTCATTCATGGCAGCGGCGCGGCTGGCCCACAGGTTCGCCATAGCGATCTTGCCCTGTTGGAACTGCTGCTGCACATAGGTGGAATCAGACACAAGGTATTCGGGATCCATGAACTCGGTCATGGCCTTCATCGTCTCGAGCGCCTTGACGCCCTTTTCGTTGTTGATCGCGGGCATATTGCCGTCGCCGATGAACGTGCCGCCTTCGCCCATATACATGTTGACGAATTCCTGGGCCAGGTTCCAACCGGTTTTGAAGGTGCCGCCGATGGGGTATTCCATCACGCCGGCCTCTTTGATCTTGGCGGCGGCAGCCAGAACGTCGTCATAGGTCTTGGGCTCTTCAATGCCCAGCTCGGCCAGAACATCATTGCGATACATCAGGTGCTGCGCGTTCACCATCATGGCGATCGCCATCACTTTGCCATCCACCTTGATCAGCTGGTTGGGCAGCAGGTCTTGCCCGTATTTTGCAACCAGATCATCCAGCGGACGGATTGTGCCCGCGTTCAGAAGCGGGATCATGGTTTCATTCGCAACGCCGCCAATCTGATAGAGCGAGGGGTCGGCCGCAAAGGCTTCTGGCTGCTTTTCGCGGAACTCCTGGTCCAGCGAGGCGCTGAAATTGCCGCACTCGGCCATTGCGTCCGTCACAGCTTTCCAGGCTTCGAAACCCGCTGACAGCGATTTCAGCGGCACTTCGTTTTCATAGGAGCAGGCTGCCGATGCACCGCTTGCCGCGATGGCCATGGCGCCTGCCATTAGGATCGTCTTGAGTTTCATGCGTTTCTCCCTGTCAGGATGGGTCCGTCGTCGACGCCCGGACCGCTGTTATGCCCCGAAGGGCTGTTGGCGGGGTTACTCCCCGATCCGCGCACCGCTTCCAGCTTCGAAGAGGTGACAGATTTCTGTTGGCACCGAGAATGAGACATCATCCCCGATCTCGGCGCGGAAAGATTTATCGGCCTTGACCGACACCAAAGCCCCACCGACCCGGACCGAGATCATGGTCGCGTCGCCTAGCAGCTCCAGCGTGTAGATCGGTGCGGTGATCTGGCCCGCGCCTTCGGCAAGGCTGGCATCCTCGGCCCGGAAACCCAGTGTCATGGCGCCATCGGGTGCGTTGACCGGGATCTCGACATGTTCCGCACGGAACACGCCGCCCGCGACCTCACCTTCCATCAGGTTCATGGCGGGTGAGCCGATAAAGCTGGCCACAAAGGTATTCGCAGGTCGGTCATAGATTTCGGTCGGGCTACCGACCTGCTGCACCACGCCCTGTTTCATCACTACAACGCGGTCGGCCAGTGTCATCGCCTCGATCTGGTCGTGGGTCACATAGATCGTGGTCACCGCCAGCTCATGGCTGAGGTTCTTGATTTGCGCCCGGGTCGAGACCCGTAGCTTGGCATCCAGGTTCGACAGAGGCTCGTCCATCAGGAACACGTTCGGTTCACGTACGATGGCGCGGGCCAAAGCCACGCGCTGCCGCTGACCGCCCGACAGTTCCGCGGGTTTGCGATGCAGGAAATCGTCCAGCTCGACCATTGCGCTGGCACGGCGCACCTTGTCGTCATGGGTCGCCGGGTCGATGCCGCGGACTTTCAGCGGAAAGCGGATGTTCTCATAAACATTCATGTTGGGGTAGAGCGCATAGCTTTGGAACACCATCGCCACGTCGCGGTCTTTGGGTTCCAGATCGTTGACGACCTTGCCGTCGATCAAAATATCGCCCTCGGTCACGTCCTCAAGCCCGGCGATCATCCGCATCGTGGTGGTCTTGCCGCAACCCGATGGACCAAGCAGCACCAGAAACTCGCGATCTGCGATGGTTAGGTCAAAATTGTGGACCCCCACAAACGAACCCCATCGTTTGCCGACGTTACGCAGTTGAATTTCCGCCATGGTGCCCCCAACTAGGATTCGTTTTGCATACGTTTGCAAAACTGTAGTTCGCATGTATCAAATCAGGCAAGACTTTTTTGCATACGTATGCAAGAATGTGGAAAATACCCGATTCATTCTAGCGACACAAAACGCGCAACACCCTGACACAAATGGAAAATACCGTGACCTTCCAGAAAGAGAAAAAAGTTATCTCTGACTTTCATTCCGCATTGGATTCAGCGACGCCCCAAGACGTTCCCAACGTCATGAGCCGTTTCTGTACGCCTGATTCAGTTTGGCGCGGCTTTCACCCATTCAACTTAATCAATGATGCTGAACAGGTGGCCCAGCAATTCTGGATGCCCCTGAAATCCAGTCTGACACGATTGCAAAATCGGGTGGATATCATGTTCGCCGGGCAGAATTCGCTGCGTGATGAATCAGATGTGTGGGTCGTCACTATGGGGCATTTGATGGGCCTGTTCGACCATCCCTGGCTTGGCATCCGACCGACCGGAAAGATGGCGTTTCTGCGCTATTGCGCCTTCTACAAGGTCGCCGATGGCAAGATCACGGAAACGGCGATGTATTTCGACATACCGCACCTGATGGTACAAGCCGGCCAGAACCCGTTTCCTCCGCAAACAGCGGCGCATCTGGTGCAACCCGGCCCAATGCCACATGACGGCCTGCTGCTCACGGAACAGCCGGTTGCAGAGGGTGAGAAAACACTGGCATTGATCAATGCGATGATCTCGGACCTTGGCCAGTGGCAAGGCGGGTTACCGCTTGAGGAAGAGTTGGCCAGAACCTGGCATCAAGACATGATCTGGTGGGGGCCCGAGGGGATAGGCGCGACCTACACGATCGAACGCTATGCCAAGCAACACTCGGGACCGTTCCGTGCGGGTTTCAAAGACCGGTCAAAGACCAAGCATATCTGCCGCCTGGCCGAAGGGCATTATGGCGGCTTCTTTGGCTGGCCTAACTTCACCGCAACGCCCTCAGGAGGGTTCATGGGTATGCCGGCCACTGGCAAACCGGGTGAGTTCAGGGTGATCGACATTTATCGCCGTGCCGAGGACAAACTGGCCGAAAACTGGATTTTCATAGACCTGCTGCATTTCTGGAAACAACAGGGCGTCGACGTATTGGGTCGCACTGCTGGGATCGAAACACCATGAAGATAGACGCACATCACCATCTGTGGGATCTGAACGCGGTCGAGTATCCTTGGTTGATGGAAAAGGGCGCCGTTCGGTTCTTTGGCGACCCCACGCCGATCCAGCGTGACTATTTATTACCAGAGTATCGCGCGGATGCGTCGGCACAGGGCTTCTCGGCTTCGGTCCATATCCAGGTCGGCGCCGCCGATCCCTGGGCCGAGGCGCAGTGGGTGCAATCCGTGGCCGATCAATATCCTGACTGGCCGCTGGTTCAGGTCGTATTTTGCGATCTGACGGCCAACGATCTAGAGTACCAGCTGGACCGCTTTCAATCGCTACCCTCGGTTCGGGGTGTTCGTCAGATCGTTGGGCGCGCGCGCGGCGAAGATGCCAAGACCGGTACAAACAGATTGCTTGAAAACCCGGATTTCCGGATAGGGTTGAAAACTGTGGGCGAGCGAGGCCTTTCCTTTGACCTGCAATTGCTTCCCGAATTGATGGAGCAAACTGCCGAAGCGCTTTCTCAGGCACAAGGTACGCCTGTCGCTCTTTGCCATGCTGGCTCACCACATGACCGCAGTGCTGAGGGACTAAGTCACTGGCGAGAGGCGCTTAGTTCCCTATCCAAACTGCCGCACGTCCATTGCAAACTCTCTGGGCTTGGCATGTTTGATCACAATTGGAGCGCCCAAAGCGTCGCGCCAATCGTTTCTACCTGCTTGTCGCAATTCGGCGCAGATCGTTGCATGTTCGGATCGAACTTTCCGGTCGACAGTCTTTCTTCGACTTACCTTGAGCTGGTTTCGCGCCTTCAAGAACTGATCCCTGACCAGCATCAGAACAGCGTGTTCCACGACACTGCAAAGAGGTTCTACCGTTTTGAATGAGGTTGGAAACTGTACTCGAAGTTGATCGGCCCGTTGCATCTGAGGGGGCCGCGTGGGGCGATACGCTTAGATAAGTGCACGCCCAGATTCATTCGGTTTCAACATTTCAGCAGACTTTCGACTTCAAATTAAAACTGAGCCAGTCAGATCAGGCCGCTCATGCGAACGGCCTGGTTCTCTTTTGCAGAACGACACCTCTCAAGGAGAGTTTGGTGCATAGGCCAGATAGTTTTCCTGAATAGAGATCTGGTCCGCGATGAACTTTGCATCGTGCCACACGCCCCAGATAAACGAGGACCCACGGCGCGATTGCCACGGCAGCCCGACGAAATAGAGACCCGGCACCGGAGAGACACCGCGTTGATGGATCGGTCTGCCCCGGTCGTCCAGCGTGTCTGCCTGCAGCCAGTCATAGTCAAACTGGAACCCTGTTGCCCAAATCACGGTGCGGATATTGTTGCGCTCAAGGTCCAGCTCGCGAATTGGGTCTGACACACAGGCGGGATCGTCCGCTATGACCCAGGCCTCGGGCTCTTCTGGCAGGTCCATGCCAGTGCGTGCAACATAGGCGTCGGCGGCTTCGAGCAAGGACAACATGTTTGCGTCGCCCGCATCCAGATTGGCTTTTAGGTCATCAGAGATGTGGAGGACGCCGTTTTCATATCCCGACGACATCCCCAGCAAAGTGATGCCGCGCTGGGCAAGTTTCCTGAAATCTACAGTTTTGCCGCCATGCGCGCCACTGACTGCGATTGTGACATGTTCGGTGCCGGGCGCCGGTGTATCCAAATTCCAAATGCCGAGAACGCCCAGCCACCAGACGTTGTCGCGCCCTCGATAGCGACGCGGTGGTCGGTCATGGGGGCCAATGGAGAAGAAAACCTCGCGCCCAGCATCATGCAATTCGGCCGCGATCTGCGATCCGGAGGAACCACCGCCGATGACCAGAACGGCGCCCTCAGGCAAAGCCTGGGGATTGCGATACGCGGTGGAATGCATCTGCAGAACGTCAGAGGATTCGGGGATGATCGGCGGAATCGCCGGTTTCTGAAACGGCCCTGTGGCACAGACGAGGTGGCGCGCTTCTATGGGACCTTGCGACGTTTCGATCAAAAAACCCGCGCGGTTTTCATGCGGGCGCGCACGCGTCACCGTGACGCCTGTGCGCACGGGCGCGTCGATCATTTTGGCATAGTCTTCAAAATACTTGGCCACGCATTCCTTGCGCGGAAACGCGTCGCGGTCGCCGGAAAACTCGAGGCCCGGGAAGCGATCATGCCATGCCGGACCATTTGCAACGAGTGAATCCCACCGCTCGGATCGCCAACGTTCGGCAATGCGGCCGCGCTCCAAGAGGACGTGGTCTATGCCTTGGGCACGGAGATGCTCGCTTGTGGCAATGCCCGCCTGACCTGCGCCAATCACCACCGTGTCGAAATTTTCCATCGCGTCACCTTTTTTGCCGTGCTGGGTATCTGTTGGCCCGGCTGCTTCTTTTGCTTGTGCAACCCTAATTTTGTATCATCTTATGTCGATTAGATTTTACCTAATCACCGGTAAGATAGACTTTTGGTTTGTTTCCGGCAAAAGCCGTCTCAGTATGTGAATGCGGTGGCCGCCCGCGACTCAGGCAAAGAGGTTCGTTCATGCCCAAAGACCACGTTGATCCTATCGCCGCTCTGCGCGCGAATACCTCGGTCCCTTTTGAACGTGCGCGGGCCATGCCGACCGAGGTCTATACCGAGCAGAGCTTTGTCGATGCAGAGCTTGAGCACATCTTCCGCAAGGACTGGTACTGTGTGGGCCGGGCCGACGCCTTGTCGTCTGTCGGGGACTATGTGGCTTGCGAACTGGCAGGGCAGCCAATCGTTGTATTGCGTGACAGAGACGGCGATCTGCGCGCGATGAGCAATGTGTGCCTGCACCGCATGTCAACGCTTTTGCATGGGCGCGGGAATGCCAAGACGATCGTCTGCCCCTATCACGCCTGGACCTATAGCCTCGACGGCAAGCTGCGCGGTGCGCCCGCGATGAAGCAGAACGAGGGGTTTTGCAAAGAAAACTACGCGTTGCCTCAGGTCCGCTGCGAAGAATGGCTAGGCTGGGTCTTTGTCTGCCTTGATCCAAATGCGGCCCCCGTGGCCGAGCAACTGTCCGAAGTGGCGACAATGATCGAAGGCTATAATATGGCCAACTATTCTGAGGCGTTCTACGAAGAACATGTCTGGGATACTAACTGGAAGGTGTTGGCCGAGAATTTCATGGAAAGCTACCATTTGCCGGTGTGCCACGCGGGCACGATTGGTGGCTTGTCGCGGCTGGAGGATATGATTTGCCCGCCCGGTAGCGCGGCCTTCAACTACCACACGATTCTGAAGGATGAATCCCTGCGCATTGCCATGGCGCACCCCAGCAATGATCGGCTGAAAGGCGATGAACGCCGCACGACCTTTCTTCTGGCGCTTTATCCAAGCCTTATGATCACGCTGACGCCAGGGTATTTCTGGTATCTGTCCTTGCATCCCAAAGGGCCGGGTCAGGTGCATATCCGCTTTGGCGGTGGCATGTCGAATGACTTTGCGGATGACCCGGATGCGCAAGACAATTTCACCGCGCTCAAGGCGCTTCTGGATGACGTGAATGTCGAAGATCGCGGCTGTACCGAAAAAGTGTTTCGGGGTCTTTGTTCAGAAGCAGCAACGCCTGGGCACCTGAGCCATCTGGAACGCCCGAACTATGACTTTGCGCAGTATCTGATGGCAAAGATCGACGCAGGAGGCGCGTCCTAAATATGGCTCACACCCGCATCCGCCCTTTCAATACCGGCGATACCTACCCCGAACAGTCGCTCGATAATGACCTGTGCCAAGCCGTCGTCACACGCGGCGGGAGTACTGTCTGGATGCGCGGGCAGTGCCCGCAGAACCTAGACGATGCCAAGAACATCGACAGCCACGACCCGGCAGAGCAGACCCACAAGGTGATGCAGAACATCAAGCAATTGATCGAAGAAGCAGGCGGCGAAATGGAGCATCTCGTCAAGGTGGTCGTATATATCACCGATGTCCGCCACCGTGAGGCTGTGTATCGGACCATGGGCGAATACATCAAAGGCGTGCATCCTGTTTCGACCGGGCTTGTGGTGCAGGCTCTGGCACGGCCCGAATGGCTGGTGGAGATTGACGCCACCGCCGTGATCCCGGACTAGCCCCGTGACTTTCTCTCTTGTGGCCCGCTGCGCACAGACCGGCATGTTTGGCATGGCGATCTCGTCTTCTTCTCCGGCGGTAGCAGCTCGTTGCGCCTATGCCCGTGCAGGCGTTGGCGCGGTGGCGAGCCAGAATGTCACCGATCCGAGCCTTGGCCCAAAGACGCTCGATCTGATGGAACAGGGCGCCTCGGCTGAGGTGGCGGTGAGCCAAATCACTGGTGAGGCCGCGCACATCGCGTACAGGCAGCTTCTGGCAATTGACGGAATCGGAACCACAGCCATCCACTCCGGCCAAAACGTGCTGGGCAACTGGAACGAGGCGCAGGGCAGGGATGTTGCATCGGGGGGCAATCTTCTGGCCCATGACGGTGTGCCCGCTGCCATCGTGTCCGCATTCGAAGATGCGACAGGTCACTTGGGTGACCGGCTGATTGCTGCACTGCGCGCTGGGCTTGTTGCCGGGGGCGAGGCCGGGCCCGTGCATTCCGCGGGTCTGATGTTGGTCGACAAAGTCAGCTGGCCCGTGGCCGACCTGCGCTGCGACTGGACCGAGGATTGCCCCATTGAAGCGGTTGCAACCGCCTGGGACGTCTACAAACCACAACTGGACGATTACGTGCGCCGCGCACTCGATCCCTCCGCCGCGCCCTCCTATGGCGTGCCAGGGGACGCGTAAGACATAACAACAAGGGAGGCCGGGATGACCCATTTGCGAACGAAACTTCAAGACTTGGCCGCCTTGCCCGCGGATCGCCCGATGGGTATGCCCGGCGCGTTCTATACCTCACAGGAGCAATTCGACCACGAGGCGCAGACTGTGCTGCGCAGCGGGTGGCACTGTTTGGGTCGGGTCGACGAAATCCCGGAACCCGGTGATTTCTTTACCGTCCAGCTTCTGAATGAACCCTTGCTCGTCGTGCGCGGCGATGAGGGTGAAATCCGTGCCCTTGCGAATGTGTGTCGGCATCGCGGAATGCCACTGGCAGAAGGAAGCGGTAATACAAAGCGGTTTGTTTGCTCGTATCACGCTTGGGCCTATGGGCGCGACGGTGCCTTGCTACGTGCGCCGCGAATGGAGAATGCGGGCTTTGACCCTAAATCCTGCAGGCTGCCGGAACACCAGGTGCAGCTTTGGAACGGGTTTATTTACGTGAATCTGACGCCGAACGCCCCGCCGTTTGAACATCCCGAGCTTGATGCCATGCTGGCGCCCTATGAGACTGAGGATTTCCGCCTTGTGCATGTGGCTGAAGAGAACTGGCAGACCAACTGGAAATGCCTGGTCGAGAACTTCATGGAAGGCTACCACCTGAGTGTGGTCCATCCGCAAACCCTTCACGGCTACACCCCGTCGGGGCTGTCTCGCAAGCTGGTCAGCGGGGATGGCTACACCTCCTACGCTGCCAATTACCCTGATAATATCACGCCGCGCGGAGACGGCGCAGCGGGCCTGAGCGAGGCAGAACGAAAACGGTCGTCCCTCTTTGCGAAGTTTCCCACGCAGGTGGCCAGCCAAGCCGCCAGCCTGCTCGTATCGTTGTCTATTTTCCCGATCAACGCGAACCTGATCCGCGTCAAATGGACGATGTCCGTCTATCGCGATAACCTCGATCACGACACGATCCAGGGGCGAATCGCGCTCTGGGAAGAGGTCAACCGCGAGGATCGCGAAAAGCTTGAGCGCATGCAGGTCGCGCTGCATTCTGCCCACGCGATCGAAGGGCCGCTGGCAGGGGATGACTATGAAGGCACGATCCGCGATTTCCAAACATGGCTGGCCCAACAGGATAGTGCCCCTGATCTGGCCTGAGACTATGCGAGTCGCTAAGACCTCTGACAACATCTCTAAAATAGGAGCGTCTGCGTGCCGCGTCTGACCCTCCGGCAGTTGGAGTACCTCGTTGCGGTTGGCGAAACAGGCAGTATAGCGCGGGCCGCAGACCGGTTGAACGTCTCGTCGCCGTCGATCTCATCTGCCATCACCCAGCTTGAAGAAGAGTTGGCGATTTCGCTGTTTGTGCGGCAACACGCGCAGGGCCTGTCACTGACACAAGGTGGGCAAAGGGTGCTTGAAAAAGCCCGCCAGGTCCTGAACGACGCGAGAGAGATCGCAAACATTGCCGCCGATATTTCAGGTACGGCGCGCGGCCCTCTCGCAGTGGGCTGCCTGTTGACCTTCGCGCAACTTGTCTTACCGCGCTTGCGGCGCGGGTTTGAAACCGGATTTCCAGATGTCAGGATCGCCCAGAAAGAACTGAACCAGGCAGAAATATTCAATGCGTTGCAACGGTCCGAGATCGACATTGCACTGACCTATGACATGGATATTCCAACCGACCTGAATTTCATCGGGTTGGTGCGCCTGAACCCATTTGCTTTGTTGCATGCTGGGCACGAGCTAGCGACGCGGACATCCGTATCGATTGATGACCTGGCGGACCTGCCAATGATCCTTCTCGATTTGCCGATCAGTACCGACTACTTCCTGTCGCTGTTTACCGCATCTTCGCGCCAGCCTCGTATCGTGGAGCTGACGCGAGACATGGCCGTGATGCGTTCGATGGTTGGGAACGCCTTTGGCTATTCCATCGCCAATGTGCGCCCACAAAGCAATACATCACCGGACGGCAACCCGCTTGTTTGCGTGCCGATTACAGGACCGGTTCGGTCCTTGAGAATGGGCCTTTTGACCACCCACGGTGCGGAAAAGTCGCGTACGGTGTCTGCGTTCATAGACTATGCGCAGGCTCAAGCCCGCGCGGGCGCCTTCCGCGCAATCGGAGGAGAAGCGCTTTCATGAGTGTCTCGCTAGAGGTTCTGGAGCGGCTGGTCGCCTTTGAAACCGTCAGCGCACGATCCAACCTCGATATGATCGCCTATATCGAAGACTTTCTGCGCAATCGCGGCTTTCGGGTGCAGCGCATCACAGATCCTGACGAACCTAAGGCAGGGCTTTTTGCAGAAATCGGGCCATCTGTTGAAGGCGGGCTGTTGCTCTCTGCGCATTCTGACGTGGTGCCGGTTGAGGGGCAGGATTGGAGCGTAAGCCCCTTCAAACTCACCCGTCAGGGCGACCGGTTGTTCGGACGTGGAACGACCGACATGAAAGGCTTTTTGGCTGAGATGCTGGCCCTCGCCGATTCCGTGCACGGTCGGGAGCTGAAAACGCCCCTAAAGCTCTTGGTGTCTTACGACGAAGAGATCGGCTGCGTCGGGATTTCACGCATGAAAAAGCAGCTATCTTCTTTGTTGGGACGTCCCAGACTGGCCATTGTGGGCGAGCCGACCGAGATGCAGGTCGCCATTGGTCACAAAGGCAAGCGTGCCTACCGCGCTGACATCAGAGGAGAGGCCGGACACTCCGCGCTCGCACCGCTGTTTGTGAACGCGCTCCACGTTGCTGTCGATTTCGTCGGAGAATTGCGCCAGATGCAACAGAAGGTCCAACAAACCGGGATCCGCAACGACGCCTACGATGTTCCTTATACGACCTTCCATGTTGGCCAGCTGTCCGGCGGCACAGCGCTCAACCTTGTGCCCGACAAGGCGACGCTTGCGTTTGAGTTCCGGCATCTGGCGGAAGATGACCCCGACGAGATCGAAGCCGAGCTTCAGCAGGCAGCAGACGCGGTTTTGGCCAAGTTTCCGCCGGCTGCCCAAATCTCGCTCCGGTTGCTGGCGGGATACCCGGGGCTGTCAGTCGCCAGCTCTGAACCGGTGGTCTCACTGGTCAAATCCTCTGGCGGCGGCGACACAACCCACGTTGCATTCGGAACTGAGGCTGGCGTTCTGTCAGACCTCGGCATCGCGACAGTGGTGTGCGGCCCAGGGTCTATGGCGGAACAAGGCCACAAGCCTGATGAGTACGTTTCCGAGGAACAATTGGTTGCTTGTTCCCTCATGCTCGGAAAAGTCGCGAATGAGGTGTTGTTTGGCCTCTAGGGCAGATGTGTTTTTTGTGAGGTCAGTTGCGAAGCTTCCGACAATTGACGCCCACATTTGATGCGTATGAATGCCGTCTGCTCCGGTAGGGGCGGTCCTGGATTGGCGTATTGTGGTCAGCTTTAAGCGTTGTCCATTCTAATGGATCGGTCGCGTGTCGTCAGAGATTGTTGCGGAGTCTAATGTGCCACAACCTTGCTACAGAACGACTTTGACGCAGCGTTGGCGAGGTAGTCTGACCATTCAAATGTTTCGAATCGATTGAGAAGTGGTATGCTGCACTGCAGAAATCGAGGCGCCACGATGTTCCACCTGAATAGGTCAAAAGCTGTCGTCATCGGAGTAGCGAGCGATCGGTCGATCGCGTGGGGTTATGCACGCGCGCTGCAGTCGCAAAGCGAAGATGTCGTCAGGCCTTCTGAAAACCCGCGTCGTCACCGGGATAGCCAATTTTGGTGCGCTGCAGCAAAGCATGCACCCACACATCACTTCGCGACCATCGAAGATGTCGACCTGTGCATCGTTTCTTGCAAGCAGCGAGGCGTTCAATTTGACCGGGGGCATACTCCCCATCGACGGTAAAAACAACATCGTCCGAGGAAGGATAGATCAATGGCTCGGAATTCATTCGCGAATGAAAAGGCATCGACCCTTGCAACGGGTGAAAACATAACGGCCGTGAACAGCAAATTGTTTGACGCGATTTCCAACGTGCTCGATCAATCTGGTGTTCAGTATGAAATTTTGTCTCGAGCCGCCACCATTCAGGCACAGAAAATAACTGAACACCATTCGGATCGGGTTCTGAACCTGACAAGCGATCTGCGAGATCTTGCGGTGCAATTCACGCAGACGAAATCTGTTGGCTCGGCTTGGGCGGACTACGTCAAGGATGCTGGTCAGCGCGTCGCCTTGACGATGGACGCCTTGCGTGAGCGTGGTGATGTTTTCATCGAACATGAAGCGGCCGGTTGCCCGCCAGTGCTTGCTTATGACTACGAAGTGATCGTTGACGGGGCGGAACTCGACCGGCCCTGCAACTATCAGCTATTGCGCATTGTCCCCCCGCAAGGGATTGAGGTAGACGATCACAAACGCCCCTACATCATCATCGACCCGCGTGCTGGGCACGGAGGAGGTATTGGTGGTTTCAAGTCCGACAGCCAAGTCGGTGTTGCGCTGGCCAAGGGCCATCCGGTCTATTTTGTGAGCTTCGGCCGTGATCCGGTTGAAGGTCAGACACTAGCCGACGTCATGCATGCCGAGGCTGGATTTGTTCGCACTGTCAGCGCGCGTCACCCCAAAAGCCCGCAACCTGTTGTGACAGGAAACTGCCAAGGCGGTTGGGCGACATTGCTGATGGCGGCCTGCAACCCTGATCTGACCGGGCCTTTGGTGCTCAACGGAGCGCCGGTTGCACCTTGGTCGGGTGAGGTTGGTGAAAACCCCATGCGCTACAATGGTGGTATGCTTGGCGGTACCTGGCAGCCGATGTTCTGGTCGGATTTGGGGAATGGCAAGTTCGACGGCGCCAATCTGGTGATGAATTTCGAGCAGCTAAACCCCAGCCGAAACTACTATGGAAAATATTTCGATCTGTATCGCGATCCCGAAGGTGGCCGGCAACGCTTTGTCGATTTTGAGCGCTGGTGGGGTGGGTTCTTTCTTCTGAACGAGGCCGAAATTCGGTGGATTGTAGAACAGCTGTTCGTTGGAAACCGGCTGGTCAAGAATACCGCACAACTGGAGCCTGGAATTCCCGTTGATCTCAAGGCGATCAAAGCGCCGATTTTTGTCTTTGCAAGCCATGGTGACAATATCACGCCGCCTCAACAGGCGTTAAACTGGATTGCCGAGACTTATGCCGACGAAGAAGAGATACGGGTACGCGGCCAGCGCATAATCTACATGCTTCATGAAGAAGTGGGGCATCTGGGCATCTTTGTTTCCTCCAAGGTCGCGCGCAAAGAGCACGCAGGCCTGGCCTCTACACTTGAGACGGTCGAGGCAATGGCGCCCGGTCTCTATGAGATGGTCATTGATAGCATCGAAGGGGACGGGGTCGATAAATCCTTCGAAGTTCGTTTCGTCGAACGCTCGCTGTCGGATGTCGCGGCATTGGATGACGGTCGGCAGGATGAAACCAGCTTTGCCGCAGTGGCGCAAATGTCCGAAGTGCAAGCAGGGGCTTATGAAACCTTCGGTCGCCCGGCGGTGCAAGCCCTGTCGTCACCGGTGATGGCTCAAGCTTTGCGCGATGCACATCCATTGCGTGTACAGCGCGCTGCAATGTCTTCGAGCACAGTTTTGGGGAAAGGAATCGAAACTCTGGCGCAGAATGCCAGAGCGCAGCGCGCCCCTGCCGATGCTGAAAATCCTTTTCTGAAATGGGAGAAACTCACCGGTGAATGGATTGAGCAGTCGATGGATTTTGGCCGAGATTTGCGCGACGCCTGGTATGAGGCGTCGTTCTACGCAATTTGGGGCGGGCCGTTTGCCTCTTGGTTCGGGCAAAGGAATGCAGCTCGCCGTACCCTGCCGGATCCGGCGACTTTGCGCGATCTGCCCGAGGTCGGCGCGGTGCTTGCTCATATGCGGCAAGGGGGTCTACCCGAGGCGGTCATTCGTATACTGGTTCTATTGGCTGACAGTCACAAAGGCTTTCGTGCCGAGATTTTGCACCGTTGGGCGCACATCTTTCACCACGAAGCGCCGTTCAAGTCCCTTTCGGTCACCAACCGTCAACGTATTCTGCATGAGCAATCTCTGATCGCCACTTTCGATCCGAAGGGCGCGGTCGAAACGTTGCCTTATCTATTGCCGGACAAAGCGCGGCGCACTGAAGCCGTCGATCTCGTCAAACATATCATAGGTGAAGTCCGAACACCCTCTAAAGAACTGGAAGAGATGGCCAATCTGCTTGTGCGGGTTTTGGACTACAGTGGGGATGCTGGAACTGAGGCAAAGCCAGCGTCAGAGTTGTCACCAGCTCGACCCAGAAAGCGAAGAGTAAAGACAAAATCCAGTCTGAATTAAAACGATTTCATTGCTTTAGGCTGGAAACGTCTATTAACTTGGCGGCAACCAGATTTGCCAGATCAATATAAATCCCTCCGGCGCTGATGCTTTGGTGGGCAGCACGAAGGTGGAAAGAATTTAAACTCTTAAACATGCGACTTAGGGTAGGCGATGTCTCAGAGTCTTTTGAAGTATACACGTGTATTGGAAATTGTCGGAGACACGATCAAGGTTCGTGTGCCGGTTGACGATGGTGGCGCGCCGGCTGTTCGGTTCAATGATCTGGCGGTGATCGAAACGATCGATGGGCATAAAACGCTGGCCCAAGCGATCTTTATCGACCGGGATGTGGTGACACTGCAGGTGTTCTCGGGCACCAAGGGCATCTCGACCGAGGCGACGGCGACCTTCCTGGGTCACCCGATGCAGACGCCGTATTCCGCCAATATTCTGGGACGCGTTTTTGACGGAGCGGGAGAGCCGATAGACGGCGGCCCTGACCTGTCGGCCGAACCGCGGATCGAGATAGGCGGGCCAACTGTGAACCCGGCCGAGCGGGCCGTGCCCAACAAGATGATCCGCACCGACGTGCCAATGATCGACGTGTTCAATACGCTGGTCGAAAGTCAGAAGATCCCGATCTTTTCGGTCTCGGGCGAACCGTTCAACGCCTTCCTCAGCCGCATCGGGATACAGGCGGACGCGGATATCGTGGTCTTCGGCGGGTTGGGGTTGATCTTCGATGACTATCACACGTTTCGGACTTCGTTCGAGGATGCAGGGGTGTTCTCGCGCACTGTGATGTTTGTCAATCAGGCCATGGACCCTCTGGTGGAACGCCTTCTGGTACCAGACATGGTGCTGGCCGTGGCCGAGAAATTCGCGGTGGAAGAGGGTAAGCGCGTTCTCGTTTTGCTGACCGACATGACTGCTTATGCAGACGCGATGAAAGAGGTGGGCATCAGTCAGGAACGCGTCCCCTCGCAGCGTGGCTATATGGGTGATCTCTATTCGCAGCTAGCGCGGCGCTACGAGAAAGCCTGTGACTATGCCAAAGGGGGCTCGGTGACTGTTTTGACCGTCACGACGATGCCCGGCAACGATGTGACCCACCCTGTGCCGGACAACACGGGCTACATCACCGAGGGGCAGTTCTACCTGCATTCGGGCGTGATTGACCCATTCGGCAGTCTTTCGCGCCTAAAGCAGAACGTCATAGGCAAAACCACACGTGAGGATCACGGGCAGATCATGAACACGATGATCCGCTTCTATTCGGAAAGCCGGGATGCGGCGCAGAAACAGGCGATGGCCTTTGATCTGTCGGACTACGATCATCAACTGCTTAAATTCGGTGCGCTGTTCCGAAAACGGTTCATGGATATCAATGTCTCGATCCCGTTGGAGGACGCGCTGGATCTGGGTTGGAAAACACTGGCCGAATGTTTTGCGCCTGAACAATTGCTGATGAAGCAAGCTCTGATCGACAAGTATTTCCCAAAGGATGGTGATGGCGCGGTTGCAGCTGAATAAGTCGTCGCTCGCCCGCGAGCAGACACAGCTGAAAAGCTACGAGCGGTTCCTGCCGTCGCTGGACCTGAAGCGCCAGCAATTGATGGCCGAACGCGCCAAAGCACGCGACGACGTAAAGCGTCTCGAAGACGAAGTGAGCGATCTGGCGCAACAGGTCGGCGCGAAGCTGCCCATGCTGGCGCAGAAGGGTATTGATCTGGACGGGTTGGTCGAGCTGAAAGACTACAAGGTCAAGGAGGTGAATGTCGTGGGCGTCAAGATGCCCGCCCTTGACCGGATCGAGGTTTCGGTGCGGCCGTACTCACGGCTGGCCAAGCCCCATTGGGTCGACGCCGCCGCGCAATTGCTGCACGACATGATTGAGGCGCGTCTGCGGGTCAAAGTGGCGGAAGAGCGGGTGAAGATATTCGACAAGGCCGTCGCCACGATCACGCAGCGGGTCAATCTGTTCGAAAAGGTTCTGATCCCGCGCGCCAAGGCCAATATCAAGAAGATCCGCATCTATCTGAGTGATGAGCAGATGCAGGCCGTCGTGCGCTCGAAGATCTCCAAGCGCAAACATGCGCAGGAGGCCGTATCATGAGTGTTGCACGGCTCAAAAAGCTGTCTTTGGTGGGACGGGCGGCGCAGAAGATCGAAACGCTTGAGGCGCTGCAGGCGCTTGGTTGTATGCATGTGCTGCCCCTGGCCCCTCCGCCAGCTGAGCCGGAGAAGGTCAACGAACGGGGCGCGCATGAAGCATACAAGGCACTGCGTTTTCTAACTGATGTCCCCGAGCCTCGCAGGCAAATACAACGCGATCCTGAGTTCCAGATGGATCAGTTCGTCAAAGACGTGCTGGACCTGATGCAGCGTACGCGTGACATGTCAGACCGAAGGGATTTTCTGGCCCATCGGATTGCTCAGGTACAGCCTTGGGGGGATTTGGATTTCCCGCCCGACGATGTGCTAGCGGGCAACCGGTTGTGGTTCTACCAACTGCCCCTAAAGCATCGGGACGCGTTGGAGAATCTGGCGCTTCCTTGGGCCATTCTCGAACAGGATCACCGCTTCCTCTATGCCGTCCTGATTGCACCGGACGAACCGGCCGATGACATCCTGCCGGTTCCACGCACGCATACCGGGTCTTTGCCGATTCACGAGTTGGAAGCACAGCTGGAAGAGGCAGAGATCGCGATCGAAGCGCTTGAGGCGGAACGGGTTGCGCAGTCCCGCTACTTGACGCTGATGCGGCGCAACCTGTCCGTAGCGGAAAGTGCGGCAGAGCTAGCCCACGCCACCCAGAAGGTCCGCGACGAAGAGGCGATGTTTGCCTTGCAGGGCTGGGTGCCAGAAGATCGGATTGATGCGGTTCTGGAGATGGCGGGGGCGAAAGATGCCGCCGTTCTGATCGAAGACCCGGGCGCCGATGACACCCCGCCCACATTGCTGGAGCAGCCGGAACAGCGCAGCGCTGCTGTGGACTTGGCGCTGTTTTACCAAGTGCCGGGCTACAAGGACTGGGACCCGAGCGTGATCGTCGCTGCCTCTTTCGCGTTCTTCTTTGCGATGATCGTGGCAGATGCAGGATATGGGGCCGTCATTCTGCTGGGCCTGTTGTTGTTCTGGAAGCGTTTGGGCGGGACAGTCAGCCAACAATCCTGGAGGCGCTACGGCGTCATCGTTTCGGCGGCGACAGTCATTTATGGCGTGCTGGTTGGCAGCTATTTCGGGGTCGCGCCGCCCGATGGGTCCCTTCTGGCAAAGGCCAAATTGCTGGACCTGAATAATTTCGGCTCAATGATGATGATCTCGATTGTTGTCGGTGTCTTGCATCTTGTGCTGGCCAACGCTTTAGCCGCGCGTGCGGCATGGGGGCAGCGCAAAGCTGTTGCCAATCTTGGTTGGATCGCGGCGCTGATCGGCGGGTTCGTCTTGTGGCTCAGCTACATGAAAGGCCAATCAGCAGCGCCGGGCGCGATGATATTGGGCGCGGGTCTTTTGGCGATCCTGCTGTTTACCAGCGAGAGGCAGATCAAAAAACCAATCGACTGGCTCTGGCGACTTATTGACGGTGTGCAGGGTCTTGCCGGGGCCATGGGCGCATTCGGAGATGTCCTCAGCTACATGCGCCTGTTTGCGCTTGGCTTGGCTTCGGCCTCGCTTGCGATCACATTCAACGATCTGGCGGTCTCGGTGATCCACGCGCTGAAGGGGCCCGGCATTTTGTTCGGCCTGCTGATCCTGATCATTGGCCATATCTTGAACTTCGCGCTCGCCATGATGAGCGGCGTCGTCCACGGGTTACGTCTCAATTACATCGAATTCTTTAAATGGGGTCTGCCGGACGAAGGCATTGTCTTTCGTCCGTTCGCCCGTAAGGAGGTTCAGGAATGAATGAGCTTGTTCTGACATTGGGTTGGCTGGGCATCTATGCCCCTATGGCGCTGGGCGCGGCGGCCAGTGCGATTGGCTGTTCGATTGCGGGCATGGCCAGTATTGGTGCGATGACCGAGACCGAGGGCGGCTATGGCCGGTTCGTCGGTGTCTCGGCTTTTCCGTCAACGATGGTGATCTACGGGATCGTCATCATGTTCACGCTCAACCGCGACGTGACGCCGGAAAACGCGGGTGGGCTGTTCGGGATCGGCATCCTGTCAGGCATCGCGCTTATGTATTGCGGAATCTGGCAGGGTCGGGCCTGTGCCGCCGCGATTAATGCGACCAAAGAAAAGCCTGAGATTTTCGGCCTGTCCTTGGCTCCGGCGGCTATTATCGAGGGCTTTGGCGTCTTCGCCTTCGTCTTCGCCCTCGTTATCAGCGCGGGGATCAGTTGATGGCACAGGATGGCATGATCTCGCACGGCGTCGACGCGCTGATCGACAAACTGCGCAATGACGGGGTGGCTGCGGGGCAGGCGGATGCCGAAAAGCTGAGGGCGGATGCAAAGGCCGAGGCGGCCAAGATTCTGGCGGACGCCAAGCGCGAGGCGGATGCCTACCAGAAAAAAGCCCGCAGCGACTCCGACAGCTATCGCGCGGCAGGCGAAGAGGCGTTGAACACCGCCATGCGGGACGCAGTTCTGACCATGAAAGCGGGCCTGACGGATCGGTTTCGAGAGGATGTGGCGCGCCTCGTCACCAAGGAAATGGCAGACCCAGACCTGCTGAAACAGATGATCCTGGAGGTTGTCGGGCGCGCGGCTGAGGGCGCCAACCTCGAGGGCAAGGTTCAGGTCATCCTGCCCGCAAAGGTCGCCACGCAAGAGGATATCAAGCAAAACGCCGATGACATCCAGTCCGGAAAGCTGACGAAATACGTGCTTGGCCTGACTGCCGAGATGCTGCGCGAACAGGTTGAATTGCATGCTGCGGACGATGCGCAGGACGGTATCCGAGTACGGGCCGAAGATCAGGGCGTTGTTCTGGACCTAACCGACAAAGCCGTGGCTTCGTTGCTGATGCAGCATCTGCAGCCTCGTTTCCGCGCCGTGCTGGAAGGGGTGATCCGGTAACATGCCGGACCCCGACGCCTATATCGCTTTGATCAGCAGCCTGCCGGGCTCGGAACGGTTGTTCGTCGCAAAGCAGCCGCCCTTGTCGCGCCTCCGCCTTGAGCGGCGTTTGACGGCGCTGACATCCGAGGACACGCGCGTTTTGAAGGCGTTGGAGCATGCTCTGAACTGGAGCGGCTATGACATGGACGTGACGGATGCTCAGGCCATGAAGCGATGCAAAGAAGCACTGGAGGATACGCCGCAACCAACTCTGCGGAAGATCCTTGTGGAACGCATGGATCTGCGCACCGTCGTTGCCGCGCTTCGCCTGCGTAAGCAAGGCGGTGGTGCCCCGTCAGGGGTGTTCGGCATGGGCCGTTGGAGCCGGCACATCCCCGAGAATTGGGGCGATCCGCATTTCCGTCTTGAAGGCGCGATGCCATGGATCAAGGACGCGAAACAGCTATTGGATGCCGAAGATCCATTGGGCCTTGAACGGTTGCTCTTATCGGTCAGTCACAAGCAACTGAAACGACACGCATCTCGTCACTACTTCGATTTCGAAGCGGTGGCGATCTATGTGCTGAAATGGAATATTTTCGACCGCTGGGCGCAAAGCAACGCGCAGGACGCGGCCAAGAGATTTGAGCATCTGGCGCAACAGGCCATGGCCGATGTTGCCGATATCGATTTTGAGGGAGCATACGCATGACCGCCCCAACCCCCGCCACGCAGACCGCCACCGCCCGCGTCGTTTCGGTGCAAGAGGGGCTGGTGCAGATCCAAGCGAACGCCGATGCCTCGGGCCAGCCCGGACAGCTGGTCAAGAACGAGGTGGTCTTCATCCTGCCCACGCGCCCCGGCCCAGGCGGCAGGCAAGAGCGGCTAAAGGCCGAAGTGTTGCGCGTACGCGGTGATATAGCGGATGTTCAAGTCTATGAGAGCACCGACGGTGTCGCCGTCGGCGATCCGGTAGAACAATCGGGCCAGTTGCTGTCAGTCGAACTCGGGCCGGGCTTGTTGGGGCAGGTGTTTGATGGCCTGCAATCGCCGCTGCCCAAGGTGGCCAGCGAGTTTGGAACATTCCTGCCGCGCGGGGCAGACGTTGCCCCGCTCGACGATCAGGCAAAATGGTCATTCACGCCGTCGGTCAAGGTCGGTGATACGGTCACAGCAGGCGACAGTATTGGCACGGTGCCCGAAGGCCACTTCAGCCACAAGATCATGTTGCCCTTCAATTGGACAGGCGACTACAAGGTCGTTTGGGTCCAGAAGGGCGCGGCCACGATCCACGACATCGTTGCCCGGCTAGAGGATGAGCAGGGTGGTGAACACACACTCACCCTGTCGCAGAAATGGCCAGTACGGCGCCCCTTGCCAGAGAGCATCCTCAAACGCGCCCTGTCCGAACGCCTCTATCCGACCGAGCCGGTTCTGACCTCGCAGCGCCTGATTGATACGTTCTTCCCGATCGCCCGAGGCGGAACGGCCTGCATTCCCGGCCCTTTTGGGGCAGGTAAGACGGTGCTGCAAAACCTGATCGCGCGGAATGCCAAGGTAGATATCGTCATCGTCGTGGCCTGTGGTGAACGCGCCGGTGAGGTGGTCGAGACGATCCACGAATTCCCCAAGATGACCGACCCGACCACCGGCGGCAGCCTGATGGATCGCACGATCATCATCTGTAACACGTCCTCAATGCCGGTAGCCGCGCGCGAGGCCTCAATCTTCACCGGCATCACGCTGGGCGAGTATTACCGCCAGATGGGTTATGACGTCTTGCTGATTGCCGACAGCACCAGCCGTTGGGCGCAAGCGATGCGTGAAACCTCCGGCAAACTGGAAGAAATTCCGGGCGAGGAGGGGTTTCCGGCCTATCTGGAAAGCTCGATCAAGGGTTTGTACGAACGCGCGGGCGCGTTGAAAACCAATGATGACGATCTGGGCAGCCTGACTTTGATCGGGACGGTGTCACCCGCTGGAGGCAACTTTGATGAACCGGTCACGCAGTCCACTCTGTCTACCGTGAAATGTTTCCTCGGCTTGTCCTCGGAGCGGGCCTATAAGCGGTTCTATCCGGCCGTTGACCCGATGCTCAGTTGGTCGCGCTACACGGATCAGCTTTCCGACTGGTATGACAAGAACGCGGAACCCGGTTGGACGGGTAAGGTTAGGGACCTGCTGGCCTTGATCGAAAAAGGTGAGCAGGTCGACCAAATGATGCAGGTCACCGGCGAAGAGGGCGTCACTATCGAGGACTTTGTCACCCAACAAAAAGCGCTGTTTGTGGATATGGTCTACCTTCAGCAGGATGCCTTTGATCAGGTGGATGCAACCGTGCCGTTGGAGCGGCAAAAAATGACCTTCAAACTGGTCTACGATGTCACCCAGTCCACAGCCGATTTCGCAGACAAAGCCGAAGTACGGCAGGTGTTTACGCAACTCACCGGTTTGATGAAAAACTTCCACTACGCAGCCGAAAACACGCCGGAATTCAAATCAATCTGGCAACAGATCACCGATCTTTGTCATGAAAAATTCGGCATCTGACAAGTGGCTGGCCATTGAGGACAGAACGCAGACTTGTGAGGACGATGCATGTTAGGTTTCTGGTCGGGCGAGTCATCGTTCCCAGAGCTGTTGCAAACTTTTGACAGCCCAAAGTGTCTTGGCTAGCCGGAGCACGACTTTCGAAGTCTTCGCGTTGAGAACCAATCCAAGATTCCGTCAAGAGTAATCGATATCCGAAGGATGCTATGCGCGATGGCCACATCGCAAGCGCGTTATTTTTTCTTTGAAATCGACCAATTTACAGGCAGATGGATCGATAAACCTAGGGATGGTGCGCAGCTGGAATTGGACTTGTTTGACAGATCTACTGCTCTGGCGAACAATTGGCATTTGACGAAGCCGAGCCAAGCACAACGACCATGAGCCAGAATTTCTCCCGGCGACTGACGGATCTTCTGATCCGTATCTACCCGGACCATGACCATGCAGAATTATCCGAGCAGATTGTGCAAGCGTTCTGGCCGCCAGGGCACCACCAAAGAAAGCAGGGGCGAAAGCCCGGCAATGGTCTTTGGTCGGAGCGAGACAGTGTTCTGATCACTTACGGCAATTCCATCGAAGATCAGGTTCATAAACCACTAGACCTGTTGCACGATTTTCTTGTGCGTCATCTGCAGGGGGTCGTGAACGGCGTGCATATCCTGCCATTCTTTCCCTTCACATCCGACGATGGATTTGCGGTTTCGGATTACTACAGCGTCAGCGCGCAATTGGGGGATTGGCCGGACATTACGCGTATCGCGGGTGATTTCCACCTGATGTCGGATCTTGTACTCAACCACGTGTCCAGTCAGGGGCTATGGTTCAACAACTACCTGCAGGGAAAGCCGCCGCATGACAGGTTCTTCTTCGAGGCTAAGCCTGAAGATGATCTGCAGCCGGTGGTACGGCCCAGAACCACCCCGCTTTTGCGTCAGGTTGAAACGAGCCGTGGCGACCGTCACGTCTGGTGTACGTTCAGCCACGATCAGATTGATCTGGATTTCCGCAATCCTGAGGTTTTGATCGAAATGCTTCGGATCATCCGACTGCATATCGACAAGGGCGTGCGCATCCTGCGGCTGGATGCCGTGGCCTTCATTTGGAAAGAGGTGGGTACGACGTCGATCCACCTTCCTCAGACGCACGCGATCGTGCAGCTGCTCCGGCTTCTTTGCGACTTCACGACAGAGACGGTCGTCCTGCTGACTGAAACCAATGTTCCGCGAACCGAAAACTTAAGCTATTTCGGCAATCGTAACGAGGCGCATGCTGTCTACAATTTTCCCCTGCCTCCGTTGATCCTGCACGCTATGCAGTCTGGCACGGCACGGTATTTGCGTGACTGGCAGGCGGCCATGCCTCCGGCACAATTGGGGTGCGCCTATCTGAATTTCACCGCCAGCCATGATGGTATCGGGATGCGGCCCGCAGAAGGGTTGCTGCCACCCGAAGAAAAGACGCGGATGATCGACACCGTGCGAAGGCTGGGCGGGCTGGTTTCCATGCGCGCCTTACCAGATGGTCGCGAAGAACCTTATGAATTGAACTGCGCCTTTTTCGAGGCCATGCGCGCGACCTTTGACGGTGAAGACCATTTTCACCTGGCGCGTTTTATCTGTTCGCAGACCATTGTGATGTCACTTGAGGGTATTCCCGCATTCTACATCCATTCTCTTCTAGCCACCCCAAACGACCATGAGGCGGTGGAACGTCGCGGGATGAACAGGGCGATCAACCGGCATCGCTGGCACTATCCGGACCTTTTGTCAAAGCTCGCCGACCCCGGATCGGATCAATCCCGAGTGTTGTCGGAAATGTCGCGCCGTTTGCGCATTCGCGCGCAGCAATCGGCGTTCCACCCGAATGCGACGCAGTTTACCCTACGGCTCGACGAAAGGGTTTTCGGCATCTGGCGGCAGAGTCTGGATCGAAGCCAATCCATTTTTGCCTTGCACAACGTGTCTGCGGATCACGTGCAGATCAACCCGACAGAGGTAAACCTGATTGCAGAAGAAACATGGATGGACGCCCTGACCGGCGAGGTCTTTGGTGCCAACATGTCCGAATTCTCACTGGCGCCTTATCAGTGTCGCTGGATCACGAACGCCCCTGCGGTGTGAACTCATCCAGATCCAGCGCGACCGCTTCGCTCAGGTGGTGCAGGAACTCGGCATCTGCGGCATGGACCCGGTTCCATGTCGGGATAAACGGCGTCTCATGGGGGTTCTCCAAAAAGACCCGACCGGCGCGGATGATGTTTTCGGCAAAGAGCTCGATCGACTTTTCCTCGGTGTGGCGGTCAAGTGCCAAGCCGTTCATCTTTGCGTCGGTATAGTAACCCTCGAGCAAATCCAGAGCCGAGCGATAATAGGTCGCCTTGAGGGTCCGGAATGTGTTTGTGGTGAATACGGTACCATCTGCGGCCAGTTTACGGAAAATGGCCTTGCATATGTCGGTCGACATCCGGCTCAGCCCTGTGTTGGCATCTTCGGGTGACAGCTTCTGATGCTTGTGATCGTAATTGTCGGCAATCTCGACCTGGCAGACGGATTTGGGCGCGAGGTTCCTCCAGGCTTCGGAAAGAACGCCGATTTCCAGCCCCCAGTCCGACGGGATGCGTAGATCGGGCAGGGTCGGTGTGCGAATGGCAAACTCGCCTGACAGCGGATACCGGAAGCTGCGTAGGTAATCGATATAGTCCCGATCTCCGATCACCTTCTTCAGCGCGATTAGTAGAGGGCTGACCAGCAGCCGCGTGACACGGCCGTTCAGGTTGCCATTGCCGATGCGCGGATAAAAACCCTTTGCCATCTGGAACGGGAAGGTTGGGTTGACCACGGGGTAGACCAGCCGATCCAGCATATCCCGTTTATAGGTCACGATATCGCAGTCATGGATCGCCATGACCGAGCTGTCGGCGCAGGCCAGCAGGTAGCCGATACAGGACCAGACGTTTTTGCCCTTGCCGGGTTCCTGTGGTGCAAGGCCAAGGTCGCGCAGCCGGTCTTCCAGTTGTAACATCCGGGGGCTGCTGTTCCAGATCACAACATGCTTTTGGGGCAAACGGTCGAAAAACGCTCTGGCGCGTTGGTATTGTTCTGCGTCGGCCTGATCGAGCCCGATGATGATGCGATGCAGGTAATTGACCTTTGACAGTTCGTCGATAATCCCAGTAAGGGCCGGACCTTCCAGTTCAGAGTAGAGACAAGGCAGGATCAGTGTCACCTTGCGCGTTTCGGCAAAGACCGAGATTTCGTGCACCAGGTGCTCGGCCGGACGGCTTCGCAGGTTGTGAAGCGTGGTGATGTTTCCGTTTTGATGGAAGTCTGCCATTTGGGCTGCCTGTCTTGGTTAACTGTCTTTGTGATCGGATGCGGTGAGGGTCAGAATGGCCTCGGCCCAGCCTTCGGGGCCTTCGCGTGTGGTTCTGAATATCCGCTGCTCGGCTTCGGGTGTCTGGAGCGGAATGGATGCGCCATGCCCGTTTGCGACAACCACACCGGCGTCGGCGGCAAGGATCATTTCCAGATCGTTCGGTGCGTCCCCAAGCGCGATGGTTCTTTCCGGTTTCAGCTGGCGGATCACGTCGGACATGGCATCCGCTTTGGTCTTTCCGAACGACAAAGTGAGAAATCGACCGCCTTGCCTGGCCTTAAGGCCGTACCGCCCGGCTTCGGAGATAAACCTGTCAAGATCCTCTGGCGCGCCATCCCACACGCCCGGTTCGCTGAAATGCCGATCCTGGGCTTTCTCTGCCTCTACGAGATCAAGGCCGGTCCTGTCGCTCACCTCCTGCACGCTCATATCTGCGAAGCCGCGAAAGCCGGGTGGGAGGTGTTGCAGGATATTCAGAATGTTCAGGTATTCGGATGGCCCGCCGGTTTCTGGGTGGCCGGGTGCCAGAATGCCAGCCCCATTTTCGACGATCGACGGCAGGTTTGAAAAGCCTATGGCTTGGCGCAAGCCAATAATCTCGGCAGCGGTTTTACTGCTGGCCAGCACGAGCCCCGCGCCAATGTCCCGAAGCCGCTTTAGCGCGGGTTGTGCGGCGTCCCAGCTATAGTCTTGATGGTTCAGCAGAGTACCATCGAGATCGGAGAAAACCAGAAGTGGCAGGCGTTGGAGCATGGCTTCTGACTAACATCCGAGATTGCGCGGCCACATCTCAAATCACAAGAAGATGCGAGTTTTTTGTTTAAAAAATCAGCATACAGGCGAGAACGATTAAGAATTAGGCAATTTAGACCGGTAAGTCCTGACTTAACCCGCTCCCATGCGCACTGGACGGGCGGGAAATGAAAACGGATAAAGCTAGGAAAGCGTATCCGGGCATTGAACTTTGTGTCTGTTCCGGATCACCTGCACGACAGCGCGAGCGAAGGAAACCGACCATGCCCAGCAATGTACAACCGAGCATCCGCCAGCTCAAAGCGCTTGAGGCGGTTGCCCGCACCGGCAGTTTCACGGCTGCGGCAGAAGAGTTGGGCGTCTCTCAACCCACGGTTTCCAACCTGATCGTCGCCTTGGAGCGGCAAACCGAGTGTCGCTTTTTGCGGCGGGGCAACAAGGGTATTGAAACCACCGAAGTGTTCGAAACACTGCGTCCACAGATCAAGGCTCTGCTGGCGTTGAAGTCCGAGGTCGATCTGGCGATTGGCGCGCGGAAAGACCTGAAGTCGGGCAGTTTTTGGGTGGGCTATTCAACCTATCAGATCGCCATGCCTCCTATTGCCCGATTTATCCAGACCCATCCGGGTGTCACCCTGAATGCGCGTGCAATGGCTAGCCTTGACCTGTTGCCCTTGCTGCGCACCGGTGATCTGGATGTCGCCTTTGTCACCGCGCTCGAACCGCTGGAGACGATGCATTGCCAAAAGGTCGCCTCGTTTCGGATCGGCATAGTGGCCCAAAACGAAGGTGCATTGCGAGACGTCGAAACCCTTAGTTGGGCGGATGTCGCGAAACTGAGACTAATACAGCGGGAGCCAAATGCCGGTACGCGTCAGATCTTCGAACGCGCAGCCTCAGAAGCTGGAATCGTGCCGGAAACCATTCTGGGCCTCGGCTCCTGGGGGTCGATCACCTCTCTGGTCAGGGCTGGCGTGGGCGAAGGGGTAGGCTTCGAATCGGAGTTGGTGGCCGCAGACAAGGATCTGAAATTCATCTCGATTAACGATCAAAAACTAAGCGCTCATCAGTTTTTGGTTTCGATGCCCGCGATGGCAGCGTCGGCCACTGTCCGGCAATTCTATGAAATTACTCAAGAAACTTTGGCGAGCGTTAACGAATAGGCGCGCCATAGTTTAAAGCTATAAACGATCACTCATTATTAAACTGTTACAATAGCCCCTTAACCGGGTCGTCGAACAAACCTGGAGGTTGTCATGACGATCCGTCATATCCTGATGTCCACTGCCGCGACGATGATTGCGGTTCCCGCGCTGGCAAATTGCCCGGTCGCCACCGTCGCTGATCCAATGGGGCTAGAGCCCGCGTTCCCGCAGCAGTTGGAACTGGCCGAGCTGCAATCGGCTGCATCCTGCACCCTGGAATTCTCGGAAAACCCTGCGATTGCCGACCTGAACGGCAAAATCCTTGGCAACGCCGACCTGGCCGCTGTCGCAGACCGTCTGCCGACCGAGCCTCTGGTCGTGATGCCCTATGACAGCATCGGCCAGTATGGCGGCGCGATCACCGGCATCTCGAAAGCGACCGAGTCGGGCACGTCGGACCTGCTGTCTGTGCGCCACGTGAACTTTGTGCGCTATGCGGATGACCTGCAGACGGTTGTGCCCAACGTCGCCAAGGCATGGGACTGGAACGAAGACAAAACCGTTCTGACGATCACGCTGCGCGAGGGCCACAAATGGTCGGACGGCGAACCCTTCACCGCCGAAGATGTTGCCTTCTGGTACAATGATCTGCTGCTGAACACCGACATTCTGGAAAAAACCCCGGATCGCTGGCTGTTTGCAGGCGAGCCGATCAATGTTGAGGCGGTTGACGACGTGACCGTCCGCATGACCTTCCCGGTGCCGACGCCGGGCATTCTGAATCGCTTTGCCGTCGACTACGGCCAGCCGTTCCAGCCCAAGCATTTCCTGGGCCAGTTCATGCCCAAATACAACGAAAACGCCGATGCGCTGGCGCAGGAATACGGTTTCGCTAACGGTGCCGAAGCGGTTGATTTCTACTATGGCGGCTCGGACTGGAAAGACGTTCCCTCGCCGCTGCTGAAAGACGCTGACAAAGCCGCTGCGATTGGCCGTGCGGTTGTGCCGACCCTGGAAAGCCACATCGTTGTCGAAGAGACCTCGGAAGGTCGCAAACTGGTGGCAAACCCCTATTTCCACCAAGTCGACACTGCGGGCAACCAGCTGCCCTATATCAACGAAATCGTTGAGAGCTATGTCAGCGACAAGGAAGTTCAGAACCTCAAGGTCATGAACGGAGAGGTTGTCTGGAAACAGCAGGCGATCTTCCTGGAAGACTTCCCGCTGCTGAAAGAGAACGAAGCCAAGGGCGGCTACACAATCCAGTTCGCACCGACTCTGGGTGAAAACGTGTTCTTCTCGTTCAACCGCACCCATAACGACGAGGTGCTGCGCGAAATCTTCAACGATGTGCGCTTCAACCGTGCCATGTCGCTGGCGATGAACCGCGATGAAATCAACGAGATCGTCTATCTGGGTCAGGGCACTCCGATGCAGGGTGTTCCGGCCGAGCCCAAGACGGTGTCGTTCATTTCGGACGACGTGCTGACCAAGGACATCGCCTATGACGTCGAAGGCGCCAAGGCCCTTCTGGCTGAAATGGGCCTGAGCGACAGTGACGGTGACGGCACGTTGGAGCGTCCGGACGGCAAGCCTTTGGTCATTCGCCTGGTCTATTCCTCGCAGGGTGTGCCGGTGAAAATGATGGAGCTGGTGCGGGATTACTGGACCGCCGTGGGCGTGCGCGTTGACCTGAAAGAGGTTACCTCGGACGAATACCGCGCCTCGGGCAACAACAACGATCTGGATCTGACGACCTGGAAATATGACGGCAATGCCGGCCCGACCATCTCGCAGGATACCACCGTTTTCGTGCCGCCCTTTGGCGACTTCTTCAACCCGGGCACCGGTGCCAAATGGGCCACATGGAAACAGACCGATGGGGCCGAAGGCGTTGAACCCCCAGCCGATATCCAAAAGCTGTGGGAGTTGAGCGAGCAGTTCATTCAGGCTGAGTTCGGCTCGGACACCAGCAATGAAATCGGTGCAGAAATCGTCAAGATCCACACGGACAACATGCTGAAGATCGGTACCGTCGGTGACATCGTTGCCCCCTTCCTGTGGCGCAAC
This sequence comes from Ruegeria sp. BG3, assembly GCF_056538485.1. Taxonomy (NCBI): domain Bacteria; kingdom Pseudomonadati; phylum Pseudomonadota; class Alphaproteobacteria; order Rhodobacterales; family Roseobacteraceae; genus Ruegeria; species Ruegeria sp. BG3. Next base: position 73,077 of record NZ_JBQFTE010000008.1, on the reverse strand, counting down.
GACCTGCAGAACGTCAAACCCATCAAGTCGAAAACCTACGACTTCTACTGGACCTACCCCTACCGCCCCTCGCAGTGGTGGCTGGAACAGTAACCCCCATACGGGTTTGACATTTTCCTCCGGGGCGTTTGCAGCAGACGCCCCGGAGTTTGCAGCCCAAGCTGCAATTTCGGGACAGACGCATGCTCAGATTCACCGCCGAACGATTAGTAGGAATGGCCATCACGATGCTTCTGGTGTCGATGATGGTGTTCCTGATCATGGAAATCCCACCGGGAGATTACGCAGATCGCTACGCGTTCCGAAAATACTCGGGCACCGGGGTCAACGTGACCGAGGCCGATGTGCAAGCCATCCGTCAGGAACTGGGTTTGGACAAGCCGATGTTGCTTCGGTATTTCGACTGGATTGGCGGTATCGTTCTGCGCTGGGACTTCGGGCAGGCATTTGCCTTTGAAACCTCGGTCACCAAGGTGATCGGTGACAAGGTTTGGCTGACCGCAGGCATCCTGTTCGCGACGCTGATCCTGACCTATCTGATCTCGATCCCCGTTGGGATCTACGCGGCCGTGCGGCGCGGTTCGGCCATTGACTATGGTCTGACCATTTTCTCGTATCTGGGCCTCGCTCTGCCAAACTTTTTGCTGGCGCTGGTCATGCTGTATTTCGCCAACCGCTGGTTTGGGGCGGATATCGGCGGCTTGTTCTCGGCCCAGTATCAGGACGCCCCGTGGAGCGTGGCCAAGGTCTGGGACATGCTCAAACACCTGTGGTTGCCTGCGGTGGTTCTGGCCTGGTCGGCAGTGGCCTACCAAATCCAGACCGTGCGCGCGACCATGTCGGATGAGTTGAACAAGCTATCCGTCACCGCAGCCCGCGCGCGCGGTGTGCCCGAGCGGAAGCTGCTGATCAAATACCCGGCCCGGCTGGCAATCAACCCGGTCGTCTCTACCATCGGGTTTGACGTGAACCGGATCTTTTCCGAGCTGCCGATCGTGGCCGTGGTTCTGGGCCTGACCGAACTGGGTGAGCTGCTGCTGAAAGCGTATCTCGACCTCGACATGAACGTGGCGGGTGCGATCCTGCTGATGCTGACCTTTGCCATCGTGTTCATGAATTTCCTTTCCGATCTGCTGTTGGCGTGGCTTGACCCGCGCATCAAGCTGGGGGCGTGACATGACCGATATGACAGATCCCGAAATGACCCCGGCCCAGCGTCGGGCTGCAGAAAAAGAACGTCAGCAGTTGCTGAAATACTACTCGGCTTCGCAATGGACCCTGATCTGGTGGCGTTTCAAAAAGCACCGCGCCGCGATGTATGCCTCGATCGTGCTGGGGCTGATGGCGCTGGCCGGATTGTTTGCCGAATTTGTCGCCCCCTATGGCCCAGTCACGCGCGATACCTCCTATATCGAAGGACCGCCGCAAATCCCGCGCTTTTGCGATGACAACGGATGCTCGGTCGTGCCCTTTATCAACGGCACCAAGACCGAGCGTGATCCGGTGACCCTGCGGGCCGTGTCGGTGCCCGATCCCGAGGTGCGCAACTATCTGGGGCTGTTCGTAAAAGGCGAACCGGTCAAGGTTCTGGGCTTTATCCCAACCGACCGCCACCTGATCGGCTTGCAGAACCCGGACGCCAAGATTCATTTCTGGGGCACAGATGATCTGGGGCGGGATGTGTTCTCGCGCACCATCTATGCCACGCGGACGTCTCTTTCGATTGGTGTGATCGGGGTGCTGATCTCATTTGTACTGGCGCTGATCATCGGCGGGATTGCCGGGTATTTCAGCGGCCTCATCGACAACGTCATCCAGCGTGTGACCGAGGTGATCCGCGTTGTGCCCATCATCCCGCTTTACATGGGACTGGCGGCCGCCATGCCCAAGGAGTGGTCGACCACACAGGTCTATTTTGCGATGACACTGATCCTTGGCCTCTTTGGCTGGCCGACATTGGCGCGGCGTATCCGGTCGCAGCTTTTGTCGATCCGAAACGAAGACTATGTGGTTGCGGCCCGACTGGCCGGTGCGCGCCCCAAGCGCATCATCGGTCAGCACATGCTGCCCAGTTTCACCAGCTTCATCATCGTCGATCTGGTGATCTCTTTTCCCTATATGATCCTGTCGGAAACCGCTCTGTCCTTCGTTGGCCTGGGCCTGCGCCCGCCGTCGGTCTCGTGGGGTGTTCTGCTGCAACAGGCGCAATCGGTGCGCGCGATTGAGCAAACCCCATGGCTGTTCATTCCCGCCGTGTTCGTGGTGGTGGCCGTTCTGGCCTTCACCGTTATCGGCGACGGGTTGCGCGACGCGGCTGACCCTTATGCGGAGGCGAAGTGATGGCAAACATCCTGGACGTCAAAAACCTGACCCTGTCTTTCCGCACAGACGAAGGGCTGATCCAGCCGGTTCGCGATGTCTCATTCTCGCTTGAGAAGGGCAAGACGCTGGGCATCGTGGGCGAAAGTGGCTCGGGCAAATCCGTGTCGACCAAGGCGGTGATGCAGCTGCTGCCCGGCATTGCCAGCATCTATCAGCGGTCCGAGATCAACTACGTCATGAAGGACGGTAAATCCGTCGACCTGGCCAAGGTGCGCCCCCATGACCCACGCATGGGCGTGATCCGCGGCGGCGAGATCGGGATGATCTTTCAGGAGCCGATGGCCAGCTTTTCGCCGATCTACACTATCGGCAACCAGATCATGGAGGCGATCCAGCTGCATCGCGGTCTGAACAAACGCCAGGCGCGTGAGCTGGCGATTGAGATGCTGGACAAGGTCGGCATCACCAACCCCTCCGCCCGCGTGGATCAATTCCCGCACGAGATGTCGGGTGGCATGCGCCAGCGTGCCATGATCGCGCTGGCCCTTTCGGCGGGCCCGCAGCTGCTGATCGCAGATGAGCCGACAACCGCGCTGGACGTGACCATTCAGGCGCAGGTTCTGCAACTGATGCGTGATCTGCAGAGCGAGCTGGGCATGAGCATGATTTTCATCACCCACGATCTGGGTGTCGTGGCTCAGGTCGCGGACGACATTGCGGTGATGTACAAGGGTGAGATTGTTGAGCGCGGCACCGTGCGCGAGGTCATCAACAATCCGCAACAGGCCTATACCCAGCGCTTGCTGGACGCGGTTCCGCGGCTGGACAAGGTCGTCCCGCCCGCGCCGTTGAAGAAGAGCAAAAAGCTGATTGACGTCAACAATCTGGGCGTCGAATTCGAGGTGAGAAAGAAGAAGTTGTTCCGAACCGAGGTTGAAACGGTCCACGCGGTTAGTGACATCACTTTCGACATCTTAAAGGGCGAAACCGTGGGCCTCGTCGGCGAAAGCGGATCAGGCAAAACCACCGTTGGCCGCGCGATGCTGCGCGCCATTGATCCCAGCGAAGGCGAGGTGATCTTTCACCGCAAGAAAAAGGGCGATATCGACCTTGCCCACGCCTCCGAGGCTGAGCTGCGCGCGGTGCGCAGCAAGATCAACATGGCATTCCATGAAGGGCCGGTTCAGTTGCACAACCTCGGTGGCAACTTGCTACGCAGCTTCCGCCCGGAAATGGGCCTTGTCTTTCAGGACCCGTATTCCTCACTGAACCCGCGCATGACGGTGCGGGATATCATAGCCGAACCGCTTGTGGCCTCGGGTCTCATCACGGACCGGGACCAGATCGACGAACGGGTGCGCGAGATCGCGGCGCGTTGCAAGATCGACCTGGAGCATCTGCGGCGCTTCCCGCATGCGTTCTCCGGTGGGCAGCGGCAGCGGATCTGCATAGCGCGCGCGCTGGTTTCCAAGCCCAAGTTTGTTGTTTGCGACGAATGCGTCTCGGCGCTGGACGTGTCGATTCAGGCCGAGATCGTCGCGCTGTTGAAGGACGTACAGGCCGAACAGGGTGTCAGCTTCCTGTTCATCGCGCATGACCTGGCGGTGGTTGCGCAGATCTCGCACCGGGTGGCGGTGATGTATCGGGGGCGGTTCATGGAATATGGCCCGACCGACAAGATCTTTTTCAACCCGCAGCACCCTTACACCAAGGCGTTGCTGTCCGCCGTAGCGCATCCCGACCCCGACGCCGAATTCAAGCCGATCCGCTTTGAGGGGGACATGATCCATCCGGTTGCCTGGAATGGCCCGGACGGGGTGTCACTGCGCATCCCGGATCAGCCTTCGGACGAGTCGATCCAGCTGGTGGAAGTGGATGAGGGGCATTTCGTGGCCTGCCATCTGGATCAGCACGTGACCGCGGAAAGGATCAAGACACTGGAACCCGCTTAGCCGGTCGAAATGCCCTTGCGGGGGTCACTGGAAAACTGTAGTCACGCCATAGCTCAAGCCTATGTTGTGGCACCCTTCATATAGAAGATGAATGTCATGATTGATCACACCCAAAAACTGCCCTCGCCGCATTTCGGTGAACCGTATCTGTTGACTCCGGGCCCGTTGACTACGTCGCTGCCGGTGAAAGAGGCGATGCTGCGCGACTGGGGCAGCTGGGACGCTGATTTCCGCGCCATGACGGCTGAGTTGCGTCGCCGCCTGCTGGATATTCTGGGGCAGGACAAAGACCGCTATGACTGTGTGCCTTTGCAGGGCAGCGGCTCTTATGTGGTCGAGGCGATGCTGGGCAGCTTTGTGCCCAAGGACGGCAAGGTGCTGGTGTTGTGCAACGGCGCCTATGGCAAACGAGCGGTACAGACGCTGGGGTATCTTGGTCGTGACTGCGCCGTGATCGACATGGGGGACTATCTGCCCCCGCGCGGGGATCAGGTAGCCGCGGCTTTGCAGGCCGACCCCGCGATCACGCATGTGCTGGCCATCCATTGCGAGACCAGCTCGGGCATCCTCAACCCGCTTCAGGAGATCTCGGACGCCACACAGGCGGCGGGCCGCAAGCTTCTGGTCGATTCCATGTCGGCCTTCGGTGCTGTCCCGCTCGAGCCGCATGTAATCCCGTTTCAGGCCATGGTCAGCTCGGCCAATAAATGCATCGAGGGCGTACCGGGCTTTGGGTTCGTGATCGCCGAAACAGACGCGATCAAGGCGGCGGAAGGCAAGAGCCATTCGCTCAGCCTGGATGTTCACGCCCAATGGACCGCGATGGAGAAGACAGGCCAGTGGCGCTTTACCCCGCCGACGCATGTGGTCGCGTCCTTCATCGAAGCGCTGCGCGCGCATGAGGCCGAGGGCGGCGTCGCCGCGCGGGGCGCGCGGTATCTTGAGAACCGCAAGACGCTGGTCAAAGGGATGCGCGCGCTGGGCTTTGTCACATTGCTGGACGACGAGTGGCTGTCGCCGATCATCACCACCTTCTTCTGCCCAGATCACCCTCGTTTTGCGTTTCCGGATTTCTATAACCGCATGAAAGCGCGCGGATTTATCCTGTATCCCGGCAAACTGACCGCAGCCGAAAGCTTCCGGATTGGCCACATCGGACAAGTCGATGCGCATGTGATGCAAGCGGTCGTTGACACCGCAGCTGAGGTGCTGCGTGACATGGGGGTCGACAGTGCCAGACCCTCGGACGAAACACTCAAACAGAAACAGGTTGAACCTGCCTGACGAAAGGAAAGACAATGAGCAAATTCAAAGCCGCCGTGTTTGATTGGGCGGGGACAATGGTCGATTTTGGATCATTCGCGCCAATGGGTGTGTTTGTGAAGGCCTTCGCCAAGTTCGATATCGAAGCCACCATTGAACAGGCCCGCGCACCGATGGGCGCGCCTAAATGGGATCACATCCGCACCATGATGGACATGCCCGAAATCGCCGCCCAGTGGGAGGCAAAATACGGCAACGCGCCAACTGATCAGGATGTCGACAAGGTCTATGAGATCTTCGTGCCGATGAACGAAAAAGTCGCTGCCGACTACGCGGATCTTGTTCCGGGTGGTAAAGCTGCGATTGATGATCTGCGGTCCATGGGCCTCAAGATCGGGTCGACCACGGGCTACACCCGCTCGATCATGGAGAACGTCCTGCCGGTTGCCGCCGCTCAGGGTTATGAGCCGGACAACCTGGTCTGTTCTGACGACCTGCCCGAGGGCCGCCCCGGCCCGCTGGGCATGTATAAATGCATGGTTGATCTTGTGGCCTATCCGCCTGCGGCGATCATCAAGGTCGATGACACCGAGCCAGGCATCAAAGAAGGCGTCGCTGCTGGCTGTCTGACAGTTGGCGTGTCCTTGTCCGGCAACGCAGTGGGCAAGACACCGGAGGAACTGGCCGCACTGTCCGCAGAAGAGGTTGACGAGTTGCGCCAGCACGCGACCAAGATCCTGAAGGACGCGGGCGCGGACTATGTGATCGACACGGTTGCCGATCTGCCCGCGCTGATCCGTAAGCTGGACAACGCAGAGGCCTGACCCCATGTTGAAGAAGGCTCCGCGCAATTTTCTGTTCATCGTCATCGATCAGTTCCGCGCAGACCTTCTGACGGGCGCTTTGGGCCAGCATGTGCCGCTGCCCAACATTCGCGCTCTGGCCGCGCGATCGGTGCATTTCCGCAACCATCATACAGTTGTAGTGCCCTGCGGTCCGGCCCGTGCAAGCTTGCTAACGGGCCAATACGCTATGAACCACGGATCGGTTCAGAATGGCGTTCCGCTGCGGCGCGATATCCCCAACCTTGCAACGGCGCTGCGCACCAATGGGCTAGAGCTGTTGTTGTTCGGCTATACAGACACGCAGCCCGATCCCAGGGACCTACACCCAAATGACCCTGCGCATCTCTCCTACACAGGGCCGATCCCGGGCATCACCGAGGTCACCGAGATGCGCGAGGAAGCGTGGGAGTGGCTCGCCCATCTCAGATCGCGTGGCTATGACGTGCCGGATGCGGGCGACCTGACTGCGCTCTACAAACCTCAGAACGACACTCTCGGAGGGCCAGCGCTCTATGACGTGCAGGACAGTGATACCGCGTACCTGACCGACCGGATTTTGGCGCATCTTGACGTTCGCAAATCTCAGCCGTGGTCTGCCATGGTCACCTATATCCGGCCGCATCCTCCGTTTGTTGCCCCCGCGCCGTATAACGATTTGATCAACCCGCAGGATATCCCGCCACCGGTTGAGGCCGCTTTTGAGCATCCGTTCTTTGAGGCCCACCATTCCCGCCCAAGCGGCACGGATATGTTTTGGGGTTTTAACGGACAGCAGGACGCAATGACGCCCGAACAAATCGCGCTGTGCCGGTCCACATATCTGGGGCTGGCCGCCGAGGTCGATCACCATATCGGTCGGATTTTTGAATGGTTGCGAAACGTGGGGCAGTTGGACGACACACTGATCGTGTTGACCGCCGATCACGGAGAGATGCTGGGCGATCTTGGTCTGTGGGGAAAGCAGACCCCGTTCCGCGCCGCCTCGCACGTGCCCCTGATGATCGGGCATCCGGATCTTGCGCCCGAAGATATCGACGTGTTGACCCAGTCAATTGACGTTGCCCCGACGGTTCTGTCGGCGCTTGGGGCGACAACGCCGCCCGAGATGCAGGGCAGCAACCTCTTGGCGCCCGACCGACCCGTCGGGCAAGGGGCCATGGTCGAGCTTGAGCTTGGATCAGAGAACGGCAAGGGGCGCTTTGAAACCGCATGGCAATGCCCGCCCGATCATTGCCGCGCCCTTGCGTTTGAGAAAGACGGATATCGGCTTGCGCATTTCGCAACGGATATCGAGCCGATGCTGTTTGATGTCGAAAACGATCCCGATTGCACCCGGAATCTCGCGCGGGAAGATCTGCCCCGACTGCATCACCTGCGGGCTGAGGTGCTGTCACACAGAATGAGAAAAGGCGTAGTCTGAGGTGGCTTTGGGTCCCGACCTCCAAAGCTCAAAAATGGTTGAAAAAGCGAAGGAATTAACTCTGAGGTGGGGAATTCCGGAGTTTTTCAGAAATACTTGCCGCAGTCTCAACAACCGACGCGGCCAAGGTTTCAAGCTTGTTGTCGGGGAATCTGGTGATGGGCCCTGATACTGAAACGCCAGCGACGACATTCTCCAACGAGTCGAAGACAGGCGCTGCGATACAGCGCAGACCTGGAAAACGCTCTTCATCGTCGATCGCCCATCCCCTTTGCCGGGATGTCTGCAGTTCATCTTTGAGCTGTTGTTTGTCCGTAATCGAATTGGGCGTCTGTTGAACCAGTGTCAGAGGGGACAACAGCTTTTCAAGCGCTGCCTCGTCCATATACGCCATAATGGCTTTGCCGACACCGGATGTGTGAAAGTATGCTGCGGTGCCATTTTTGATCGAGGCGCGGATCGGATTTTCGGATTCGACCTGGATCAGGTAAAGCAGCTGCCCACCTTCCTCGATGGCAAGGTTCACTGTCTCTCCGGTTTCCTTGGACAGCTTGCGCATCGCCGCTGGTGCGACTTCCAGCAGATTCGAGGTTTCCTCAAACGTATTGCCGATCCGATAGGCCTGCGGTCCGACGCGCCACTTACCCTGTTCGGCATCGTTGACCACCATTCCCCGCTGCTGGAGTGTGGTCAGTAGCCGGTGCGCCGTCGCCGTTGGAATGCCTGTCGTTCGTGCGATGTCAACAAGCGTCGCGCCCCGCGCATCTGCGACTGCAATCAGGACACGAATCCCACGATCCAGCGCCCCGACCAGAGAACCTGCGGGCTTTTCTTCATTCGCTTTCAGGCGCGGCCGCCCGCGTCTTGCAACTGTCTTTGGTTCGTTCATTTTTGGCGCGTTTGTCATCTGGCTGGTTGTGAAAAGAGTCTAGCTTGTTCGCAAGTGCAAAAAAATGAAAATAATAATTTAAGCAAAAACAATTATTTGCGTGCATTTTGACGCTCAAAATGAAAGAGTTTCCAAAATATTTTGAAAAATTGCGAATCTGGCTTATCGTAGATTCTATCCGCTGGAGGGCGGGTTTGGTGCCAATGCCGAAGGGATATCGGCGACGGCCCAGTCTAGGGAGGAAACATGACAAAATCTTTGAACCGCAGAAACTTTCTGCGTGGCTCCGCTGTTGTAGGTGCTGGTGCGCTTGCTGCTCCGGCTGTCCATGCTCAGGAAGGAACGACAATGAAGATGCAGGCTGCCTGGGGTGGCGGCATCTTTCTTGAGAACGCGCAATCCTACGTCAACCGCGTCAACGAAATGTCCGGTGGCAAACTGACGATCGAACTTCTGCCTGTGAATTCGGTCGTGAAAACCAGCCAGATGCAGGACGCGGTTCACCGCGGTGTTCTGGACGCGGCGCATTATGTTCCGGCCTACTGGTACTCGAAATCCAAGACAGCATCGCTGTTTGGGACGGGTCCTTGCTTTGGTTGGTCCAGCCAGGAAGTACTGGGCTGGGTGAACTATGGCGGCGGTCAGGAACTGTTTGACGAGCTGATGGGCATCCTTGGCCTGAACGTTGTGTCGTTCTTCAACTCGCCCATGCCTGCGCAACCACTGGGTTGGTTCAAAGAGGAAATCACAAGTTCGGATCAGATGAACGGTCTGAAGTACCGTACAGTTGGTCTTGCGGCAGATGTTCTGCTTGAGATGGGCATGTCCGTTGTGCAGCTGCCCGGGGGCGAGATCCAGCCCGCGATGAAGTCCGGCCTGATTGATGCGGCCGAGTTTAACAACCCCACATCCGACCGCGACTTTGGTATGCAGGACGTGTCCAAACACTATCACCTGGCCTCGTTCCACCAGAGCCAGGAGTTCTTCGAGGTCACGTTCAACAAAGACAAGTTCAACGCGCTTGCGCCCGAGCTTCAGGCGATCCTGAAATACGCGTCCGAGGCCGAGAACTCGAACTTCTACTGGAACAACACCAAGCGCTACGCCGACGATCTGGTGACACTGGCCGAAGAGCAGGGCGTCAACGTGTATCGCACGCCTGACAGCGTGATGCAGGCCCAGCTTGAGGCTTGGGATGTGGTGGTCGAAAGGATCTCGAATGAAGATCCGTTCTTTGCCAAGGTCGTCGACAGCCAGAAGGCCTATGCTGAGACTGTCATGAACTACCTCAACCTCAACCAGCCGGACTACAAGCTGGCGTATAAGCACTACTTCGGCTGAGGCCTGACAACTCTTTGAAAACGGAAGGTCGCGCCGGTGCGCGGCTTTCTGAACTGCGGGCGGAACAGGCGAGGAACTGACCTTGATCAAGACAATCCACGCCATCGAAGGGCTAAGCCAATGGGTCGGCAAAGCCTTCGGTTGGTGCATCCTAATACTGACACTTTCGGTGTCCTACGAAGTGTTCGTCCGGTATGTGCTGAACAAGCCGACCGTCTGGGCGTTCGATATGATGGTGCAGATGTATGGCGCCCTGTTCCTGATGGCCGGGGCCTATGCGCTGGCGCAAGACGCGCATGTGCGCGGCGACGTGCTGTACCGCCTGTTCTCGGTCCGCTGGCAGGCGCGGGTCGATTTCGTTCTGTATATTATCTTTTTCTTCCCCGGCATGTTTGCCCTGTTCTGGTACGGCTGGGAAATCGCCAAGGACAGTTGGCGCTATGAAGAGGTGAGCTGGAACAGCCCCGCCAGAATTCAGATCTATTTCTTCAAAACCCTGATCCCGGTCGCCGGTGTTTTGCTGATGCTGCAAGGGCTTGCCGAGATGGCAAGATGCTGGCTGGCGATGAGAAATGGCGTCTGGCTCGACCGTCTGGATGACGTGCGCGAGACCGAAGACATGCTGATGGAATCAACCGTCGACCGAATTCATACAACAGGCACCAAGCAAGGAGGTCGCAGCGATGACTGACCCACAAGTCGCCATCCTGATGCTCAGCCTCTTTATTGTGCTGGTGCTGTTGGGCTTTCCGATTGCGTTCACACTGCTCGCCATGGGCGTCGCGTTCGGGTACTACGCCTATTACCAGTCCGCGCCCGAGAGCATTGCGGACATCTTCAACAACAACATCTTCTACCTGCTGAACCAGAATACCTATTCGGTGATGGAGAATGACACGCTTGTTGCCATCCCCTTGTTCCTGTTCATGGGCTACGTGGTCGAAAGGGCGAATATCGTCGACCGGTTGTTCTTTTCGCTCTACATGGCAGCCCGTAACCTACCCGGATCTCTGGCGATTGCGGCTCTGCTGACCTGCGCGGTGTTCTCGACGGCGTCGGGCATCGTGGGCGCGGTTGTCACCCTGATGGGTTTGCTGGCCTATCCGGCAATGGCCAACGCGGGATATCAGCGTAGCTTTGCCTCGGGCGTGATCTGTGCCGGTGGCACCTTGGGTATCCTGATCCCGCCGTCGATCATGTTGATCGTCTACGCCGCCATTGCCGAGCTTTCTCCTCTGCGCCTCTATGCAGCGGCGGTCTTTCCGGGCCTCATGCTGGCGGGTCTCTACATCGTCTACGTCATGGTGCGTGTCTGGTTGAACCCGTCGCTGGCCCCCAAGCCGCAGGAGGATGATGTTCCGCCAAAACGGCAGATCTACATGGACCTCCTGATTTCGTTCGTGCCGTTGACCGTTTTGATCCTGCTGGTGCTTGGATCAATCCTCGGCGGTCTTGCAACGCCGGCCGAAGCGGCGGCGATGGGTGCCTTGGGCGGGCTTGTGCTGGCCGTGCTCTACCGGTCGCTCACCTGGGACAAGGTCAAGCAAAGCGTCTTCCTCACGGCCAAGGCCACTGCTATGGTGTGTTGGCTGTTCGTGGGCTCGTGGACCTTTGCGTCGATCTTTTCCTATCTCGGCGGGCATGACGTGATTGAGCATTGGGTTGTTGGCATGAACCTTCAGCCCTGGCAGTTCCTGGTGCTTGCACAGTTGATCATCTTCCTGCTGGGCTGGCCGCTTGAATGGTCCGAGATTCTGATCATCTTCGTGCCGATCTTCCTGCCCATGCTCGAGACGTTTGGCGTCAACCCGTATTTCTTCGCGATGCTGGTGGCTCTGAACTTGCAGACCTCATTCCTGACACCACCGATGGCTATGTCAGCCTACTACTTGAAGGGGGTCCTCAAGAACCAGATCCAGCTGATGGAGATCTTCCGAGGTCTGATGCCCTATCTGGCCATCGTGATCCTGTGCATGGTGCTGATGTATCAGTTCCCGGGCATCGCGCTGTGGCTGCCTGACTACCTGTTCGGGGTCTGGGTGCCATGACCAAACATGATCTGTCATTGTTCTCGGCGGTTCAATCCGCCGAGGGCATTCGGGACGGGCGTGTCTTGTCCGAAGCGCTGGTTGAGGACTGTCTCAAACGCATCGAAGAGACCGACAGCACCATCCGCGCCTGGGCTTATCTGGATGCGGGCGTGGCGCTGGATCAGGCGCGTGAGCTGGATCGCATTCGCAAGGCCGGACGGGCGACAGGCCCCTTGCACGGCGTGCCCATCGGGCTCAAGGACATTGTCGATACAAAAGACATGCCCACGCAGCGGGGCACGCCGATCTTTTCGGGTCGACAGCCGGAGGCAGATGCAAGGCTGGTTGAATGCCTGCGCGAGGCCGGTGCCGTTATCATGGGCAAGACCAAGACGACCGAGCTTGCCTTCATGCATCCGACCGACACCACCAACCCATTCGATGCGACCAGAACACCGGGGGGGTCGTCCAGCGGATCGGCTGCGGCCGTTGCGGCCAGACATGTGCCTCTGGCCATCGGCACGCATACCGGGGGCTCGGTTATCCGCCCGGCCTCTTATTGCGGCGTCTATGGTTTCAAACCCACGCGCGGAATGATCTCGCGGCATGGGGTTTTCAGGACCTCGGTTTCTTTGGACCACGTTGGGGGGTTCGCCAACGCACTGGAAGATATCGCCTTGCTGACAGATGTGGTCGCCGGATATGACCAGCGCGATCCCGCCAGCTTTGCCCGGCCGCGAGCGGATATGTTGTCCGGCGCGCAGGCAGAGGTTCCGGTTGAACCGAACATTGCCTGGCTCGATTTTCCGTTCAACGACCGCCTTGATCCAGATGCGCTTGAGGGGCTGAACGCCGTTATCGAGGGGCTTGGTGGAAGGGTCGAGCGTTTTTCGGTATCGCCGCAACTGGCCGATCTGATCACCGTTCACAAAACGATCTATGACTATGAAATTCGCCAGAACATGGCCGAAATCTCGAACGCGCATTGGCCAGACCTCAGCCCCGAGATGCAATCCGCCGTCACCCGTGGCGGAGATATCAGCGAGGCCCAATATGAAGACGCCTTGGCCGTCATGGCCTCCGCTCAAGGCTTTTTCGCCGAGTATTTCAATGAATTCGACGCAATCCTGGCCCCGGCAGCAACCGGCGAAGCCGTGCCGCTGAGCGCGGGCCATACCGGAGATTCTGTTTTCTGCCTCACCTGGACGTTGGCGGGATTGCCCTGCCTCACGCTGCCTTTGTTGGTGGGGCGGAATGACTTGCCCATTGGTGTCCAGCTGATCGGCGCGGTCGAAGAAGACGATCGGCTTCTTCGCACAGCTTCATGGGTTCAAAGAACCCTCAGAACGCAAGAATAAAAGGGAGAGCAATCCTATGTCACGACTGACAAATATTCTCATGGGCCTCATCGGTACCGGCCTGATGATGGTGTTCGTCCTCGGGCTTGCCCACAGTATCTCGACCGGTTTCGCCGGGTTCTGGGGCGGGTTTCCGTTCTTGTGTATTGCGGTCTTCGTCATAGCCCTGGCGCTGTACAATTTCTGGGAAGACGCGATCAAAAAGGACTGACCCCATGAGCGATAGACCCGTTCTCTGGCTACCGCGTCGGGTGTCCGATGCCACGATTGCGCGCGCGCGACAAGGCTATGACGTGATTCTGAACGAGGCCGACACGCCGGGCACGGCGGACGAGATCATCGCCTTGAGCGCAAGGGTCGACGCGATGATGCCCTGTCACTCGGAACATTTCTCGGCCGAGGTCGTCTCAAAGCTTGATCCACGGCTGAAGATCGTGGCGAACCATTCAGTGGGCGTAGATCATTGTGACCTTCCGGCACTGGCTGCGAAGGGGATTGTCGTGACAAACACGCCCGACGTCCTGTCGGACGCCACGGCCGAGCTTGCGATGTTGCTGATGCTGGGTGCCGCGCGGCATGCGGTCCGAGGGGACCGCCTGATGCGCACCGGTGCCTGGGACAGCTGGAGCCCGTCTTTCATGGTCGGCAAACAGCTCACCGGTGCTCGGCTTGGGATTGTCGGTATGGGCCGTGTGGGTCGCGCGTTCGCAGAAAAGGCGCGCGGTTTTGATATGGAGGTTCACTATTTCAACCGCACCCGCCTGTCGCCTGAACAAGAGCAAGGCGCGACATATCACGAAAGCATCGACACGTTGTTGACGGTCGCGGATTTCCTGTCGCTGCATTGTCCCGCAACACCGGATACTACGAACCTGATGGACGCCGAAAATCTGGCAAAGTTGCCTGACGGCGCGGTTCTGGTGAATTCGGCGAGGGGTGCGCTTGTTGACGAAGACGCGTTTCTGCACGCGATCGAAAGCGGCAAGCTGGCCGCTGCCGGGCTTGATTGTTTCAAGACCGAACCGGGTGGAAACCCAAAATTCGCAGCGCATGAAAACATCTTCATGTTGCCGCATATAGGCAGTGCTACAACCAAAACCCGAGACGCTATGGGCTTTCGAGCGTTGGACAATCTGGATGCTTTTTTTGCGGGTCAAACACCGCGAGACCTTTTGTAGTAGAGGACATAAGTAATGGCTAAACTTGCTTTTCTCGGCCTGGGCGTGATGGGCTATCCGATGGCAGGCCACCTACAGGCTGCAGGCCACGACGTGACGGTTTTCAACCGGACGGCTGCCAAAGCCGATGCCTGGGTTGCTGAACATGGTGGCTCTATGGCCGCAACCCCGCGCGAGGCGGCCGAGGGGGCAGAATTTGTCATGACCTGTGTGGGGAATGACGATGACCTGCGCAGCGTTTGCACGGGGGTAGACGGAGCGTTCTCCGGGATGTCGCAAAGCACCACGCTCGTGGACCACACGACCGTTTCGGCGAAGGTCACGCGCGAGTTGTATGCTGCGGCAAAGGATCAGGGTTTGGGCTTTGTAGACGCGCCGATTTCGGGCGGTCAGGCGGGGGCCGAAAACGGTGTCCTTTCGATCATGTGCGGCGGGGATCAGTCTGTATACGATGCGGCCGAGCCGATCATGCAGGTCTATTCGAAAATCTGCCGTCGGATTGGCGAAAGCGGTGCGGGTCAGATGACGAAGATGAGCAACCAGATTGCGATCGCCGGTCTGGTTCAGGGTTTAAGCGAGGCCCTGCATTTCGCCGAGAAAGCCGGTCTGGACGGGCGCGCGGTCGTCGAGGTTATCAGCCAAGGCGCAGCCGGAAGCTGGCAGATGGCCAACAGGTACGAGACGATGCTGGACGACCATTTTGACCACGGTTTTGCCGTGGACTGGATGCGCAAAGATCTGGGGATTTGTCTTGATACTGCAAATGAAACCGGGGCAAGCCTTCCGGTGACGGCGTTGGTCGATCAGTTTTACAAGGATGTTCAGAAACTCGGCGGCGGTCGCTGGGATACCTCGTCTTTGCTAAAGAGACTTCGGGCGCTGGATTGAACACCACGTTTACGAGGCCTCCCGGCTGAGCGCTTGCAAGGCAAACCGAGGTAGGGCGGCGATGTGCCTGACACGCTGCCCAAGCGCCAGATGGTTCGCTAGCCCAGGCGCTTCTTGAACCTCAGCGTTGCTGCCAGCAATCCGAAAATGGCAAAGCCGATCATCCACACGATCTCCGAGCGCAGATCATAGAGAGAGGCATCGCGCAGAACCACGCCCCGGATCATTTCCATGAAATGCGTGGCCGGCAACACCTGTGCGATGATCTGAACCGGTTGAGGCATGCCGTCGAACGGAAACATGAACCCGGACATCAGGATGGACGGCAGCAGGATAAAGAGGGTCATCTGCATCGACTGAAGCTGGTTCTGGGCCAGCGTGGAAATCACCAGCCCCAGCGAGAGGCTGGCGATGATGAACAGCAGCGTCACCACCAGCAATGTGCCCAGCCCTCCGTTAATGGGGACGTCAAACAGAAGATGCCCGAGCCCCAGAATGATCGCGACCTGGATCAGGCCCAGAAAGATGTAGGGTATGATCTTGCCAAGCATCAACTCGATCGACTTGATCGGCGTGTTGATCAGCATCTCCATGTTCCCGCGTTCGCGTTCCCGAACGATCGCGGCCGAGGTGAACAGGATCATCGTCATCGTCAGGATCACTCCCACAAGACCCGGTACAATATTGACTGCGGATCGCTGTTCAGGGTTGAAGTACAGCGTCACCTCAAATGTCGGAACCTGCCGGTTAGCAGGCAGCCTCAGCAATTCGGTCAATGGCATTGTCCGCAGAGATTTGATCGCGCTTGCCACCATCGTGTCCGAGCCATCGACGATCCAATGCGCGACGGGTCGACTGCTGGTTTTATCTGTCGAATTGGGCAAGCCCAGTCCGACAGAGGGGCTGCGGGCAAGGCGTTGGCTGACGTCCGGGGGGATGATCAGTGCGGCCCGCACGCGGGATTGTGTGATCGCGCGCTCGGCCTCTTGTGGGGTGGTCAGTTGTTCGGTGACGGTCACGACCTGCGTGGCCTGAACCATCTGAGTCAACATGCGGGACAGCTCGGTTTGGGATTGATCGACAACAGCCACAGGCACGTGGCGCAGGTTGGTGTTGATCGCATATCCGAACAATAAAAGCTGTATCAGCGGGATCATAATGACCATGGCGAAGGTCATCCTGTCCCGCCGCAGCTGCAACAGCTCTTTCCTGAGGACAGCTGCGATCCGGCGGGTCGAGATCATGGGTCTTCCCCCCGCGTAGCGCTGACAAAGACGTCCTCAAGATTTGGCCTCTGGGGTGTCAGAGACAGATCGGAGAACCCCTCAAGCTGAGCGCGCAGCATGTCCACCGGCTGAGGTTCGGACTTGTCCACCAGAACCCGCAAGCGAGAGCCGACCTGAGCAGTCGACAGTATCTTTGGCGTGCCGTCCAGCTCATGTTTAACCTTGCGCAGATCCGGACCTTCAACCTCGACAACGTCGGCTTGAAGATCATTCATAAGCTGGCGCGGTGATCCGTCCGCTTTCTTGACACCATGCTGAAGGATGGCCAGACGGTGGCAGCGCTCGGCCTCATCCATAAAATGGGTGGAAACGATCATGGTGGCACCCTGATCGACCAGATCGAACAATTGCTCCCAGAATGTGCGGCGTGTTTCGGGATCAACGGCCGAGGTCGGCTCGTCCAGAAACAGCAGTTTAGGCCGGTGCAGG
This sequence comes from Ruegeria sp. BG3, assembly GCF_056538485.1. Classification (NCBI taxonomy): domain Bacteria; kingdom Pseudomonadati; phylum Pseudomonadota; class Alphaproteobacteria; order Rhodobacterales; family Roseobacteraceae; genus Ruegeria; species Ruegeria sp. BG3. The sequence goes on along the minus strand of NZ_JBQFTE010000008.1, from coordinate 55,876 downwards.
ATCGTGGCCGCAAGGGCCAGCTTTTGCCGCTGCCCTCCGCTCATGCTGCCGCTGAGTTGATTTACGTTTGTTATCAGGTCGTAGGTGTGTAGCAGCTCGTCGATCCGGTCTTTTGCTGCGTTTGCAGGGATACCGTAGATTTCCGCCGCGAACCTGAGGTTTTCCAGCACGGTCAGGTCGCGGTAGTAGGAGAAGATCTGGGTCATGTACCCGATCTCGTTCTTCAGCGGTTCTGCTGCCTCAGGCATGGATCGACCAAGAACCGAGATGGATCCGCTGGTCGGTGTCAGCAGCCCGGTCAGCATGCGCATGGTCGTGGTCTTGCCGCAGCCGTTAGGGCCAAGAAACCCGTAGATCTGGCCTGTTCTGATCTCAAGATCCAGATCGTTGACGGCGGTGTTTGTTCCGAATTGCCGGGTCAGGCCGCGTGTCGACACAACGACATCTGTCATGGCATGGGAACCTGCACTGGAACGCCGGCAGGCAGGTCCGGCGACGCGGTGGGCAGATCAATTTCGGCTAGATAGACAAGCCGCGTCCGGTCATCTTGGTTCAAACCATAGTAAGGCGTGAAGGACGCGTCGTCACTGATCCACCGGACCACGCCGTCCAGCGGGGCATCCAGCCCATCGACATTCACCTCCAGCGTATCGCCGGGTTTCAGTTTCACGCGATGCGGTTCGGGTACATAGACGCGGGCATAGGGTGTCTGCCCCGTGACCAGAACGGCCACGGGGCTGCCGGTCGTCACCCGTTCACCAAGGTTCCAAGGCAGCGAGTCCAGGACGCCATCGCGCGTCGCGACAACGGTCAGATCCTCCAATACGGTCTGTTCCGCATCGACCGATGCTTCGGCTGCGCGGACGTTGGCTTCGGCGACAGCCAGATCTTCAGGGCGAGTGCCGTTCTGAAGCTCTTTCAACGTTTCCTGAGCACCGACCAATTCGGCCCGCGCCGAGTCCCGCAAGGCCAGATCATTTGCGACCTGCGCCTCGGTCACGACCGAGTTTTCCACCAAACGGGCATTGCGTTCATAGATTGCTTCAGCATCGGCCAATCGCGCGGTAGCTCCGGCGACCTTGGCTTCGGCAATTGCGATCTCTTCCTCGCGTGGCCCGACCTGCAGCTTCAAGAGCGTGGCTTTTGCTTTTTCCAGTTCCGCCTGCGCCAGGTTCAGCTTTGCGGTTTGCAATGTGGGGTCTAGTTGAACCAGCGTGTCTCCGGCCATGACGACCGAGCCTTCGGAAACGGGTAGATCGACGATGATTTCGCTGGCCGTCGCGGTTAATGCGACGCGGTCGCGTGCCAGAACACCAAGTGCCACGCTCGTATCCGAGGCAGAGCATCGGTCCAGAACCGCAGGCAGCATTGCCGCCAATATCAAGGGTATGGGGATCGACAAATTCAGCACGGGGTCCCTCCGGGTGTTAACCTCTGGTCGCGTTGGACGGTTTGTTGAACCATACAATCATGAAATCGGAATTGTATATGTTGTCTAGCCTTTCGCGAAGACCGCACCGATCATGCGATGCGTTGTGCCGGTTTCAAACCTTAAGCTTGTCCTGACACACCATTTACCTGCCATGCCTTCGGCAGTGTTGGATCAATGGGGTTCTCAAAAGCATCAAAAGTCAAAACGCGCGCTGTCATAGCGGGCGAAAAGAACATCGCAGTCATCAGACTCCTGACGAATGGGTCTGGGGAAATCCAGAATTTCAAACCCGTTCTTACCCATGAAAGAGACGAGCTCTGAGAACCTGTATCCACCCACATAACGCCGTTTTACATTCGCTTCGGCCAACACAAATTCGGTTCTTTTCAGGGTTTCTGTTGCGCCTTTCATGACCTCCAACTCGAACCCTTCGGTATCAATCTTGATGCCGATCGGGCCCTGCAGGTCCGCCGTCAGACTGTCCAGCCTACGCATCGGAACCTCGCGCGTTTCAAACGATGCGAACTGGGCTTTATTGCGTCCTTCGAACTCCATGGCCGTTGCTCGGCTTGTGCGGGTTTTCGTAGCCGTCGAGGGGATGTTGACCGTGATGTTGCCGTCTTCGGGACCTAGGGCGCAGCACTCGAACCGAAAATCCAGTTTGCCTTCGTATTTTTGGACCCTTTGCTGGGATTCGATCAACGGGTCCACAAGCAGGAACTTTGCTTGCGGAAAGGCGTCGTAGATCATCGGGGTGCCCTGATCTACGCCAATATCGATGACGGATTCAGGCTGAAACCCGAAGCCCCGCAAAACTGCGGCGGTTGGTTTGGTCTGTTCGATTTCAAACCCACGGCGCGACAAGGCACGAAACAGCTTGCGCGGTCGGATTTCGGCGCCCGGCTCTTTTGGCGCTAGGTCTACCCCCAGCTCACGCAAGTGACGAAGGAACAGGCGAGGTGTCGAACGTGTCATGTCGTGGGCCGGTCTGGTTGGTGTTCAAGAAGGATGTTCATCAGCTTGGGGCTTATCACCTCGGGCGAGTGCATTTGCGCATGGTTCAAACAGGCCTGTCGCAGCCTCTGATACTCCGAGGTTTCCATCTGCAGCGATCGGATCATGGCGCGGATCAACCCTCGGGGCAAGCTTGGGTCATAGAGTGTTGTCTCATGCAGTTCCGGCGGCGTAATTTCTTTCATTTCAAGCAGGGCAGGGCCGATGATCGGCAATCCGAAACTTAAGGCAAGCGAAACGGTGCCCGAGCTGAAAAGCTCGGAATAAGGGGCCAGAAAGAAATGCGCGCTCGAGAAGATTTCGGGGATCTCCTCATCCGGGATACGGTCGGTTCGGAGAGATATGTTCTCATTCCAGCCTAAGCGCCGCAGCAACCGTCTTTGGCTACCGAAAGCCTTGCCGTACATGTTCAGACGATAGTCATAGTCCCGCTTTGTCAGCTTGGCGGCGGCGTCCCGGATGCGCTCAGCCCCTTTTTCTCCTCGAAACATGCCGAAGAACAAAAACGTGGTTGGACTGCGATCCGGCATAGGGCGCGCCAGTGTGATGTCTTGTGGCTCATACGACCCGAGGTAGCTTGGATGGGAAATCACATGAATGCGGCTTGGGTCAGCCCCGTATTCCGAGATCATGTGATCGCGGGCATGGGGGGCGTGAACGTGGATTGCGTCGGCCCGTTTGACCAGCGATTGGCGGGCCTGGCGAAAGCCGTCAAGGCTGATCACCTTGTGCGGGCGGGCGTTGTGAATGGTCCAGACCAGCCGACCGCCCTGCGCGCGGTAGCTGTCAATCGACAGTTCCGCCTTGTGCAAAAGGTCCGTGTTGTTTTGCGCATCTGCGTCACGACCAAAGATCCGGTCATCCCAATGTAGATGGGTTACTGGGTGTTTGGCCGCATCCAAATTCAGAAGTGCGCCTTTGCCGCCGCCGACAAACTCGACCCTGTCCGCCGCGCAGCGATACATCAGATTGCGCTGATAGGGGTTTCCGTCGGCGGTCGGAATGTTGAGGACTTGCACCGGATTTCCGCCGTTCACAAGGACCCGCCGATTTCGTCTTGGGCGGGCGTGGCGTGTTTCTTTCTGGGGTTCGGTGAAACTGTCACTTGGCTCATATCTACCCAAATTAAAGGGTCTGTTATCGACTGCATCCAACGAAATTGGATGCTCGGCGTATGCAGGCTTGCTTGATGATGGGGGTGATAGCAACCCTTTTCTGCCAGCAACCCCGGCTTAGGCCAAGCGCATGGTCGCTTGTGCAGAGGTCTCTGCTCAGCTATGGCCAACTTGGCCGTCGAACAGGGGTTTGCGGTTCCCGCGGTGACGCTCGACAAGCTTCGAAATCCACTTGCCCTTTCCGGGCACCAACCTTGCCGTTAGCGGTCTAAAATCAACCGCCGCACATTCTGGGAAAAGCTCTTTGATCTCTTGCCTCGCTTCGTGCGAGATGGCCTGCATGGTCAGTGGCCCCAGAAAGAGGCTTTCCGTGGGCGTGCCGTTGGACCAGATGATCTCATGCTGATCGAACAGGATGTGGTGATACCGAACTCCACCAGACAGATCGCCCAGAACATCTACACCGCTCAACGGCAGCAGTTTCTTCGCGGGTAGCAGGACATCCTGACAGTCGAACATCCGCTTGGCGATAGCCGAGGAAACCAGAATCCGGTGCTGAGGCGACACGATCAGATCGCGCTGCGGATAGCCAGGACCCAGCGCATTCGCCCTGATCACAATGGGTTTGAGGTGCGGTTTGTCCTCAAGCTGAGTTTGGCTCAGGCCACGAGAGCCAATCCAGCAAACCGGCCGCAGCCCGTTGTCATACGTCAGGACCTGATCGCCGACCTTCAGGTCCTCAACGCGAACAAGCCCCACTGATGTTTCGATCAGTGTTCCTGATGCAAAACAGGGCACATCCTCGAATTCACCGCTCGCATTGGTCGGGCCGGTCACGACCTGATCGATTTCGATGGTGTTATCACCTTCCGCGTTCCAGGCGGCGGCGATTGCATCGGTGTTGACCGTCAGGCCGTTGAACAATTCCAGCGGGACAAGCGCGCCGTCGTCGGACTTCACACCGAACAGGGCAATGGTCCCGTCTGGGTTCACCTCGAGCCGGACAACAGGATCAGTGTCCGAGTTTTGCAGTTGCCAAACGGCGGGCGTATTCACCTCGTACCGGTCGCCATCTGCAAATCGCACGGTTTGACCGGAGGTCCCGCTAATCTGAAACTGCAACTCATTTGGTGCTCCGGCGGGGCCGCCAACAAAAAGATCAACTCCGTTGATCTGCGCGCTGAAACTGTTGTCGAGCAGCCTGAAATCGATGACAAACCCCCCGCCGGGGGTTGTGTCGGTAAATGTGGTGGATGCGCCGCCGACGATGCTGAAATCTGGCATTCAAGTCTCGTTTCAACCTGTAACTTGTTTTCCTTCCGTAGACGCGTAAACCCTTGCTTCTTCAAGACAGAAATTCGTTCATTTTGTGAAAAATTCGCCCCTGACGTCAGGTCCATTGGTTTTGGTTCTGCCTTAGACCGACGTGGGAATCCGCGGGCAGCGTCCTGACGCATATTCGGGGCGGGAGCGCTTGCCTCTCAATGGCGTGTCGTGCTCAGGCAGCTTCGTCCAGAGTGTGCAAAATCCAATCTCTTACCTTTTGCGCATCATCGGACAGAGGGGTTTTCTTGGACCAGACGAGATAGAAACCTTTGCCCGTCGTCCATTGCCAATCGGATCGGGCAGCCAGCAGACCCTGATCGACCAGGCGGTCAGTCAGGTGTTTCCAGCCGAAGGCAAAACCCTCACCGGCCATGGCCGCCTGCAGGACAAGCGCATAGTCATTCAATCGTAGCCCCATGTTCGGAACCGCCGTTCTAATCGAGAAATTGGCGAACCAATCGCTCCAACTCGGACGCTGGCGAATGGGTTCTTCCAGATGAATGAGGCGTTGAGACAGGAGATTCGGCAGGCTTCGCAGATCGACTGCGGCGGCCATGACGCGGGGCGAGGCGACGGGATAGATCGCCTCAGGCGCGATCAGGGCGCTTTCGCAATCCGCCCAGTTTCCATCCCCCAGACGCACCGCAAGGCTGATGTTTTCCGCATCGATATCCGGTTCCCGGTCACTGGATTGCAGGCGCAAGTCGATTTTCGGATGCTGGCTTTGCAGATCGGCTAGTCGCGGCATGATCCAATAGTTGTTGAAGGCCGTCGATGCGCTGAGGGTGACATAGCCCGCCTGTTTGGTCTGTCGGATGGACTCAACCGATATGGCCAATTGCTCGAATGCCCGCGAGACATCAGCCAGCAGCCGCTCACCCGCTCCGGTCAGGACGACCTGACGGTGACCGCGGGTGAACAGAGGCGTTCCTAAGCCTTCTTCCAGCCTACGGATGGCGACGCTGACGGCGGGTTGCTGCACGTTCAGCTCCTGCGCGGCGCGGGTAAAGGACTGAAGGCGGGCGGCGGCCTCGAACACGACCAGATTGCGGGGGGAGCCAAGCTGTTTCCAGAGTTCTTGCATAATCTGTGTTTATGCTAAGCATTCAAATTTTCAAGCGTCACATACATTTTCTTGGTGATTAATATGCACCCAAAAAATGGAGTGCTATTAATGGCTCGGCGCGCACGTCAATCCCGTTCCCGCGGTTCCGAGGCCGGTTCTGTCCCGGCCTCCCCTTATATCCAACGAAAGTTGCCGTTCTTTGATCCTCTGAACGAGGAAGATCTGGCCCGTCTTGAGGCTCAGGTCGACTGGATTTTCCAGGACGTGGGAATCGCCTTCCGCGACGACCCCGAAGCGCTAGAGCTGTGGCGCCGCGAAGGGGCGCGAGTCGAAGGCGATATCGTGCGGGCTGACGCGCAATGGATTCGCAGCCTGTGTGCCCAGGCACCCAAAAGCTTCAAACAAGTCGCGCGTAACCCCGAGCGTTCGGTCGTCATCGGTGACGGCAATCAGGTTTTCGCGCCAGTCTACGGCGCACCTTTCGTGCGTGATCTGGAAGGCGGTCGCCGCTACGGCGATATCGAGTCGTTCGAAAAGCTGGTGAAATTGACCTACCTGCACCCGAACCTGCACCATGGCGGTTTCGTGACCTGCGAACCCTGCGATGTTCCGGTCAGCAAGCGTCACCTCGACATGATGTTTGCGCATATGACCCTCAGCGACAAGCCGCATCTGGGCGCCATCACTGAGATGAGCCGCGCGCAAGACAGCGTTGACATGGCCGAGATCATCTTCGGCGCGGATTTCATGGAAGACAACTGCGTCATAATGGGCAACGTGAACACGAATTCTCCGCTGCTTGTCGACCGCGTTGTCACCGAAGCAGCGCGGGTCTATTCGACACGCGGCCAAGGCATGATCGTGGTTCCGTTCATCCTGTCCGGTGCGATGGGTCCGGTCAGCACTGCCGCCAGCGTGGCACAGGCCATGGCCGAGGCGATGATGGTCTGCGCCTACGTCCAACTGCTGCGCCCCGGCGCGCCGTTTGTTCTGGGCAACTTCCTGTCGTCGATGTCGCTGAAATCCGGCGCGCCGACCTTTGGTATGCCCGAACCAGTGATCTCGAACTACGCCATCGGCCAACTGGCCCGACGCGCCGGTCTGCCACTGCGCTGCGGTGGCTCTCTGACTGCTTCCAAGATCGAAGACGCACAGGCTGCCTATGAATCGGCGGATTCGATGCATTCGACCATGCTGGCCGGTGCAAACTTCGTTTTGCACTCGGCCGGTTGGCTCGAAGGTGGCCTGTGTACCGGGTTCGAGAAACTAATCATGGATGCGGACCGTCTTGGTTCATACCAGAAGGTCCTCAGCCAGGGGCTGGACACGAGCGACGACGCCTTCGCTCGTGATGCCTATGAAGAGGTCGACGCAGGCGGTCACTTCCTGGGCTGTGCCCACACCATGCGCAACTACCAAACCGCATTCTACGAACCCAAGCTCAGCGACAGCGAAAACGTCGAAAGCTGGGAAGAGGGCGGTTCCAAGGACATGCGCCGCCGCGCCTATGAGCGCTGGAACCAGATGCTGAACGAATACCAGCCCCCCGCCATGGACGAGGCCAAGAAAGAAGAACTGGCCGCCTATGTGTCCAAACGCAAAGAAGAGATCCCGGACGCCTGGTACTAAAACCGGGATCCCTTCATCTGGCCAGAAATATCCTCGGGGGGAATCGCGCCGAACGGCGCGATGGGGGGCAGACAGCCCCCCTTCCTCCATCACCACAAGAAAACGACACAGGAAATTCCAATGCCCGAGATTCAAAAAGACGAAACCACGTCTGGTAAAAAGCTGCCCTCCCACGCCAAGGTCGTTGTCATTGGCGGCGGCGTTGTAGGCTGTTCGATCCTCTTTCACTTGGCCAAGTTCGGCTGGAAAGACGTTGTTCTGCTGGAGCGTGACGAGCTGACATCCGGCTCCAGCTGGCACGCGGCGGGTCAGATCCACACGATCAGCTCGGACCCCAACATCTCGCGCCTGCAGAGCTATACCATTGATCTCTATAAAGAGATCGAGGAAACCTCGGGCCATTCGGTCGGCATGCACATCACCGGCGGTTTCTACGCGGCGTCGACAAAGGAATGGTACGACTACCTCAAGCGCGAGCGCTCGAAAGCGCGCTACATGGGCCTGCATCAGGAATTCATCAGCCCGCAGGAACTGGCCGAGCGTCACCCGCTGATCGACCCCAAACACTACCATGCCGCCCTCTGGGACGAACAGGACGGCGATGTTGATCCCTCGGGCGCGACTTACGCCTTCGCGAAATCCGCCCGTCACCACGGCGCGCAATACTTCACCCATTGCGGCGTGACTTCGATGAGCCAGCGCCCCGATGGCAGCTGGGATTTGACCACCCCCAAAGGCGTCATCAACGCCGAGCAGGTTGTCAACTGCGGCGGCCTCTGGGCGCGCGAAGTGGGCCACATGTCGGGCATCCACCTGCCCGTACAGCCTATGGAACACCACTATCTGATCACCGACGCGATCCCGATGATCAAGGACCGTATGGAGAGCATGGGCGAAGCCGGTCGTCTGCCCGCGGGCATCGACTATGAGGCCAACATCTACTTCCGTCAGGAACGCCACGGCATGCTGTTGGGCACCTATGAGCCGAAATCGACCCCGTGGAAGGTCGATGGCACGCCATGGGATTTCGGCCACGAGCTGCTGCAGCCCGATCTGGACCGCATCGCCGACCGTCTGGAAATGTCGTTCGAGCGTATCCCCGCCATCGGCGAATCCGGCATCAAGGACACCATCAACGGCCCGTTCACCTTTGGCCCCGATGGCAACCCGATGATCGGCCCGGTTCCGGGCATGAAGAACTACTGGGTCGCGGTAGGCGTCATGGCAGGTTTCTGTCAGGGCGGCGGCGTTGGCCTGACCATGGCCGAATGGATGATCGACGGCGAGCCCTCGATCGACGTCTGGGCGATGGACGTGGCCCGCTTTGGCGAGTTCGCAACGCCGGACTGGGGCACCATCAAGTCCTCGGAAAACTACGAGCGTCGTTTCGTGATGACCTTCCCGAACGAAACGCTGCCCAAAGGCCGGATGCAGAAAACCACCGCGCTCTATGACCGTCTGGTCGAAAAGGGCGCCGTGATGGGGCAAGGCTTTGGTCTGGAAAACGCTCTGTGGTTTGCCGACGACGCCGAAGACGCGCATGAAACCCCGACCTTCGAACGGAACCGCAGCCACGACTATGTCGCGCGCGAAGTCAAAGCCGTGCAAGAGGCCGTCGGCGGTATCGAAATTGCCAACTTTGCCAAGCACGAGTTCAAGGGCGCTGGCGCGCGTGAATATCTGAACCGCACTCTGGCCGGTTACGTCCCGAAACCGGGCCGTCTGGCGCTGACACCGATGCTGACCGAAAAAGGCCGCCTGTACGGAGACCTGACAGTGGCATGCCTGGGTGACGATCACTTCATGCTGTTCGGGTCCGGCACGATGCAGGATGCGCATCGCCGCTGGTTCGAAAAGGACCTGCCTGCGGATGTGTCCTATGCCAATGTCTCGGATGACTGGCACGGGATCGCCCTGTCCGGCCCCAAATCGCGCGAGCTGCTGGCCCGTATCACCCGCGACGACGTCAGCGCCGATGCGCTGAAGTTCCGCGATCTGCGCCAGACCTTCGTGGGCGGAGTTCCGGTGATCCTGAACCGTATCTCGTTCTCGGGCGAGCTGGGCTTTGAGATCTACTGCAAGCCGATGTACCTGCTGCGTCTGGCCGAGGCGATCGAAGAGGCCGGGGTCGATCTGGGCTATCGCTGGTACGGCGCACGCGCACTGATGTCGCTGCGTCTTGAGAAAGGCTGGGGCGTCTGGACCACCGATTTCCGTCCTGACTTCAACGCGGTCGAATCCGGCATGGATGTCTTCATCAACTGGAAGAAAGACTTTGTCGGCAAGGATGCGACGCTGAAATTCAAGGAAGATGGCGTTGCCCGCAAGCTGGTTACCATGACCATCGACGTGGACGGCATCGATGTCTCGAATGACGAGGCGATCCTGAAAGATGGCGAAGCGGTCGGTTATGTCTCGTCCGGCGGCTACGGCCACCGCGTCGGGAAGTCGATGGCGATGGGCTACGTCGCAACCGAGAGCGCCGCTCCGGGAACCAAGCTGCAGGTGGAAATCCTGGGTGAGTTCTACGACGCCGAAGTTCTGGGTGCACCCGCCTATGACGCCAATGGCGCCAATATGCGGACGTAAGAAAGGAAAGCCGGAATGGGTCGTCCCGAGATCAATTTTGCAGATGCAAGCACACGGGTGAATGAGCTGAACCGCTTCATTTTCCTGCTGACGCCGGGGTTCTCTGCTTTGGACCTTGGGGCCGGGATCGACTCATTGGGGGCGGCAAATGCCGCCTCCGAGCAGGCTATTTTTGAATGGAATATCGTCAGCGAAACCGGCGAGGCGGTGACCTCATCCTCGGGGATGACGGTTGCTGTTGATGACGGTTTGATCAAGACCCGCCGGGGCGATTGCATTGTCATTTGCGGGCCGATGACCGTGGATCGGTCGATCTCGAATGAGTTGAAATCCTGGTTGCGGCAGGGGCGTCGGTTCGGCGTTCAGCTTTGCGGCATCGGGGGTGGGTCCGGTATTCTGGCCATGGCGGGAGTGGCCAGCGGCCAGAGCCTGAGCGCGCATTGGAAACAGCAACCCGTGATGGTTGAGCTGTTCCCGACCGTGGAATCCAACTGCTCGGTCTTTGTGGATGAAGGCCCGATTGCGACCTGTGGTGGAGGTGTCACCACGCTCGATCTGTTCTCGTCGCTGATCGGTCAGGCCTGTGGTCAGACTGTTGCCTCCCGCGTGGCGGATCAATTGCTATATGCGTCGGTGCGTCCAAAGGACGGCAGGCAAACGCAGACGGATCTGTTCCGCTTTGGCCGCCGTCATGAGAAACTGGCAACCGCCATCATGATCATGCGCGAAAATCTTGAAAACCCGCTGTCGCCCAGTGTCGTGGCCGAAAGCGCGGGCCTCTCGACCCGACAGCTTGAGCGCCTGTTTCAGCGCTACGTGGGCACAAGCCCAAAGAACTATATGACGCGCCTGAGGCTCGAGCGTGCGCGCACCCTGTTGCAGCAAACCGATATGCGGGTGTTGGATGTGGCCATCGCCTGCGGCTTTGGCTCGGCCAGCTATTTCTCCAAATGCTTTCGCAGGTATTTCGGAACCTCTCCGCATATGCAGCAGAAGTCGGTCTGAAAGACCGAGCTTCAGTCCGAAAACCTGCTCTTACCCCGCGCTGGGCGAACCTTTGTGGTGCAGAATACGCCCAATCGTGTTCATAAGGATTTGTGCCGCCAGAATGGCGGTGCTGCCCGTGTGATCATAATCGGGGGCCACTTCGACCAGATCCAAACCCACCACATCACCGCGCTTGGTCAGACCGACGAGCAGTTCGAGCACTTCGTAATACAGGAAACCACCATGGCTGGGTGTGCCGGTGCCGGGCGCGATAGAGGGATCGAACCCGTCGATGTCTATGGTGACGTAGTACCTGGCGCCCTCCGGTATCCGATCCAGAACAGCCTCGGTCCCCAGTTTGCGCAACTGGCGAACAGACAGGATGTCTGACCCCATACGACGGGCATCCTCATAGCCCTCTTTTGCGGTCGATGAGACGTTGCGGATGCCGATTTGCGTCAGGCCCGAGACATAGGGTTTCTCCGCCGCGCGCCGCATCGGGTTTCCATGCCCGAACCGAACCCCGTGCCGTTCATCCACGAAATCCAGATGCGCGTCGATCTGAACAATGTGAATGGGGCCGTTCTTTTCGCAATCCGCAGCAAAGGCATCAATGCAGGGGATGTTGACCGAATGATCTCCGCCCAGAACCACGGGCAAGGCCCCGGCCTCAAGGCACTTTTCGACACCAAATTTTATGTTCTGGTGGCTTTTTTCGGTGCTGGTATGCACGATGTCGGCGTCGCCCAGATCCACGATCCGGGTGGTTTCCGATGGCAGGTAGGTGATGTCATCCTCGTGGTCGTATGCGCCGCCATGCCCGAAGGAAAACAGGGTCGAGGCTTCGCGGATGGCGCGTGGCCCGAACCGCGCGCCGGGCCGGAACTGAGTGCCAAAATCAAACGGAGCGCCCAGGATCGCGACATCAGCGTCGATCGCATCCCAGTCGCTGACATAAGGATATTTGCCAAAGGTCGAGATCCCGACAAAGGGCAAGTTTAACCGACCGCCTTCATATCCATGTGCGCTCATTCTTCAGTCTCCAACCGCTATTCTTGCGCCATAGTGTGGGATAATTTTCCGAAGGGCCATAGGGTTGTGGAGAAGAGGGCGAAATCTATCGCCACGCTCAGCGCATCACAAACGGGTTCGACATGGGTTGATCAGAGGTGTTCAGCCATACGGTCTTGGTGCGTGTGTAGTCCTGAATGGCCTCGATCCCCGCTTCGCGGCCATAGCCGGATTGGTTGTAGCCGCCAAACGGCGCGATGGGTGACACCGCACGATAGGTGTTGATCCAGCAAATACCAGCCTTCAATCGGGATGACACGCGATGCGCGCGGGCGACATTTTCGGTGAATACGCCCGATCCCAATCCGAATGGGGTATCGTTGGCCAGAGCGATTGCTTCCTCTTCGGTGTCGAAGGGCAACAGGGACATGACGGGCCCGAACATCTCGACCTTCAGGGTCTCGGTCTCGGGTGACGCACATTCGACCAGAGTGGGCGCCATGAAGTTTCCGGGCCGGTCGAGGGGCGCGCCGCCAAACCGGATGCGCGCGCCCTGATCGGAGGATTTTGCCAGTACCGTCTTGATATTGGCGATCTGCGCATTGGTGCAAAGCGGCCCGATATGGGTTGCGGCGTTCAACGGATCACCCACGATGACGTCTTTCATCTTCTCTTCGATCTTGGCTGCCAAGGCGTCCAGAATTGGGCGATGTATCAAACCACGTGAGCCCGCGACGCAGCTTTGGCCGGAGGCTCCGAAATTGCCTGCGATTAGCCCATTGGCGGCACCATCCAGATTGGCATCGTCGAACACCAAAATCGGGGATTTTCCGCCCAGCTCCAGCGTGGTTACGGCGAAGTTTTTGGCCGAGTTGCGAACCACGTGGCGCGCGGTTTCCGGGCCGCCGGTAAAGGCGATGCGATCCACGTCGGGGTGTCGGGTCAGGGGGATCGCGCAGTTTTCCGCGTCGCCCGTGATCACCGAGACGACGCCGGGCGGGAAACCCGCCTCCTCGACCAGACGTGCGAATTCCAGCATCGGCGCGGGCGCAATCTCAGAGGCCTTCAGCACCACCGAACATCCGGCGGCAAGGGCTGGCCCCAGCTTGGTTGCCGTCAGGAACATCTGCGCGTTCCAGGGCACAATTGCGACGACGACGCCGATCGGTTCGCGGCGGGTAAAGACATGCAGGTTGGGCTTGTCGATCGGAAGCACCGCACCTTCGATCTTGTCGGCCAAACCAGCATAGTAACGATAGTAGTCGCCGACATAGGCCGTCTGACTTGCCGTTTCGGCCAGAAGCTTTCCGCTGTCTTTCGTCTCGATCTCGCCGAGGCGCTTGGCATTTTGTTCAATCAGCTCTGCAAGCCTGAACAGCAGTTTGCCACGCGCGGTCTGCGTCAGATCCCGCCAAGCCGGGTCATTCAGGGATCGACGCGCCGCCGAGATGGCGCGATCCACATCCTCGGGCGCGGCGCAGGCGAAACTGGCCCAAGCCTCGCCAGTAGCAGGGTTTTGCGAGGTCATGACCTGCCCGTTGGCGCCCTCGGTCCAGGTTCCGTCGATGAAAAGCTGATAGTGTGGGTTCTGTTGCATCAAGGGTCCTCATTGAAACTTTGGCATCACGTCGTCGATAAACCGGGCCAGCGAAGCGCGCTTGCGCTCAAAGCTCATGCCGCTGTCGATCCAGAACGAGTATTCATCATAACCAAGGTCTTCATAGTGCTTCAGGCGATCCGTGACCTGCTCAGCTGTGCCAACTGTCAGATCACGGCCCATGTTTTCGGGCGCCATCATGGTGTTGGCGGCCATTTCCTCATCCGTCAGAGTTTGGATCAGCCCCTGATGTACGGGTCGCTTGTTCTGAAACCACGCGCCGAAATAATTGTAAAAGCGCGAAAGCTCTTGCGTGGCCTGATCCACATCGGCGGCGTCCTGCCCGACATAGGTGTGGTGAAGCAGCATGATCTTGGGGCGCGGCCCGTCATAGTTGGCGCAGGCATCATTGAAGCGGCCCATCAAGCTCTCAATCTCTGCGTTGCCTTGCCAGAGAGGCGTGACCTGAATGTTGAAGCCATTCTGGACGCCGAATTCGTGGCTGTTCGGGTCGCGGGCAGCGATCCAGATCGGTGGCCCTCCGTCTTGTACGGGTTTCGGGGCGGAGGTGGTGGCGGGGAATTGGAAATACTCTCCCTCATGGGCGCAATCTCCCTCCCACAATTTGGGCAACAGGGGGGCTATTTCCCGCATGCGCTGGCCCGCGTCCCAGGCATCCATGCCGGGGATCAACCGTTCATATTCATAGGAATAGGCCCCGCGCGCGATACCCAGTTCGATGCGTCCCCCGGTCATAAGGTCCGCAGCGGCCGTTTCACCGGCCAGTTTGATCGGATGCCAGAAAGGCGCGATGACCGTTCCGGTGCCAAGGCGGATGTTTTTGGTGTGATGCGCGATATCGACGAGGGACATCAATGGATTGGGCGCGATGGTGAAATCCATCCCGTGATGCTCGCCCGTCCACACCGCTCGCATACCGGCGTCATCAGCCATTTTGCACAGCTCGATAAACTCTTCATACAGTTTCTCATGAGACTGTTCAGGGTTGAGCCGCTCCATATGAGCAAAGAGGGAAAACTCCATCATTCAGTCCTTTCCGAGAGAGTATGTACATCGCCCCGCTGTGCGTCGCCGAGGTATAGAGAAAAGTCGCGGGTCAGGCTTTCAAACGCAAAGCGGGACATCATGGTGGCGATGGCCGGAGTTGCGAAAGTCAGGTTTGCAAGTTTTTCGATGGCAACCGCTTCAAGGGTGCTGTTGAGCGGCAAAGCCAGTGCCGACGCGAGCGTATAGACATGGTGGGTCGTGGCATCGTCGTAAACTGAATAGACCGTACCCAAATGCGCTGTGATCCCGCGCGCTGCCAAGTCTTGCTGCAGGCTTTCGCGCAGGGCTTGATGATCCGACAAACTGATCTGCGGCGGGCGGTATCCGGCGTCGGTTTTCTCCAACAGCACCTGACCGTCGCATTCGATGATCGCGCCGCAGACAACGGATCGACCCGTGGCCTCCATTGCGCCGCGTTCAAGGCCAAGACTGAAATACTGCCCGTTGGCATATCCGAGGCCTCGGGTTTCGGTATGTGAATAGGCCTCAACCTCTCCGATCAGAACGCAGTGATCTCCAGCCTCGATGGCTTGATGGGCCCGACAGGAAAACGTCGCAACTGCGCCATCCAGAAGAGGGACGCCATTGGCGTCCAACTGATGCGCGGTTTTAGCAAACCGATCCCCTTTGAACCCTGCGAAGGTGTTTGAGACATCCTCTTGCCCCTCAGCCAAAATGTTCACCGCGAAATGCGCGCAGCTCGCGAAGGCATCGTAGGAGGACAGGTTCTTGCCCGGGCAAACCAGCAAAAGCGGCGGGTCCAGAGACACGGATGAGAAGGAATTGGCAGTGAACCCCAACGGAACGCCCGCGGCATCGCGCGTCGTCACAACTGTGACGCCGGTCATGAAGCTGCCAAAGGCGCGCCGCAGGTCGCGAGGATCGAGACTGGTCATTGTTGCACCTCATTCAGAAAGGTTGACAGTGCGGCGTTAACCTCTGCGGCGTGGGTCATCGGCATCATATGAGCAGCGCCCCTGATGATCTGCGCCCGCCCGTTCGGAACAAGCTCCGCCATGGCGCGTGACATGTCCGGGGTCGAGTTGGGCTCAAGATCACCCGTTATAAACAAGGCGGGGTAGGTGAGCGTCTTCAAATCGTCCCGGCGTGGGATCGGACTGTTGGCAAATACCGTATAAGCTTGCTTGTAGGCCGCTGGATCTGTGGTCGTCAGCCAGGTTCGGCACGCAGCACATTCTGGCGGATCAGTGTCACCAAACCAACGCTGTAGAGTGACCGTCGGATCACTTGGTGTTTGACCGTCAAGTGCGGCGGCGCGGGTTGTAACGGCCTTTGTGGCCTCGGAACTGCGTTCGAAAATGGCGTTCAGTGCAACGACACCGGCGACATGTTGCGGTGCCCTTGCCGCAAGATCGAGCGCGATCATTGCGCCCATGGAATGACCAACAACGACCGTTGGTCCCCCCAGTTGATCCAGAACGCTTAATGTAGCTTCGGTGTATCCCGACAACTCTGCGCGCGTGCTGCCTATTGGGCTTTCACCATGACCTGGCATGTCCGGTGCGGTCAGACGCGCCACCGATGCCAGCGCGTCCAATTGGGCGACCCAGGCCTCGGCGCGCAAACCGACACCGTGCAGCAACAGGACATTCGGCCCCGCGCCGGTCTGGATTGCTGCAAGCCCGCCGATCTCAGACCGCGGCCGGGTTGTCCACGTCATGGCCCAAATCCTTGAGGTCCTGATAGCGGTCGCCAATGCGGTGATGCGGCCTGCCCGAGGTCGCCGCGCCAAGCACAACAACGATCTCGTCGTCTCGTGGCGCATCTGGGATCGCGAACTGGATGGTCAGATAATGCGAGCGCCGCCCGGCGTCGTTCTTGTCCATCAGCGGCACCATGATCGGAGCGTTCGCGGGCCCTCGGGTGTTGGTAAAGGCCAGATAAGACTTTGCGTCGACGGCCTGCCGGTAGTGATTGCCAAAACGCAGAGTGTGAATGAGGCCCGAGGCATGCTCGACTTCGCCATTCAGACCAACCACTGCGGCCTTGCCATAGGCCTCGATCGCATCTCCGCTGCCGGCCAGCGCAATCATGCGCTTGGTCATCATCTCACCCAGAACGGGACCATAGGCCTGAATCTCGGGCTTCAGGTCTTCGACATATCGGCCGGCCCATGGGTTGGTGACCACAGCGGCCACGGCGAACATGCGCCATGGGGTCTTCGCGGGGCGAAACCCTTCGACCAGAACCTCTTCATCATAGGTTACGATTTTGCGTATTTCCGGCTGCATAAAACTTCTCCTGTCGCGCGGGCCGACGTTAGAAACGGGGCTGGTTTTTGACAAATGATAGAATTATGTGCTTTGACATTAACAAGACTAATGACTGGCTTGGCCTATGGCAAAATCACTTCCTCCTCTGACCTGGTTTCGATCCTTCGAGGCCGCCGCCCGCACGCTCAGCTTTACCGCCGCGGCCGAGGAAATCGGTCTGACGCAATCGGCCGTCAGCCAGCAGGTGAAATCGCTTGAGTTGCGTTTGGGGGCATCTCTTTTCGTGCGCCATCCGCGCAGTCTGGCGTTGACGGATGCGGGCCGAAAGCTGCTGCCTGAGGTGGGTAAGGCGCTTGAGGCGCTGGCTGTTGCCGCCGGGCAGGTCGACACCAACGCGTCCGGAGACGTTCTGACAGTTGCGACCTCGGTCAGTATCGCGCAATGGGTTATCGCCCCACATCTGCCCGCGTTTGCCCATCAGCACCCGGATATTCGCGTGCGGCTGCTCAGCGCGATTTGGCCGGACGATTTCAATGCATCCCAGGCGGATGTGCAGGTGCGGTTCGGATCGCAGAAACAGGTGGGGCAGGGGGCTGTTCGCCTGATGCCGGACCGGCTTGTTCCCTTCAAGTCTCCGGCCCTGTTGGGGGACATATCGGATCTGCCTCTGATCGAGGCGGTAGGGACGTCAGGCGGGTGGAGCAGGTGGTTGGAAAGCCAAAGGTTACAAAGCCAACCCACCGTTTTTGTTGATACCTTTGGCATGGCGCTTCAATTGGCGGCGCATGGGGGTGGCGTGGCTTTGGTGAGCGAGCTTTTGGCGAAACACGCGCTTGATACGGGCTTGGTCGAGCGCGCGCATGACGGCCCAATCGACAGCAATGAGGGGTATTTTCTATCCGCGAATAGCTCGAACCCGGCGGCGCGGTTGTTTCATGACTGGTTGTTGGATCAGGTAGGCTAACGATCAGGAGAGTTGACAGATCAGGGGCGATCGGATCACGTCAGGCAAAATGGCGGGGAGACACATGAAGATCGTTGCGAATACACACAGGGCAGGTCCCAAACTTGCGCCCTCAGCCCCTTATCCGTCAACAGATGCGGCCCGCGTTGCGGCCTTGTTGTCCATGTGCCCGGCGGCGAAGGGAACCCCGTTGGTGGATGCGGCAGGCCTAGCCCCGGTTGCGCAGCTTTGGGTCAAGGATGAACGCGCGCGTATGAATCTGGGCTCGTTCAAAGCCCTAGGCGCGGCCTATGTGATTGCGCGCCATGCTGCCGAAGCCTCGGACGCGCCGGGTGCAGAAACACTGGCAGGGTCAACCTACGTGACCGCCAGTGCCGGTAATCACGGGATGAGCGTCGCGGCAGGCGCGCGGATGTTTGGCGCAAAAGCTGTTGTTTATATTGCCGAGACGGTGCCCGAGAGCTTTGCCGCACGGTTGAAAGGCCAAGGCGCCGAGGTTGTGCGCAGTGGCTCTGACTATGCAGCCAGCATGCAAGCCGCAGGCGACGCGGCTGAGGAAAACGGGTGGACCTTGCTCTCGGACAGTTCATGGGAGGGGTACTATGAGCTGCCTTGGACGCTGATGGAGGGGTATCTGCAAATGGCGTCTGAAGCGGTGGATAAATGTCCCCAACCCCCGACGCACATCATGTTGCAGGCCGGTGTTGGTGGTCTGGCCGGGGCTGTCGCCGCTTATGCCCGCAAAGCCTGGGGTGACGCGCCAAAAATAGTTGTGGTCGAACCTGAAGCCGCGCCCGCCCTGCAGGCCAGTATCGAGGCCGGGTCATGCGTGTTCGCCGATGGACCGGACAGCATTATGGGGCGTTTGGATTGCAAGGAGCCTTCGCTTATCGCGCTGAACGGATTGGCGCGCGACGCCGACCTGTTCCTGACACTTTCGGATGAGGACGTGTCCGAGAAATTGCCCGCCATGGCCGTGGCGGGGTTGGAGACAACAGCCTCGGGCGGCGCTGGGCTCGCAGCCGTTCTGAATAGCCGGGCGAGGGCCGAATTGGGAATGACCGAGACCTCACGTGTGCTGTGCATTCTCTCCGAGACCGCGGAATGAGGGGGTGCGCGCCATCCGAGTTTGAAGCGCGTACCAAGCGCGCGCAGAAGTTGATGGATGCGGCGGGCCTGTCGGCGCTTTTGCTGACAACCGAAACGGATCTACGCTATTTCACCGGGTTTCTGACCCGGTTCTGGGAAAGCCCGACCCGCCCGTGGTTCCTCATTGTGCCAGCCACGGGCAAGCCGATCGCGGTGATCCCGTCGATCGGGGCAGCCCTCATGGCGCAGACATGGATCGATGACATCCGCACCTGGAGCGCGCCTGATCTACAAGATGACGGTGTTTCTCTTTTGCGTGACGCGCTGGTCGAGGTGACGCCCACAGAGGGACGAATTGGGGTGCCGGATGGGCATGAGACGCATCTCCGCATGCCTTTGGCAGACCTTGAACGATTACGAGGCCAGCTTGGAACAAGGGCGCTGACAGGCGACAGCGGCATCATGCGCCAGTTGCGTATGGTCAAATCTCAGGCCGAGATTGCCAAGATCGAAACCGCCTGCAGAATTGCCGGTCGGGCCTTCGCCCGCGTCCCCGAGATCGCCGGGGAGGGTGTGCCACTGGATGAGGTGTTCCGCCGCTTTCAGATGCTGTGCCTGGAAGAGGGCGCCGATTGGGTGCCCTATCTTGCAGGCGGGGCCGAACAGGGCGGCTATGCGGATGTGATTTCACCAGCCTCTCGCGTACCGCTCGCGCTGGGCGATGTGTTGATGTTGGACACTGGTTTGGTTTGGGACGGATATTTTTGCGACTTCGACCGAAACTGGTCAATCGGCCCGCCTCGGCCTGATGTGGCAAACGCCCATGCCCAGTTGATCGAAGCCTCGGATGCTGCGTTCGATATCGCCCGGCCGGGCGCAACCGCAGCGGATTTGTTTCATGCCATGGACGCGGTTCTCACGGCAGATGCAGAGGGTACGGACGCGGGTCGCCTGGGGCATGGATTGGGAATGTCCCTCACCGAATGGCCGTCCCTGATCCCTACGGACAACACCGTTCTGGAGCCGGGCATGGTTTTGACTCTGGAACCGGGCATCGCTGTCGGTGACAAAATTCTGGTGCATGAGGAAAACATCGTCGTCACTGACGGCACCCCACGGTTTATCAGCCCAAGGATCGGGCCGGAGATGACGCAGCTATGACCCATGTCCCTTACACTCTGGATGAAGACGATCCAAGAGCCTCGCCGATTGGGCTGATCGTTTTGCAGGTCGATGAGACGCTTGAGCCTGAATTCGGCGCATATTTCGCGGACCGCAAATACCCCCTTCACATCACGCGCATTCCCAGCGGTATTGAGGTTACGACCGAAAGCCTTGCCGAGATGGAGAAGGCGCTGCCTGCAGCAGCGCGTTTGCTTCCCAATGCGCGACCCTACAATGTTGTGGGTTATGGCTGTACCTCGGCCAGTTCGGTGATCGGGTCAGAGCGCGTCGCAGAACTGGTTAAACAGACATGCAACACAAGCGAGGTTACGAATCCCCTGCGCGCGGCCACCGCTTGCGCCGCCGACCTCGGTGTTTCGAAATTTGCCCTGCTGTCGCCTTACATTGAAGAGGTCAATATTCCGCTCCGCACCGCGTTTCAGGCCAATGGAATAAGCATGGATGTGTTTGCAAGTTTCGGGCAGGCAGAAGAGGCCAAGGTGGCGCGGATCTCGACGGAATCCGTGGTCGAGGCGGCCTCGGACCTGGGCGCAGATCCGGCGGTCGAGGCGGTGTTCCTGAGTTGTACCAACCTGCGAACTCTCGACGCGATACCGAAAATCCAAGAGCGGATCGGAAAACCTGTTTTGTCGAGTAATCAATGCCTTGCGTGGCATATGAGGCGCTTAAACGCTGTGCATTGACAAGTAAGTGTGAACTCAATTTTGGCAAAAGCACCATAACTTGTTGCCAAGTGCGTATCGCTTGGTCTTAACTGTGGACCACAGATCAATGAAATCCGAAAGCCTCGGGTAATCATTTGACGAAACAGGGGGTCTTGTGACCGGTACAACGAACGACGCCGCGTTTGTCGAATTTCAACGCGTTCAGAAGTCTTATGATGGCGAGAATCTCGTCGTTAAAGATCTCAACCTTGCAATGCCGAAGGGCGAGTTTCTGACAATGCTCGGGCCGTCAGGTTCAGGCAAGACAACTTGCCTTATGATGCTCGCCGGGTTTGAAACCGCTACCCATGGTGAAATCCTGCTGGATGGAAAGCCCATCAACAATATCCCGCCGCACAAACGTGGGATTGGCATGGTGTTTCAGAATTACGCTCTGTTCCCGCACATGACGGTGGCCGAAAACCTTTCGTTTCCTCTGGAAGTTCGCAAGCTGGGCAAGTCCGAGCGCGACGAAAAGGTCAAACGCGCTTTGGACATGGTGCAGATGGGTGCCTTTGGCGGTCGCCGTCCGGCGCAGCTTTCAGGTGGTCAGCAACAGCGGATCGCTCTGGCACGGGCCTTGGTTTTTGAGCCGGAACTGGTTTTGATGGACGAGCCGCTGGGCGCGCTGGACAAACAGCTGCGCGAGCACATGCAGTTCGAAATAACCCGACTGGCGCATGAGCTGGGCATCACCACCGTTTACGTGACCCACGACCAGACCGAGGCGCTGACGATGTCAGATCGTGTCGCCGTTTTCGACGATGGCCGCATTCAGCAGCTGGCCCCGCCGGATCAACTCTATGAAGAGCCCGATAACAGCTTCGTCGCGCAGTTCATCGGCGAGAACAACACGCTGGAAGGTGTGGTCAAATCCATCGACGGCGACGGCTGTGTG
The DNA here is from genome assembly GCF_056538485.1 of Ruegeria sp. BG3. Taxonomy (NCBI): domain Bacteria; kingdom Pseudomonadati; phylum Pseudomonadota; class Alphaproteobacteria; order Rhodobacterales; family Roseobacteraceae; genus Ruegeria; species Ruegeria sp. BG3. Next base: position 33,968 of record NZ_JBQFTE010000008.1, on the reverse strand, counting down.
GTGCAGCTGGATGACGGATCAGAAATTGATGCGGTGCCGATCAATGTGCACAACCCGGGCGAACGGACCAAGGTTTCGATCCGTCCGGAACGTGTCGAATTCAACAAGGATCGTCTGCATGCCGACGCGCATACGCTGAAGGCGACGGTCAAGGAATTCATCTATATGGGCGACGTGTTCCGCTTCCGCATGTCTGTGGCGGGCAATGACGAGTTCATCGTCAAAACCCGGAACGCCCCCGATGCAATTCGCCTGCAACCCGGTCAAGAGATCGATATCGGTTGGCTGGCAAAGGATTGTCGTGCGCTTGACGCATAGACCAAGCCGCGCGGCACAAGCGCGGTTACACTGAGGGACCGGCTGGCGAAAACCCGTGCGTCGGCTGACCATACAACAAACGGGAAATACTGGGAGTTTTACATGAAACCAACAAAGACACTGCTGACTGCAGCGGCTCTGGCAACAGCGGCCGGTGGCGTTTCCGCCGAAGAGATGACAATCGTGTCATGGGGCGGGGCCTATTCCAAATCGCAGCTCAAGGCCTATCACGAGCCCTATTCGGAAAAGACTGGTGTCACGATCCTGAACGATGACAGCTCGGCCGAAGCGGTTGCCAAGCTGCGCGCGATGAACGAAGCCGGGAACATCACCTGGGACGTGGTTGACGTTGTTGCGGCGGATGCGATCCGTCTCTGCGACGAAGGTCTGGCGATGGAAATCGATCCAGACACCATGCTGGCCCCGGCACCTGATGGCACGCCCGCATCCGAAGACTTCGGTGATCTGCTGGTTAGCGACTGCTTTATCCCGCAGATCGTTTACTCGACCACATTCGGCTATCGCACCGACCTGGTTGGTGACACACCGCCGACAGACGTCTGCGCCGTGTTTGATCTGGAAAACTATCCGGGCAAGCGCTCGCTGGAAAAGCGTCCGATCAACAACATGGAATGGGCTCTGATCTGTGACGGCGTTGCCAAGGACGACGTTTATGACGTGCTGGCGACTGCAGAGGGTCAGGATCAGGCTCTGGCCAAGCTCGACACCATCAAGGACAGCGTTGTCTGGTGGTCGGCCGGTGCGGATACTCCGCAGCTGCTGGCTGATGGCGAAGTCATCATGGGCTCGACCTATAACGGTCGTCTGTTCAGCGTGATCGAAGAACAGAATCAGCCCGTTGCCATGCTGTGGGACGCGCAGGTGTTCGATCTGGACGGTTGGATCATCCCGGCCGGTCTGAGCGAAGAGCGTCAGGCACGCGCACTGGACTACATCATGTTCGCGACCGACACTCAGCGTCTTGCGGATCAGGCCAAGTACATCTCGTACGGTCCGGCCCGTGCCTCGTCGGCTCCGCTGGTGGGTCAGCATGCCGATCTGGGTATCGACATGGCGCCGCACATGCCGACCGATCCGAACAACGCCAAGAACACGTTCCTGTATAACTACGAGTTCTGGGCTGACTACCGCGACGACATCGACGCCAAGTTCCAGGCGTGGTTAGCGCAATAAGCGTCTGATTTCATGACAAAGTCGGGGGCGGCGCGCCGCCCCCGGACCAAAGAAAACCCAAGGGGCACTGATGACTGACGCAAGCCAAAACGCCGGACCTATGCTGGCAGCGGATGGAACGCCGCTCAAGCAATCGCTGGCACGTTCGTTGAGGCGACAAAAGCTGCGGGCGCTGATGCTGGTGGCCCCTCTCCTATTGTTCGTGCTGTTCTCGTTCATCGTGCCGATTGCATCGATGCTTTTCCGGTCGGTGGAAAACAGCATTGTGCAGCAAACCCTGCCCCTGACGGTCGAAGCCTTGCAAAGCTGGGACGAAAACAGTGGCGAACTGCCTGACGAGGCCGTCTATGACGCCTTTGTCCGCGACATGGTCGTGGCGGTCGACAACAAGACACATACCCGACTGGGCTCGCGCCTGAACTACGAAGAGACAGGCATGTCCTCGATGTTCCGCCGCTCGGGTCGGAAAATGGGTAAGCTGGATCCCGAAACAGATGGGCCGTTCAAGGATCAGGTGATCGAAATCCATGAGGGCTGGGGCGAACCGCAGACTTGGGCGGTGATCAAGACTCACTCGCCCGCCGTAACGAATGGCTATTTTCTGAACGCGGTCGATATGCGCCGCACGCCCGAAGGCGCGCAGGCGCAGCCCGAGGACAAGCAGATCCTGATCAAGCTATTCGGGCGTACTTTGTTCATGTCACTGGTGATCACCGCGTCCTGTATCCTGTTGGCATATCCGGTCAGTTACCTGCTGGCGACCCTACCGATGCGGGTGTCAAACTTACTGATGATCCTTGTTTTGTTACCCTTCTGGACCTCGCTATTGGTGCGAACCTCGGCGTGGAAGGTCATGCTGCAACAACAGGGTGTGATCAACGAAACGCTGGTTTGGCTTGGGTTGGTGGCCGATGACGCCCGACTTGTCATCATCAACAACCAGATCGGCACGATCATCGCGATGACGCATATTCTGCTGCCGTTTATGATCCTGCCGATGTACTCGGTGATGCAAACAATACCCGAGTCCTACACCCGCGCCGCGAAATCCATGGGCGCGACGAATTGGACGACCTTCTGGCGCATCTATTTCCCGCAATCCATTCCGGGCATCGGCGCTGGATCGATTCTCGTGTTCATTCTGGCCATCGGCTACTACATCACGCCTGAGATCGTGGGCGGCACCAAGGGCGTCTTCATCTCGAACCGGATTGCCTACCACATCTCGTCCTCGCTGAACTGGGGGCTGGCCGCGGCGCTGGGTACGATACTGCTGGCCGTCGTGCTGTTGCTCTACTGGTGTTACGACAAGATCGTCGGCATTGATAACGTGAAGCTGGGATAATCGACATGGCCGCACTTACTCCGATTTCCCGCAAACCAATGTCCATGGTCCTGCCAAGCGTTGCGCTGGCAGGGGCCTTCGCCGGTGTCTTCGTTGGCGCAGGTAATGGTTCGATCCTTCTGGGCATCATTGGCGGAGCTGCCCTGATCGCGGCACTGGCTTGGATCTACATCGCTGTTCTAAAGAATGAGAATCTGGCCCGCTGGATCACCATTTTGGGTTTCGGCATCGCCGGATTTCTGATTTCGGGTCCCATGGGCGGTGTTCTGGGCCTGCTGGGCGGCTGGTTCTTCGCATGGTTCATCTATTGGCTGTATGAGGGCCGCTATCGCCGCAAACTGTTGCCGTATCTGACTGCGAAACAGGTGTTCTATCACTACCTGTTCCGTGTGATCTGCGGTGCAATCTTCGTCTTCCTGATCACGCCAATCCTTGTGGTTCTGCCACTGTCGTTCAACGCGCAGGACTTCTTCACCTTCACGCCCGAGATGCTGCGACTCGACCCCGAGGGCTATTCGCTGAAGCATTACCGAGACTTCTTCACCAACAATGAATGGCAGCGTAGCTTCAAGAACTCACTGATCATCGCGCCAATTGCCACGGTGATCTCCGTCTCGCTTGGCACGCTCGCGGCCATCGGCCTGAGCCAGAGCCATGTTCCCGGCCGCCGTGCCATCATGGGCATCCTGATCTCACCCATGATTGTTCCGCTGATCATCTCGGCCACCGGCATGTTCTTCTTCTACAGCGATATCGGTCGCTTCATGGAAGGCACGCTGGGCATGAACAAGAACTTCGTGGGCTATGTGAAGGTCATCCTCGCGCATGCGGTTCTGGGCATCCCGTTCGTCATCATTACCGTGACCGCCACGCTGGTCGGCTTTGACCGCTCGCTGACGCGGGCAGCTGCGAATATGGGCGCAGGGCCGGTACGGACCTTCTTCAAGATCCAGATGCCGCTGATCCTGCCGGGCGTGATCTCGGGTGGTTTGTTTGCCTTCATCACCTCGTTCGACGAGGTTGTCGTGGTGCTGTTTGTCGGTTCGGCCAGCCAGAAAACCCTGCCATGGCAGATGTTCACTGGTTTGCGCGAACAGATTAGCCCGACCATTCTGGCGGTGGCCACGATCCTCGTGGTGATCTCGATCGCGCTGCTGACTACGGTCGAATTGCTTCGTCGCCGGTCCGAGCGTCTGCGGGGGCTTTCCCCCGCTTGACGCAAGCGCGCGCCTGATCTAACGATTCACCTGTTCATCCCAGCCGCGATGGCGTCGCGGACGCACTGGGATGATCGGCTCTCGGACCCCGAGACCGCCTGTCCTGAACGCCGGGACAAGTGGCCGGGTTTGCCGCCCGGCAAAGATGAGAGACCTGAAAATGACAAATCGCCCCGAATTCTTCACCTGCCACAATGGCGACAAGGCCCCCCTGCCGTTCAGCAAAGGCGAATATGACCGTCGTCTGGGCAAACTGCGCGCTATCATGGCCGCACGAGATATTCCCGTGGTGCTGCTGACGTCGATGCAGAACATCGCCTACTACTCGGGCTTTCTGTACTGCGCCTTTGGCCGCCCCTATGGCTGCGTTGTCACGCAGGACGCCTGCACGACCGTTTCGGCCAATATCGACGCGGGCCAGCCGTGGCGCCGCTCGGTCGAGGACAATGTGATCTACACCGATTGGAAGCGCGACAATTACTGGCGCGCGGTTGCCAGCCTGATCGGCGGCGCGAAACGGATCGGGATCGAAAGCGATCATATGACCCTCGCCGCGCGCGATACGGCTTTGGCGATGCTGGGTCAGCCTGAACTGATCGACATCGCGCCCGATACCATGGCGGCCCGTATGGTGAAATCCGCCGAAGAGATTGAGTTGATCAAAGGTGGTGCCCGCACCGCTGACGTGGGCGGAGCCGCCATTCACGCCGCTATCCGCGAAGGCGCAACCGAGATCGAGATCGCCATGGCCGGTCGGGACGCAATGGAGGCGGAGATCGCCCGCGCTTATCCCGAAGCCGAATACCGCGACACTTGGGTCTGGTTCCAGTCCGGCCTCAACACCGATGGCGCGCATAACCCGGTCACCAAACGAGCGCTGCAAAAGGGCGATATCCTGTCGCTGAACACCTTCCCGATGATTTCGGGTTACTACACAGCTCTGGAGCGCACCTTGTTTCTGGGCGAACCCGACGCCGACAGCCTGCGCATCTGGAAGGCCAACGTCGCCGCGCACGAGCTTGGCCTGAGCCTGATCAAACCCGGCGCGACCTGTTCCAGCATCACCGCCGAGATCAACCGCTTCTTTGAAGATGAGGGCCTGCTGCAATACCGCTCCTTCGGCTATGGCCACTCCTTCGGCGTGCTCAGCCATTACTACGGGCGCGAGGCGGGTCTGGAACTGCGCGAGGATATCGACACGGTTCTGGAACCCGGAATGGTCGTTTCGATCGAGCCGATGCTGTGGATCCCCGAAGGCCAGCCCGGAGCCGGTGGCTATCGTGAGCATGACATTCTGGTGGTCGAAGACAACGGGGCCGAGAACATAACCGGTTTCCCTTATGGCCCGGGTCACAACATCATCGAAGCGTGATGCCAATCGGGTGGGGCGCAGGCCCCACCCTTCGCGAAAGACACGCAGAGTGCGGTCTAGGCTTGATAAAACGGGTCCAGCTTCGCCTTGGCTTTTTCGTTCACGATTGGGATATAATTCACGCGTCCACCCGCAGATTGTGGAATGGCCTGCTCAAGCGCCTCAAGGTCCCGCACTGCCAAAACGACCGCATCGCCGGTTTCCCCGCCAAAACCCGCGATCTCTTCATCGCTGAAACCGATCAGTTGAACGACGTCTTTGGCCAGAAACATTTTCACTTCAACAGATTGCGATAACTTGAGAATTTCGTCTTTCAGCCGCTGGGCTGTTTGGGCAGGCATGGTAACGACGGCCATTTTCGGTCCTGGTTGATTGGGTTCCGCTGTATTTGAACACACTACAGGAAAACAATTCTAGGCTTGTGAATTTAAAGATGCATTAATACGCAGGAAATAGAATATTATTATTCTAAGCGGTTTATGTGGTTTGGGAGAAGCAGTAATGCCATTCCTGTTTGATTGGTCAACTCTAGCCAGCGCGAACAGTTCGACCGTGCTGACGGACGGTTCTAATTCTTCAACGCTAACCGTGGCCTCTGATCCAGGGGTGTTTTTCAGCGGCTTTCTTGGCGGAAACCTGTTTGTTTCGGGTATCCCAGGGCCTGCGACATCAGAAGTGACGTTTTCAACCGCTGTCAAAAACGTGACGTTCGAAATTCTGGATCTGGACAGCAACGAATTCTCTTTCGACGATAGAGTGACGGTTCTGGCGTTTGATGTGAACGACAATCCGGTCCCTGTAGTCTTTTCCAACCTAAGCCCGTTTCACGTCCAGATCGGCAACACGGTCGAAGCCAGCGGGAATGTGTCTCCGGGTGTCGAAGGAGCAGGCGCACCAGATTCGTTGACCGTTTCCATCCTAGGCCCGGTGTCCCGGATTGAGGTCATCTTCGAAGGGGGTCTGTCTTCGGGTGCAAATACCGGTGCAATCGGCTTTGGTGATATCTCTGGCGACATTCTGTGTTTGTGCGCGGGAACCATGATTGAAACACCGAACGGCCTAACTGCCGTCGAAGATTTGTCGGTGGGTGACATTGTTCTGACCAAGGGAAATGGCCCGCAGCGCTTGCGGTGGGTCGGAACCAAGACGGTGGACTTCGCGGCCCAAGGGGCCGCTGCGGAAAAACTACGACCTGTCCGTATCTCTGCTGGCGCGCTAGGGCAGGGGCTTCCGGCAAAAGACCTGCTGGTGTCCAGACAACACCGCATGTTGGTGTCCTCCAAAGTGTCCGAGCGTATGTTCGGCAGTCCCGATGTCCTTGTGTCGGCGATAAAGCTGGCCGCGCTGCCTGGGATTTATGTGGATGAAGACATAACCGAGGTCGTCTATTTCCACCTTCTCTTCGATCAGCACGAGGTCATTTTCGCCGATGGCGCCCCCTCGGAGAGCTTGTTCACTGGCCCCGAAGCAATCAAGGCAATTTCGGAAGAGGCCCGAGAAGAAATCTTCACCCTCTTCCCGGAAGTGAAAAATCAGGGCTACGCCCCGGAAACGGCATATCCCGTGCCAGCCGGTCGTTTGCAGAAGAAATTCGTCGAGCGGCATCTGAAGAACGGAAAGCTGGTTCTCGAGGACACGCCCATGGCGTCAGACCGCCTGCATTAAGCGTTCACAACTCGATCTAGCCGGAGTCGTCTCTAAAGTTTGAACTGGAGTGGTCGTCTTCGGCCTCTGCGATTGACCAAGGCCCAGGCGCATTTTAGCTGGAAATTGCCTCGGAAAATGCGGTCAGGCGATCGCTCAGATCGCTCTGCCCATCGGCGCCGATGATCATATAGCCATAGCCATCTTCCGCCCAAGTGGCCGTTGCCAGCCCGCTGAGAACGGCAAGGTTCACATCCTTGTCCGGTGCCCCTGGCCCTTGACGGATCACGCAAAAGGCAAAGGGCCGCCCCTGATCATCCGCAAAGACGACCTGAACCAGTGGCTTTCCCTTGAAAGACAGAACCTGAGCGCGTTTCAGCTCTGCACCCGGCAAGGCGCTCAGGGCTTCGCGATTCAGTGATCGGCCCAGCGTGGCTTCGGCCTGAGCAAACTGGGCCTCAAGCGCCTCGGGAGCGGTGTCCAGAGTGGCAATTGTTTCAGGTACATAGAGCGATTGGTAGATCGCCGCCTGCTGCGCCCAGCCCAACGGCGCGGGTCGTGTCGCCCACAACGTCGCTGAAACCGCCACAATCGCGACCGAGGCCGCGACGGCCAGCAATCGAAAAGGTTGAGACGCGGGTTGAGACGTCGCGCGGTCCGGCAAGGTGATCTGAGGCACATCCTGCGGAACATCCTTGAAGACCGAATGCACAACGGGTGCAAACGGATCAAGCGCCATCAGGCGCTGTTCCAGTTCTGGATCGGCTTCGATCGCGCTCTCGATCTCTTGCGCGTCGGTCTCGTCCAGATTTCCATTCAGATACGCCAGCAGCGTTTCATCGGAAAACGTCATTTGCCACCCCGTCGAACGGCGTCCGCAGCCTCGTGCTGCATCACGGTTTTCAGTTTCTGCCGAGCCGTAGATAGTCGGCTCATGATTGTTCCAATCGGCACCTCAAGCAAGGCTGCTGCCTCGCGATAGCTATACCCTTCCACGAAGACAAGCATCACGGTCTCGCGCTGTGCCTCTGGCAGGTGCATCACTTGAGTAAACACTTCAGCCGCGAAAATATTCGTTTCTGAATCCGGTCCTGTTGCAATTAATTCGGTTTCTGGGGTCACAGACAAGGCCTGCGCCTTACGAACGGATCGCGCGCGCACCTCATTCAGCCAGATCGAGCGGCAGATCGTCATCAGCCAGCTGTCCAACCTGTCATGGGATATCACCTGATGGTGACGCTCAAGCGCGCGCAGGCATGTGGATTGCAAAAGGTCGTCGGCCACATCCCGGGCCCCCGACAGGGCAAGCCCGAACCGCCACACGCGTTTCGAATGCGTCTGGATCGCGCCGCGCACGGCCTGTTCCGAGCTGATTTCACCACTCATCGAATAAATCGTGACCTGTGTGTGTTTGTCTTTCACGGACCGGGCCCGCGGGGTCAGAAATTACATAACCTGAGGAGAAATGAAATGAAACTTCTGTTGAAAGCAGTCACGATTGCGTCTGCAATTGTTGCAACCCCGGCTCTTTCGGAAAGTTGGACTTTGTCCTCGGATGCCTCGCACCTGGCTTATGGCACGATCAAGAAAGACACAGTGGGCGAGGTCAACTCCTTCACCGGGCTGAGCGGTCATGTCAGCCCTGATGGCAAGGTCGAGATCGAGATTGATCTGTCCTCAGTAGAAACCAATATCGACATACGCAACGAACGGATGATCGAATACGTGTTCCGCAAGGCAGGCACCGCTGCCCTGACCGCTGAATTCGATATGGAGGAGGTCTCGGGCCTTGCCGTGGGCGCATCGTCGATCATCGATGTCGAGGCCGCGTTGTCTCTGGTCGGGACCGAAATCGAGTTCGACGCCGAGATGTTTTTGGTTAGACTGACCGAGACATCGGTGATGGTATCTACCAATGATATGGTTTTTCTCAGCACCGAGGATGCAGGCGTGGATGCAGGCGTTGACAAGCTGATGGAACTGGCCGACCTACCCGGCATCACGCGGACCGTACCGATCACCGCGCGGCTTGTGTTTACGATAGACGGAAACAAGGCCGAAGCCGCGACCGCCGCCCCAGTTGCAATCGCCGCAGTGGACGGGGATCTCAAAGCGGGCAAGAAGGTCTTTCGCAAGTGCAAAGCCTGCCATCAGCTGAAAGAAGGCCGCAATGGCGTAGGTCCCTCGCTTTTCAATGTGGTGGGTGCATCTGCGGGGCAGGTGGACGGATTCAAATATTCCGACCCGCTTGCCACTGCCGATCTTGTCTGGACGCCCGAGAATCTGGCGGCTTTTCTGACTGACCCCAAAGGGTTTCTGCCTGGCAACAAAATGCAGTTCCCCGGCCTGAAGAAAGAGGCTGACATCGCCAATGTCGTCGCCTACATGCAGGATGAGGCACAGGGCTAAGGGAAATCAGAGGGAGTGTGGCAGGCCCTGCCACACCCGTTTATATACGTTAAACGCAACGCCTATTGAACGAATTGTTCTGCAACGACTTCTCCGAACTTGTCGAAGAACTTGCCGGATAGCTTTTTGGCCGTCCCTGCAATCAGGCGGCTGCCCAATTGTGCGATCTTGCCGCCGATCGTAACCTTGGCGGTGTAAGACAGAACCGTCTCGTCTCCGTCGGCGGTCAGGGTTACATCTGCGCCGCCTTTGGCAAAACCAGCCGCGCCGCCTTTGCCTTCGCCGGACAGCGAAAACGCATCTGGCGCCTGGGAGTTGTCCAGCGTCACTTCGCCGTTGAAGCGGGCCTTGACCGGGCCGATTTTCAGGACGACTTTGGCCTCGAGATGTTCGGGCGAATGCTGGATTAACTCTTCGCAGCCCGGAATGCATTCACGTAGCACATCGGGATCGTTGAGCGCGCGGTAAACAGCATCCTTAGGGGCAGCGATGCGGATTTCGTCAGTGAGTTCCATCTGGGGGGTCCTTTTTTAACAACATTTCGGAAAGACACGGAGGGCTTTTTCGGTCGCCTCTTCCGCGGTCAACTCGGGCTGCGCCGCCTTGAAAGCGTGCAGCCAGTTAAGCCATTTTCTCATCATGGGATGTCTCCTGGGATTTATCAGAGTTACGCCACATGATGATTTCAGCCAAAATCGAAAGCGCGATTTCATGCGGGTCGATGGCGTGGATATCCAACCCGGCGGGCGATTTCAGGCGCTTGGCCTGTTCAGTGCTCAGCCCTTGTGTTTCCAGTTTGGCACACAGCACTTCGGCCTTGCGGCGGCTTGCGACCATGGACACGCGGCGCGCGGGTGATTGCAGCGCAGCTTTCAATGCCGCTCCGTCGCCTTTGCCTTGTGACGCCACCACTACAAAATCACGCGCTTCAACGCCCAATGCGTTCAGGTCGTTGGGATCAAAGGGGGTGAATTTCACCGTGTTTTCAGCACCCTCAGGCAAACACACGCGCAACCCAGCCAGTGCCGCATGGGACGCCAACGCCTGCGCGATCGGAGAGTCTCCGAATATGATCAAGCGCGGGGCGTGTTGATAGGGTTCGATCAGCATGTCCACTGTCCCTCCGGATGGGCACCCGCTTTTGTAGGTCTGAACACCGTCCGGGTCGGCCATAGACACAACCTTGTCCGAGGGTTTGACGCGGATCATTTTCGGCTCACCCGACACCAGCGCCTCTTGCGCTGCGGCGCGTACGGCCCGTTGTACGCAGGCACCCCCCAGATGGCCCAGAACCGTACCGTCGCGGGTGATGGCCGCCTTGCCTCCGGCCTTGGCCGAGGTCGCATCGGCGGTGCGCAGGACTGTCGCCACGCAAAAGGCATCGCCGGTGCGGCGCAGCTCTTCAATCGTGTCGAAAATGTCGAAACCTGCCATCGGTATATCCTTTCACAGTTTTCTGAATTCAGGTTCCAGCGCTGCCAGCGCCTCAAGTGTATTGGCGGGCAGATGGGCGTCCAGATAGGGTTCTGCGGCCTGCATGGCAGCGGCAACGGGTTGGTAATTTTGCCAACCTTTCAGCGGGTTCAGCCAGACGACCCGGCGCGCTTTGCGTTGAATCCGTTCCAGAACCTGCCCCAAGGCCTGCGGAGCTGTGCTGCAATAGCCATCCGACAAGATCAGCACGATCGTCCGTCCGTTCAGCGCCCGCGCGCCGTAACCATCCAGAAAGCTATCGAGACTGCCAGAGATATCGGTCCCGCCGCCAAACCCTTCGGCCATCAGTGAAAGCCGCCCCGCAGCGCGGATTGAGTCGTGATCGCGCAGTGCGTCTGTCACGCGCATTAGACGGGTATGGAACAGATAGGCGTCGGCTTCGGTGCCGCTGCCGATCAGGCCCTTGAGAAACGCCAGGAAAACGCGGGAATAGACGGTCATGGACCCACTGACATCGCATAGCGCAACGATCCGCATCGGTCGCGGCGGTCGCGCACGGCGATAGAGGTCCATCGGCTCTCCACCCCGTGCCAGACTGGCCCGTTGTATCCGTCGCATGTCCAACGTCCGACCACGCTGCGCCTGTTTATGTCGGCGAGATCGGCGGTCGCGGATTGCCCGAGCCAGCTGGGTCGCGGCGCGTTCGGCCTGTCTCAGCGACTCGTCATCCATCAACTCGCGCAGATCCCGGCGCGACAGGTTGGCCGTTCGGGTCGCAATCAACTTCCCCTCCATCCCTTCGGCCTCCCCGTCGCCCGGATCAGGAGTGGCGGCTGCCTGATCTGTATCCGTTTGCGGATCCTGTTCGTCTTGTGTTTGCTGCTGCCAGATCTTCGGTTTCGCCGACTGCACCCGTACATGTGCGGTCTGCGCTGTCCCACTGCGCTGCTTGCCGACATTGAACCAGTAGGCGTCGAACAGCTCATCAAAGCGTCGCCAATCCTCGGCGCTGCCCGTCAGCAACACGCACAAAGCCTGTCTGGCCTGTGCCGCGTCGGTTGCCTCGACCGCCGCCAAGGCGGCCAGCGCGTCACCGGTTTCGGCGGGACCCACGCGCAATCCGTTCATCCGCAGATGGGCCATGAAGCCGCTCATGCGGTCCGCCAAGCCTGCCGCGCGGGAAGGGAACCGGGTGACCTGCATCACGCAACCTTCCCGATCAAGCGATCCAGAACCTCAGGCGGGGCGGCGTCATAGTCGGCGGCGGTTTTCAGCAGGCACACCAGCGTCGCCTGCACCTCGCCCCGAGACTGGGCCATGTCGTTCACACCCAGCCCCGACAGGGCGGCGGCCCAGTCCAGCATCTCGGCAATGCCCGGCGTTTTCTCAAGGTCTTCTTTGCGCAGGGCCTGAACAACCCCGACGATCTGACGTGCCAACAACCCTTCAACAGAGGGCATGCGCGCCCTCAAGATAGCCATCTCTGTCTCGCGCGAAGGATAGCCGAGATAGCTATACAAACACCGCCGCCGCAATGCGTCTGAAAGGTCCCGCGTGCCATTGGCCGTCAGGATCACAATCGGGCGGGAGCGTGCCTTGATCGTCCCAAGCTCCGGAATCGTGATTTGAAAATCAGACAATATCTCAAGCAGATAGGCCTCAAACTCCTCATCTGCGCGGTCAATCTCATCTATCAAGAGAACCGGAGGGTTGTCTTCACTGATCGCCTCCAAAAGGGGCCGTTTCAGAAGATAGTCATCCGAGAATAACTGCGCTTCGCTTGTGCCACCTTGGGCTTCACTCGCGCGGATGGCCAGCAATTGTCGTTGGTAGTTCCACTCATAAATGGCGTGGCTGGCATCCAGGCCCTCATAACACTGTAAGCGGATCAACCGCGCGTCGTGTTGGGCAGCCAGAGCCTTAGCGACTTCGGTCTTGCCAACGCCTGCCGGACCTTCCAGAAGCAGGGGCCGCCCCAAAGCCTGCGCCAGATGCAGCGCCATCGCCAACCGATCATCAGCAACATAACCCTGCGCGGCCAATCCGTTCTGCACGTCACTCAAAGTCAAAACCAGGATCCATTCTTCATCTGGCTAAAAATATCCCGGGGGAGGTTCGGAGGGGGCTGGCCCCCTCCGTTCGGTCGGATCGGTCAAGCCGATCCGAACCCAATCACCCATGCATCCCCAACCCATTGGCGATCTTCCAGATCCGCCAGTGGTCATGCGGCATATGGCTTTGCAACAACCCAAAGGGACGGAACGCATCATGCACCGCATTCGAGAAACAGGGCACGCCTCCCACATTCGGGCTTTCCCCAACCCCCTTCGCGCCAATCGGATGGTGCGGGGAGGGGGTCACCGTGTAGTCGGTGATATAGTTCGGTGTCTCCCACGAGGTTGGCAGGAAGAAGTCCATTAGCGTGCCGGTTTTCACATTGCCCATCTCATCATAGGCAATCTCCTGCCCCATTGCGATGGCCAAGGCCTCGGTCACACCACCATGGACCTGCCCGTCAATGATCATCGGGTTGATCCGGGTGCCACAATCATCCAGCGCATAGAACTTTCGCACGTCCCACTCACCGGTATCCACGTCGATCTCCATGACGCAGATATAGGCCCCGAACGGGTAGGTCATGTTCGGAGGGTCGTAGTAGCTGACCGCCTCCAGACCGGGTTCCAGTCCCGGAATCGCCTGATTGTAGGCGGCAAAGGCGATTTCCTTCATGGTCTTGAACCGCTCGGGCGCGCCTTTGACCGAGAACCGATCAACGTCCCATTCGACATCGTCGTCGTGGACCTCAAGCAGATAAGCCGCGATCATCTGCGCCTTGGCACGGATTTTGCGCGCGGCCATTGCCGTTGCAGCCCCCGCGACAGGCGTGGACCGAGACCCATAAGTCCCTAGACCGTACGGTGCCGTGTCGGTGTCTCCTTCCTCCAGAGTGATATCATCAGCGGGCAGGCCGATCTCACTGGCGATGATCTGTGCAAAAGTCGTGGCGTGGCCCTGACCCTGTGAGATCGTCCCTAACCGCGCGATGGCAGAACCAGTCGGGTGGATGCGGATCTCGCAACTGTCGAACATACCAAGCCCAAGGATATCGCAGTTCTTTACTGGCCCCGCGCCTACGATCTCGGTGAAATGCGTCAGACCAATGCCCAGCAGTTTGCGGGTCTTGCCAGCCTTGAAATCCTCAACCCGCTGCGCCTGTTCTGCCCGCAGACCTTCGTAATCGACAGCCTTCAATGCCTTGTCCCAAGCGGTATGGTAATCGCCCGAGTCATACTCCCAGCCCAGAGCCGACTGGTACGGGAACTGATCGGCCTTGATGAAGTTTATCCGGCGCAGCTCGGCGGCGTCCATGTTCAGCTTGATGGCCAGAACCTCGATCATCCGTTCGATGAAATAGGCCGCCTCGGTCACGCGGAAGGAGCAGCGATAGGCCACTCCGCCCGGAGCCTTGTTGGTATAGACACCATCCACGGCCAGATAGGCGGTGGGGATGTCATAGGACCCGGTGCAAATGTTCATGAACCCGGCAGGGAACTTGGTCGGGTCGGCACAAGCGTCAAAGCCACCGTGATCCGCCGTGGTGTGGCACCAGAGACCAGTGATCTTGCCATCCTTTGTGGCGGCAATTTTGCCCTGCATCCAGTAGTCACGGGCAAAGGCGGTGGACATCAGGTTCTCCATCCGGTCCTCGACCCATTTCACCGGCTTGCCGGTGACAATCGAGGCAACGACCGAGCAGACATAACCTGCATAAGCCCCAACCTTGTTGCCGAACCCGCCACCGATATCAGGGCTGATCACTCGGATATTGTGCTCGGCAATACCGGAGATCAGTGAGACAACCGTCCGGATCGCGTGAGGAGCCTGAAACGTACCATACAGCGTTAATTTTCCGGTCACCTTGTCCATGCTGGCCACAGACCCGCAGGTCTCCAGCGGGCAAGGATGGGTGCGGTGGTAGTAGACCATCTCTTCCGCCACCACGTCGGCTTCGGCCAGAATGGCTTCGGTCGCGTCCTTGTCGCCCTGTTCCCAAGTGAAAATGTGGTTGTGATGTTTGCGTGGTCCGTGCGCACCTTCGGTCTGACCTTCAAGGTCTTCGCGCAGGACCACATCGGATTTCAGCGCCTCAAACGGATCGGTCAGAACAGGTAGTTCTTCGTATTCGACATCGATCAGTTCGACGGCATCAGCGGCGATATAGCGGTCTTCGGCGACCACAAAGGCGACTTCCTGGCCTTGGAACAGCACCTTGCCGTCGGCCAGAACCATCTGCTTGTCACCGGCAAGCGTCGGCATCCAATGCAGGCCCAGCGGAGCCAGATCCTCGGCGGTCAGAACAGCGATCACGCCGGGCATCGCCAAGGCGGCCTCTTTGTTGACGCTGACAACGCGGGCATGCGCGTAGGGAGAGCGCACGAAGTCGCCGAACAGCATGCCGTCCAGCTTGATGTCATCGACATAGTTGCCCTTGCCTTGGGTAAAGCGCACGTCCTCGACGCGTTTGCGCGAGCTGCCCATCCCTTTGAGATTGGCGGCGCGTTCTTCGGGGGTCAGAGTTTGGTCGTTCATTCCGCAGCCTCCTTCTGAGCGTTCAGCATGTCAGCCGAGGCCGAGATCGCCTTGACGATGTTCTGGTAGCCGGTGCAGCGGCAGAGGTTCCCAGCCATGCCGAAACGGATATCCTCCTCAGAGGGGTTTGGATTTTCCTGCAGCAAGCGATGCGCGCGGGTGATCATCCCCGGCGTGCAGAAGCCGCATTGCAACCCGTGATGTTCGCGGAACATTTGCTGCAAAACGCCAAGGCTGCCATCGTCATTGGTGAGGCCTTCGACGGTGGTGATATCGGCGCCATTCACCTGCGCCACAAAAGTCGTGCAGGATTTGACGGATTTGCCATCGATATCCACGGTGCAGGCCCCGCAATGGCTGGTCTCGCAACCAATATGAGGACCGGTGATTTTCAGATCTTCCCGCAGGAAGTGGATCAGCAGCGTGCGCGGCTCGGCCAGACCTTCGACCTCTTTGCCGTTCACGGTGAGTTTGACGTGCATTTTCGACATTTTATCCTCCCCTCAACCCGCGCGGCTTTGCGCGCGGTCGATGGCGCGGCGCAGCATCACGCCCGCCACATGTTTCTTGAATTCGACGGGTCCGCGATTGTCGGCCACAGGCTCAATGGCATCCAGCATGGCAGCAACACAGCCGTTCACATCGCCATTGGCCAACGCAGCGCTGGCGCTTTCGGACCAGATTGGGGTGTCCGCAAGGTTGGTCATTGCAA
This sequence comes from Ruegeria sp. BG3, assembly GCF_056538485.1. Taxonomy (NCBI): domain Bacteria; kingdom Pseudomonadati; phylum Pseudomonadota; class Alphaproteobacteria; order Rhodobacterales; family Roseobacteraceae; genus Ruegeria; species Ruegeria sp. BG3. The sequence continues at coordinate 17,733 of NZ_JBQFTE010000008.1, read as the reverse complement.
CCGAGGCCGTGCCGTTTCCGAACATAACAGCGGCGGCGGCCGTCGCATAATCCCCGATCTTGCGCTTTTGCTTCTCATACGCCTGACCAACACCAGCCCCCGGCACAGGGATCGAAATCCGGGTCAGGATTTCCTCATCCTCGCGCGCGGTGAAATAGGCGGCCTCGTAAAACCCACGCGCGGCGACACTGCGCGACCCATCGGGACCGGACAGTTCAAACGTCGCGTTCAGGCACTGCATCAAACCCGGCATGTCGTTCCCTGGGTCGCCATTGGCGACATTGCCACCGACGGTGCCCATATAACGGACCTGAGGGTCGGCGATCTGCAACGCCGCCTCGCGGATCAGCGGAATGGCAGTGGCGAGACCGTCATGGGTGATCAACTCATGCTGCGTCACCATGGCGCCTAGGGTCACGGTATCGGACCCGACCTCAATGCCCTTGAGTTCGTCGATGGCCTGAAGATCGACAAGATGGCCCATCTCGGCCATGCGCAGCTTCATCATCGGGATCAGGCTGTGCCCGCCCGCGATCACGCGCGCTTCGTCTCCGTGTTCTTGTAAAATGCCGATGGCCGAGGCGATGTCGCCTGGCCGGTGATACTCAAAACCGGCTGGTATCATGTTTTTCCTCCCTGGGTCCAAGCGGTATACCTTGGGGTACCTTCAATCAGGAAAGAGGGGTGCGCTCAGCGGTTCCAGCCGTATGGAACGGGGCGCGCAGCTTGTTTCACGAAATGCGAATGAGCTGCACGAGTTGCGATCAAAGGCCCAAAGCGTCGCGGATATCTGACAGGCGAGATCGGCTGACGGGTACTTTACTGAGAGCCTCGACAGAGTCGAAATAACATGTCCCGTTGTCCTTATGCCTCTCGAAGCTTGAAACATGTTTGGGGTTCACCAGATAACTTCGATGGGCGCGCAGGAAGCCATCGGGCTGTAGGCGCGTCTCGGCCTCGGTGATGGACCAGGGGCAGAACAGCTTCTCAGAATCGATATAGAGGATGGTGTAGTGCCCCTCGGCCCGGATGGCGGCAATTTGGGCGGGTTCGGCAAAGAAGGTCTGGCCTTCGCGTTCAAACGGCACCCCGGCGCGTAGGGTCGGGGTCGGTTCTGGTTGAGGCGCGGGTGTGGGGGCCGCTGCGGATTCAGGCTTGGGTTCGATGAAGGTGATCCCGGTCAGCAGGAAGGCCCCACAGATCAGGAAGACTGCAACCGTGACGCCCATCGCCAGAATCTGGTTGTCCAGCGCAGGCCCGGCAGCGCCAGCGGTTTCGGTGGCCACGAAATCCGTAAGACCGGTTGCGATGAAATGCATGGAAAACACGGCAATGCCGAAACAGGCCGTGCCCAGCAGGATGTTCCGATGGGTTCGGCTGTCGTAAGCCACCCAGATCGCCAGAACCGACAGAACAACCGAGGCCGCGGTCGACAAGACGATGTCGAACAAGCTGTAGACGGGCCGGCACAGCTGCATCCCGGCCATGCCGACATAGTGCATGACAACGATGCCAAGCCCCACGATCACGCCCGCGCCAATGATGGTCGGCGGGGTTCTGGGACGGAAATGCAAAAGCAGCAGCGCCAGTCCCACCATAAGGATGGCAACCAGCGCCGAGATCAGCGTCACCAGCGCGTCGTAATAAAACAGGATCGGCAGTTGCAGGCCCAGCATGGCAACGAAATGCATGGACCAGATACCACCACCCAGTATCACGGCTGCGAGGGCGACGATGAATTTACGCCGTTGATTGTCCAGTTTCGACGCGCCATGCGTCAGGTAAAGACCAGTAAAGCCGGCCATCAGCGCCACGGCCAACGAGGCCGCCACGAGCCACGCATTGTGCGAATAGTCCAACATTGAGATGCCGCGCCCTCCCCAGCGCGACCATGACGTTAGCAAACTGAAATTCTCCGCACAATCTTTGTTGGACTTAGCGGAAGACACCTATTTCGACTGAGGTGCATAAACGGGTCTCACCGGTTTTTAGGCTACAGGTCAGCCCCGCTTTTTCGGCGCAAGGTAGGTCCATGTCGGCCCGGCTGTCTCGTCCGATCCGTCCGGCAATGGGATGCGCATCAGTTTTTGCGCCAGCGACTTGATCGAATACATCGTTGGAACAAGGTCGCGCAAAGCGGATTTATCCTCGTTGAAGGCGATGTGCAGACCGTCCAGCAAACCGGACCACGCGGCGTTGAACTCGGCCGAAATCGCGGCGATTTCGGGGGCGGACTTGTAGTTCTCCTCGCTGGGGTCGTCTTTCATGGGCGAGACCGCGCTCCAGTCAACGATCAGGTCACCCCCGGTGGGCGGATCACCGGCCAGATCGTCCGGGTGATAATAGCGGCTGTGCAGGATTTCGTTGAACTTGAAGAAATGCGCAACGTCCTCATGACCGGCTGGCCCCGGAATGGTGTCTCCGTCACCAGCTTTGCCACCCAGATCTGCGCCTTCACCTTCTTCCATGATCTTTTGGATGGCATCAAAAGCCGCTTTGCGACGTTGCGCGGGGGAGCCGGTGATTTCGACAACTTCACCGCCCGCGCCGAAATAGTCGTCATTGGAGATCTGACGCGCGGGGTCGCCGATGAAGATCTCTTTGTCCCCGAACTCCTTACACGCTTCTTCCAGCAGCTTCCTGACATAGGCGTAGAATCCGCCGATGGTGGAATAGTGCCCCCTCAATGCCTTGCGGAGGTCTTTCGGCGCGGTTTCGATCTTGCGGAAGCTTTTGACCTGTTTGGGCGAGAATTTACGCAGACGCACCTCTGGCCCGGCCCCGTTCAAAAGCTCTGTCGGGTATTTCGGCAGCAAGTTGGGATTGTTCAGCTGAGGCGTACCCCCGATCGCGTTCATCACATTCGCCGCAAGAACCATATGCAGCATCTCTTCGACCATGACCTGACGGATCACCTCGATCGGCTCGGCGTTGACGATAGTCGGCTCGGACCGGTCGTATTGCCCCTGCTCCAGGATCGAATAGCAGGCCGTCGCGTAAGGCGGGATTGTCGAAAGCTCTAGCATCAAAGCGTCTTGCAGATGTTTGCAGAGATTTTTGCGCGCGGCGTCCAGTTTCTTTTTCGAACTCATTTCGCACCCCCTTTCCGAACGGCCTTCTGGATGGCTCTGGCGGCCCTGAAGGCCATGGCAGACATCGTCAGCGTTGGGTTGGACGTGGCAATCGTCGGCATCGAGCCTGCGCCCACCAGCCACAGATTGTCGTGGTCCCATGCGCGCATCTCGTCATTGGTGACCGAGTTGTGCCTGTCTGTTCCAATCCTGTGCGTACCGACCAGATGGCCTGCACCGAAGAAGGTGTAACCCTTTCCATCATAGGTCAAATACCCCGCGTCCGATGGGCTGTAGGAGGTATGGTTCTTGATACCCAGCCGCTGGAAAATCTGCGCGCAGGTGTCATTGGCTGCGGCCAGCCCGGCGCGGGAATAGTCGTCCAGATCATAGCTGATCACCGGGCGGTATTCGCCCATGGGCGTGCGGTAGGCTGGGTCGATGGTCACGCGGTTAGTAGCTCTGGGCAGTTGCTCGACCATCGTGCCAATTCGGACCTGCCGCTGGACATCGTGATAGAGCTTGTCGCGCAGGGCGGTGCCATAGAGGTTGTCCTGCTCGACCAGCCGCGCCACGTCAGAGTTCGGAGAGCCAGCGGCAAAGTTCCAGCCCCAATTACCGATCTCCAACCGAAAGGCCGCGTTCTTGTTCCTAAAGTTTCCGTCCCGGAAATTGGCGTAGCTCGAGGTCGATCCGGGCCCGCGAAACGGGCCAACCGGCTCTGGCGCGGCACCCCATGTCATCATGTAGGGGTGGTCCATCAGGTTGCGGCCCAGCTCGTCACTGCTGGTGCAAATCCCCGAGGCCAGCGCCAGAGTGACGTTTTCCACCGCACCGCCAGCCAGCACATATTGCTTACCTCTGGCCCGGCGCAGTTCGTACTGAGGCACACCGGGGAACGGGTATTTCTTGTAAACGATACCAGATACACGCCCGCTCTCAGCCAGTTCCACCTTTGAGGCGATGGCCTGCGTGATCGTCTCCATCTGATGCTTGGCTTCGTGCTTGGCATCCTCGAGCGTTTTCATCGCGTTGTATTTGGCCTGGATCGGGCAGATCGGAATGCAGCTTGAGTTTCCCTCGCATCGCTGACCCATATAGGCGAATGGTCCGGTCGCGCCGCGCGGGCGGAATTGCTGCCTGCGCTTGTCGCCAACCTGAATGCCTTTGGCAGTCCTTGGCTTGCGCGGGGTCGAGTTCCGGCCCTGCGGCGTGCGCGAGACTTTCAGTTGAACCGTGCTGGTCGCATCCTCACCGATTTCGATAGGCATCCCGTCTGCCTTGGCAAAGAAGCCATCCACATAGGACGACGGGATCGAATGCATCGGGTAGTCGTATTCCTTGTCGAAATACCCGATATTGTCGTGCCGTCCTGACGTGCGAATACCCAGTGCCTTGGGCGTCTGTTCGTCGGCGTCGGCCGAGACACCGATCTCCCACTCGGCGCGCTCATAGTCTGCGCGCAGGTCCTGATAGCCAAAGGGCCAGTCAACGCCTTTGCCAAAGCGGCTTTGCATCTCGAAATCCGCAGGCATCATACGCAGGCTTGTGCCCAGCCAATGTAACGAGGTTCCGCCAAAGGCCATCAGGTAGTTGCTGCCAAAGGGCAAGGGGCCGCGTTGCACGAAGTACCCGTTGGTGTCCGGTTCGGTGCCTCGTACTGCGGTGATGTCCAGCACCGAAGGTGAGGGCAGGGTTGGTAGGTTCGGATAGGGAGAGTTCGGCGTCTTGGCCAGCGACAGATAGTACTGATCAAGGTAGGAGCGATACGTCTCCCACGTCTTGCCATGGTCTTCTCCGGCTTCGAGGATTAGAACCGAATGACCGGCCGAGACCAGCTCCTTTGCCAGAATGCCCCCGGCAAACCCGGCCCCCACGATGACCACATCATAGGTCCGATCGTCATCTGCAATTGCGCTCATTTGCCTGCCCCCCGCTGTTTTGGAGGTTCAAGGCCCCATGCGCCAAAGCCCTGTTGCTTGGCCCCTTGGGGATGAGCTCCGATGGCGTCCCAGACCAGCCCTTCCTTGTAGGACCTGGTCGAGATGATCTTGACCACATCAAACCGCGACGCGCCGTAGCTTTCGCGCCATTCCTGTGAAAGCGGCACCCATTGGCCGGTGTACCAAAGCTGAATCAGCGTGCGCGACAGTGGGCCGAGGCATTTGTCCGACAGATAAGTCTGACGCATGATCCGGTCGTCGTCCTGCTTGCCCAGCTTGTCGGAATGGGACAGGAACTCCTTGAGGATTTCGGCGGGCAACACTTGCCGGAACTGATGCCAGTATTCGCCTGCGCATCCGGTGCCTTGCAGCTCGGCGCTGCTATATCCGGTCAGGGCGGCGCTGACGGTCAGAAAGGCTTGAAACTCGGGGGTGTCATCATGCGTCTTCATGGCGATCCCCATCAATTGCGTCCACATAGAAGCCACGAGGCTCAAAGCAGGCGGGCGGGCTTTCAAAGACCTGCACGGCCACTGGCGTCAAATCGGTGAACAGCGTGCGCATGTCGCGGGTCATCGGGAAATCGTTGTTGCCCAGTTTCAGCTTGAAGCTTTTTGCGATGCGTTTGCCCTCTTTCGTGGTCAGCATCGCGGTTTCAAACAGGCCCGAGATGGTCCAGCGAGTCCAAACAGTGCGTCCAAGCCCGGTAGCGAACTCAGGGATCGGAGTGCAGTTGGTCAGAGTCCAGTGATCGCCCTTGAGTTTGCCCAGATCGGCCGTCAGATCATAGACGATGGTTTGCGGATCGTCGGGATTGACCAGTTGGATCCACCATTTCTTAGGCGAAATCGGTGGGTGCCCCTTCATCTTGGCATTCAGCGAAGGAACCTTGTAGTTGAACTGGCCCAGAAACTTGGGTTCTCCGAACGCTTGGCGTCCGGCCTTGACGGCCATGGCGTTGTCGGCGGCCACATGAACCCGTAGATGGCCAATGGTTTTCGTCTGATCGCGGCCGTGAAGATACTCGGTCAGGGACATCTTCGGCACGCCCGGCACCCGGTTCTTGGGATAGGCAAGTAGGTTGAACTCGACCTCGTTCACGAAGCCCAGCGAGTTGTCATAGTGCGCGGTATAGCGTTGGAAGTTCAGCAGGATGACTGCCTTGTTCTCGCCGTCTTCATCAGGAAATTCGGCGACGCAAAGGCCGGTGCCTTTCACAAACTGGCGGGCAACTTCGACCGAGGTGTACCAATACATCCATTGGCATTGCAGCGAGGCATAATAGAAGGGGAACGTGTCAAACTGTTTTGGCAGTTTCGGCATGACGCCGGTGACATCCGTCTGATGGCACGGGTCGCTTTTGGCTTTTTTCTTTGTCATTTGGCTGTGATCTCCCCCACTGGCTGTGACAATTCTACTTGCTCAAATTCCGCCCGATCATGCCTCCGGCTGTTTTGTTTTTAGGGTTTTCAAAATGGCTTTTACCTCGACCAGCGCGGGTGCTTTGGTCTTGTCAGCGGTCACGGCTTTCGAGATCTCACCAAGGCAGTTTGGCGAGGTCTCAAGCTCGGCCAATTCCCGAATGACATGCAAAAGCGGGCCGTAATGGCCAAGCTGCAACGCCACCATGGCAGCGTCTTTAAGGTGGTCGATCCCGGCGCTGTCGTCCCCGTGGGCCATGGCCAACCGACCGCGCAGGCAGGTCAGCCCGACGCCCCAGAATTTCTCACCGCTGTCGTTGGCGAAGGCTTCGGCTTCGTCCAACAGCTCCTCGGCCAGTTCCAGTTTGCCGTGCAGAATAGCCGCATCCGCGTAGAGGCACAGGAAGAAGCTCAGACCAAGGCGGCAGCCGGTATCACGCCATTCGCGCAGGCCCAGGGCGATCTCTTCCAAGGCCTTTTCACCATCCGTGCTTCGGCGCACCCAGCCATTCATGACCCGCGCCCAACCGCGCCAGAACTGGAACGAATATTCCTCGGACAGGGCGATCAAAATGGCCGAACTGTCCTGCACCGTCGCCTCATCGCCCCGGAAATGGGAAATCCATCCCAGGAAAGCATTGGCGAAAGATTGGCTGAACGGGTGCGCGGTTTCTTCGGCATGGACCAGCGCTGCCTTGATCGCTGTCAGGGCGCTGGCTTCGTCGCCAGACAACCAGTAGGAAAGCGCGCGATAACCCTGCAGAGCCACAGCAAGGTCAACCACATCGAAATCGAGGCCCATGAAGCGATGTTCGATGGACAGATTAACCTCAAGGCCGGCCTCAAGATGTTTCAACGCGTCCTTGGGGTGGCCCAGATAGGTCTGAAGCGATCCCATTGAGCGTTCGGCTGAGACAATGGTCAGCGGGCTCGATAAATCCTGACAGAGCGAGACCAGTCGGTCTGCATTCTGTTTCGAGATCTCATATTCCCCGCCCAGCATGGTCGAGCGGAACTGTCCGTAGACCACTTTGAACAACCGCTCTGTTTCGCCATATTCGCGGCACAGGGACTGCGCCCGCGCATAGGCCGACAAAACCGATTTATGCGCATAGCCCCGGACGAAGGCCAGAGGCACGGCGATCATGATCTGCATGTCGATCTCACGCCGGTCGCGTTCCTGCGATTGCGGCATTTCCTGCAAGCATTCCAATGCATGTTGCAAATGAGTGATCGCCTCGACGTTCGCCGAGTGGTCCAATGCCTGCCGGGCAGCGGTCATCAGTTTGCCCTCGGCGGCGGGATAATTGCCGGCGCGCCAATAGTGATGCCCCAGAATTTCAGGCTCGCGCGCGACGGTTTCGGCGTATTTCTCCTCAAGAACCGCAGCGATTTGGCCGTGCCATCGTGAGGCTGTTGAGCGCAGCATGGATTGATAGGCCGCATCCTGCACCAGCGCATGGCGGAACCGGTAGGCATCTGCCGTACCCGGCTGGCCTGCGGGCACGATCAGTTCGGTTTCAAGCAGCTGGTTCAGCGCTTCGGTGATGTCGTTTTCGGTCCAGTCCAAAACCTCGGAAAGCAGCTTGCGCTCAAAGTTTCGACCGATTGCTGCGGCGACCTGAACGATCTCGCGGCTGGCCGACAAACGGTCTAATCTGGCCATCAGCGAATCCTGCAGCGATTCCGGGATCGCCATGGACAACTCAGCCTGACTCTGGCCGCGGTTGACCAAAAGGCCGGATTCCATCGCCATCTTGGTCAACTCTTCGACGAATAGCGGTACGCCGTCGGTGCGGTCGGCCAATTGACTGAGAACTTCCGGCGACGGCCGCACGCCCGAGATGCTTTCAACCAGTTTATAGATGTCACGGCGCACAAGCCGATTGAGCTCCAGACTGGTGACATGGGATTGGTTGCGCCATGGCGATTGGAACTCGGTCCGAGCGGTCATCAGGATCAGGCAGCGGCGGTTCGACACCTGTTCGATCCAGCCGTTGACAAATTCCAGCGTCGAGGCGTCGAACCAATGCACATCATCGAGCAGCAGCAATAGCGGCTGGTGCTGTTCCAGCCCCGCGCACAATTGCAAAAGCGCCTCGATCAACGCACCCTTCTCCCGCTCGGGGCCCATCGGCGCGACCAGAGAGGTGCTGTCTTCCAGCCCCATCAGGCGCAGGATAGGCGCGGCGCAGGTTTCGGCATCAAGGTTCAGATCGGTCAGAAACCGGGTGACTTTATCCCGGCTTTCCTCAGGGCGCGCGTTGGGCAGCATGCCCGTCAGCGTCGTCAGCGCATTCTTGATCGGGAAAAACGCGCTGCTTTGATGCAACGGCGATCCGAATAGGGTAAACTGGGTGGAGTTCTCGCTGGTTAGCTTGTCTTTCAAGCCAAAAGCGATCTTGGATTTGCCGACACCCGCGTCACCAGTCAGCAGCAGAACCTGCCCCTCTCCGTCCAGCGCGCCGTCCCATCTGGACTGGACCAGAGCGATTTCAGCTGTGCGCCCGATGGTCGGTGTCTTGTCGTGCGCGAAGTCTTTGCGCCCAGTTTCAAAACCGGAAATCTTCGGCCCGACCACATAGAGCAGCAACGGTGTGCTGACACCTGCCAAGGGCGGGCTGCCGATCGAGGTGAAATCCAGACGCTCTCCGATCAACCTGCGTGTCACTTCCGAGACCACAACCTGACCCACATCCGCAGCAGCCTGAATACGCGCCGCAACGTTCGGTGTATCGCCAAACAGCCAGACCTTTTCAGAACTTGATGTGCCGGCCGCCGTGCCCACCACCACAGGTCCGGTATGGATCCCGATCCGCACATTTGTCGAAACCGACTTGTCCGTTAGCCCCGCATTCCCGTCACGCGTCGCGCCCGCAATCTCAAGCGCGCAAAGAGCGGCGGAATAGTGGCTGAGTTCCTGCGCGGTGGGATAGCCGAAGATGGCGACCACACCGTCTCCGGCATAATTGGCAATCTCGCCGCCGAATTTGGTGACGGTCCGGCCAACCAGCTCGCGGTATTGCGTGATCAGTTCGCGGTAATCCTCGGGGTCGAGTCTTTCGGACAGGGCCGTTGAACCCACCAGATCGCAGAACATGACGGTCAGTTGGCGACGTTCGGCCACGTCTTCTGGTGCGTCCTTGGGAGAGGGCAAAGGGGCAGCCGGTGGGGGACTGTCCTGACTCAGCAGAGCAGCCCCGCAAGCGGTGCAGAACTTTGCGTGCGCCATCGCTGACGCGCCGCAGGACCCACAGGCTAGGGTCAGTGCATTGCCGCAGCCGTGGCAAAAGTTGGACCCGGCAGGATTGGCCGCGCCGCATTCGCTGCAATTGACATTCGGACGTCCCAAAATGGCTGCCCCTGAGCGCTGAAATTGCGCCGAATATGAAACAAAGAAACAATTTCGCGTTCTTTAGTATCACAAAATCTACAATTCGTCGCCCATGAATTGTGCGCGGGTTTTGCACGCCCGCAAAGGGTTACTCACCGGAGCCGGTTCGCACGGTGGTTAAGACCCCGCCTGCGGGCGCAGAAATCCTCCAATTCTGTCGATGTTTTCGACCAGAAAGAACGGGCTGTCAGAGCCCGGTATGGGCTGAAAAAGCTGCCCGTGGTCTTTTTTGAATGCGGTAAAGATCGGGCCGTTCACATGGGCTAGAAAAGCTTTGAAGTCCTTGTAGATTTCGATGAATACGACGGTGCCCTCACTGGACGGCGGCGCCGAATTTTCGCCGCCCGTGTGGATGAGGTAGCCCCAGGTGTCCTCTTCCTGCTTCACGTCTTGGGCCAGTTGCTTCAGGGCTGCAATCCCTTCGGCCTCCTGTTTGGGTTTCAAATACCAGGTCGCGATTATGCTATACATATCGATGGTCCTTTCTGGGGGCAGGTCTGCGTCCGATCCGTGATCAGCTCTGCCCAGACGGGTCAAATTGATTGATCTTTGTGGCGCGGCGGCCCTCGGGAAATGAGGGTTCAATATGCCGAAAGAAAGCATGCAACAGGCTTGCCGGATGAGGGCCACGCAGCCTTTATGTTAGCATATTGTGCGCCGGGCTGGCAAAGCTCAGATGTTACCAGCGGGTGTGCTGTCCTGACTGTCACTGAGCCACGGCCCGAATATCAACCCCGCGAGGAGATTTGCCGCAGAGGTCCGTAGGCGGCTTTGAACTGCGCCTTGGCTGCCTCGTAATCTGCGGTTTTGCTGCTGTCGGGCAGAACGCATTCACCGATGCTAGGGGGCTTTAGGATGTCTTCCGGGGACGCGCCGGTTTCTGCGATCTGGGCAAGACGTGCGGCCCCCAGTGCTGCGCCGAACTCTCCATCTTTGGGCAACTCGATTGGGACGTTCAGAACGGTTGCGATCAGCTTGACCCAATAGTTCGATTTTGTACCGCCGCCGATGCCGATCAGCCGATCAATCCGCGCGCCAGTCTGCACCAGCGCGTCATACGAGTCGCTAAGGCCATAGGCGACCCCCTCAAGTACGGCGCAGGTCAGATCCCACTTGTCGGTGTCTTTTCCCAGCCCGGTAAAGCCGCCGCGAATGTTGGCGTCGTTGTGCGGGGTGCGCTCACCTGAGAGGTAAGGGTAGAACTGTACGCGCCCCGGCGCTCGCAGCTCCTCGCCCAATCCACGCGTTAGGTCGGCGGGTTTTTGGCCAGTGATTTGGCCCAGCCAGTTCAGGCTGTCGGTTGCAGACAGCATAACGCCCATCTGATACCAGCGATCGGGCACGGCATGGCAAAACGTGTGCAAAGCCGAGGCCGGATCGGGGTGATAGCCATCGCGCGCAGCCAGCAGCACCCCGGAGGTGCCAAGAGAAATGAACCCGTCCCCCTCATTCAGAGCACCCAAGCCACAGGCAGCTGCGGCGTTGTCTCCCGCGCCGCCTGCGACGGTGACGCTATTGCGTAGACCCCAACGGCTGGCAAGATCGGCGCGAAGAGTACCTGCGGGCTGACATCCTTCGACCAGGCGAGGCATCTGAGAGTCCGACATTTGTCCGGCGATCAACAACTCCTCGGACCACGCGCGGCGCGAGACGTCCAGCCAAGATGTGCCAGCGCTGTCCGACATGTCAGCGACGTAGTCGCCTGTCAGATAATAGTTCATATAGGCCGCAGGCAGCAGAACCTTCGCGATACGGGCGAAATTGTCCGGCTCATGTTCCTTGACCCAGAGTAGCTTGGGGGCCGTGAAGCCGGGGAAAACGATATTGCCCGAAATCTCGCGAATACCGGGCAGGGCGTCCAGATGCCGGGCCTCGGCATCCGCGCGCGTGTCATTCCACAGAATACAGGGCCGGATCACATCACCTTTGGAATCCAGCAGCGTTGCGCCATGCATGTGTCCCGCCACGCCAACGGCTCGCAGATCTGAAAATTCAGGATGGGCGTCCCGCAACGCGGCAACCGCCCCCTCTAGGGCCGCGATCCATTCGGCGGGGTCCTGTTCGCTCCAACCGGGATGCTTATGTTCCGACGAGCAGGAATGCTCTGCCGAGCCGAGCACACTGCCGTCCTCTGCCAAGAGCAGGGCGCGCAGCCCGGACGTTCCCAGATCAATGCCAAGGTAGCTCATACTGCGTCGCCTCTGAATTCACATATTTGCAAACGGTTTATTCTGTTTTTGAGGAGTCTGCAAAGCGCGGATCAGCCCCCGACATAGCTGCCGGTCTTTGGGCGATAGAAAATCTTCTGATCATGCAGCTTGCCCAGAAGATCATGCATCCGGCGGATGGTGTCTTCGTTGGTATCATTCGCCTCATTAGAATAAGAGGCCATCGCCTGTCGCAGGGCCTGTTCGATCAGTTCCATGTCCTCGATGGAGAGTTCGAACATGTCATTATATTGCGGCATTGGAGGTCCTCCGGCTGCGGGTGTGAACCCAAAGCATGCCCGGAAAATCCCGAGTTTACCAGATTACGGTCCGTATCAGTCCCTTTGCATCCGCGCTGCATAATATTGCGCAATGGCTTGGGTCCGGTTTTTGACGCCCAGCTTGTCGTAGATGTTCGACAGGTGGAACTTCACGGTGTTTGTCGAAATCTCGAGCTCTTTTGAAAGTTCGCGATTGGACATGCCCTGCGCCAGCGCCTCGAGGATGGTGCGTTCCTTGCGCGACAGGCTTTCGATCGGGTCCTGCTGCATTTTCCGGACGTCTATGAACGGAAACACCATCTTGCCCGCGGCCACTTTCTCGCAGGTGTCCAGAAGCCCTTCAACCTCGCCCGAGCGTGCGGCAAACCCGGCAGCCCCGGCCTGCATCGCAAGTCGCGGAACGTCGGCATTGGCATCGCCATAGACCACGAAGCGCGGCGCGCTGGCTTGGTCGCGCAGCACCTCGATCAGTTTTGCGGCGCCAAGGGCGGGCAATGTCCAGTCCACTACGCCGACCTGAACAGGCACCCGCATGACCGTGCCAAGGAATCCTTCGGCCGTGGCCGAAGTCGCGACCAATGAGAATCGCGGGTCGCGTTCAAAGATCTCTGACATCGCCGACAGGACCAGAGGGTTGCCGTCCGCCAGCATGACGTCGATGGGCTTTGATGGAGCTTCAGCCATATGAATTTGCCCTTAAAGCTAAAAAACTACCCAAATGGGTGGGTATGTTTTTAGTATACTATCGTATTTTTACACCTTTGGGTAGGTAATACCCCATCCTATTAGGCATGCTAAATCAGTAGTAAGTTACGTTGCGTGATCTGGCAAGACCACGTTTTCTACACGGCAACTCAACCAAACGGGCCGCTGAGCCTGAGAAACAGCCGAGGAAGCCGCACAATGACTTTCCAGATTTTCCCTCCGCTCGAAATCCCCGAGACCCTTGCAGCGGGTCCCGGACCCGGCAACACGGATGCCCGCGTGCTGCAAGCCTTTGCGGGGGCAGGGGTCGCCGATCACATGCAGGGCGACGTTCTGCGCGGAATGATCGAGTGTAAGCACATGCTGCGCGAAATCTGGGGTACGCAGAATGCCTATACCTTTGCCGTCGCCGGCACGGGTTGGAGCGCGCTGGACACTATGTTCTCGGCCGTCATGCCGGGCGACAAGGTTGTGGCTTTTGCCAACGGCACATTCTCGGGCATTGATGCGCTGACCCTGCGGATCAAGGCGGCGACGCCCGCCGAACACGCAGCCAATCCGCTTGACCCACAAGCTGCCAGCGTCACCGTGATCGAGGTTCCGCATGGCCAGTCTGTCACAGGAGAAATCGTCGAAGCAGTCCTGGCCGAGCACAAGCCCAAATGGGCGTTCATGGCCCACTGGGAAACCGGGTCCGGCCGGATCAACGACATTCGCGGTTTTTCGGACGCGTGTGAGCGTCACGGCGCGATGGGTCTGATCGACGCGGTGTCGTCGCTGGGCGTGGATGACTTTTCGATCGACGACTACCCCGGTATCGCAGGCTGGGCCTCTTGCCCGCAGAAAGGTCTGTGCTGCCTGCCGCTGACCTACGCTCCGGTTAGCTTCACAGATGCCTTCATCGACAGCCTCAAGACCAGCGGTGCCTACACCTATGTGCACAACCCGATTTTCGAGGCGCGCCATTGGGGTATCGTCGATGGCAAGGACGTCGAGAAAGGCACCTATCACCGGACGCATTCGGGCTATGCCGTGGCCGCCTTCCACGAGGCGCTGCGTCTGACATTGCAGGAAGGGCTTGCCAAGCGCGCAGCGTCTTACCGCATTCACGAACGCGTCCTGCGTGATGCCGTGGTCGAACTGGGGTGCGAGGTTACCTCGGACATGCCGAGCCTGATCGTTCTGAACCTGCCACCGGAGCTTGCCGGTCGCGAGATGGAATTGGTGCAGAACTGCCGTGCGCGCGGTTTTGGCATCTGGCCCACGCTCAGCGCGCCCGTGCAGGTGCGGATCGGTATCCTCAACCAGTTGAACCGGAAATCCGTCAGCCGGATCGTGCGCCTGTTTGCCGAGGCGATGCGCGAGTTGGGTGGGCAGATTGATCGGGACGCAATCGAAGCCCTGCTGGAAAGCCGCTACGGCACTTCGATGGCTGCTTAATTTCACTGCAAGAACGGGAGGATTGCAGATGGATATTCACGAATATCAGGCGAAAGAACTACTTTCGAATTTCGGTGTCGAAGTGCCGCCCGGTGCTTTGGCCTATAGCCCGGAACAGGCGGCCTATCGGGCGCGTGAACTGGGGGGCGACAAGTGGATCGTCAAAGCGCAGGTCCATGCAGGCGGGCGCGGCAAGGCCGGTGGGGTCAAGCTGTGCAACACCGAAAATGAGATCTACACAGCCTGTGATGACATGTTCGGCCGCAAGTTGGTCACGCATCAGACTGGTCCTGAAGGCAAAGGGATCTACCGCGTTTACGTGGAAGCTGCGGTACCGATTGATCGCGAAATCTATCTGGGTTTTGTGCTGGACCGCTCGAGCCAGCGTGTGATGATCGTTGCGTCCTCGGAAGGCGGGATGGAGATCGAAGATATCTCGGCCGAGCGCCCAGACAGCATCGTGCGTTCGATCGTTGAACCCGCAGTGGGTCTGCAAGAATTCCAGGCCCGTGAAATCGCGTTCCAACTGGGGCTGGAGCCGAAGCTGATCCAGCACATGGTCCGCACGCTGCAGGGCTGCTACGCCGCCTTCAGCGATCTGGATGCCACTATGGTCGAGATCAACCCACTGGTAATCACCGGAGACGACCGCGTTCTGGCGCTGGACGCGAAGATGAGCTTCGACGACAACGCCTTGTTCCGTCACCCGCAGATCGCCGAACTGCGCGACAAAAGCCAGGAAGACCCGCGCGAAAGCCGTGCCGGTGACCGGGGCCTGTCCTATGTTGGTCTCGACGGCAATATCGGCTGCATCGTGAACGGCGCCGGTCTTGCGATGGCGACCATGGACACGATCAAACTGGCTGGCGGAGAGCCTGCGAACTTCCTCGATATCGGTGGTGGCGCCTCGCCCGAGCGTGTGGCTAAAGCCTTCCGTCTGGTTCTTTCGGACGACAATGTGCAGGCCATTCTGGTGAACATCTTCGCGGGTATCAACCGTTGCGACTGGGTGGCCGAGGGCGTCGTACAGGCTTTGAAAGAGCTGGATATCGACATCCCTGTCGTCGTGCGCCTGGCCGGTACCAATGTGGAAGAGGGTCAGAAGATCCTCGCCAAGTCCGGTCTTCCGATCATCCGCGCCACCACTTTGATGGAGGCGGCCGAACGCGCCGTGGGCGCATGGCGCAACGACCTTACCCAAGGCACCAAGATGAGGGCTGTGTAATGAGCATTCTTCTCGATCGTAACTCGCGCGTGATCGTGCAGGGTATCACCGGCCGTATGGCGCGGTTCCACACGAAGGACATGCTGAACTACGGCACCAATGTCGTGGGCGGCGTGGTTCCAGGTAAAGGCGGTGAAACCGTCGAAGGCGTTCCGGTCTTCGACACCGTCAAACAGGCGGTTGAAGCCACTGGCGCGGATGCCAGCCTAGTGTTCGTTCCACCGCCCTTTGCGGCGGACTCGATCATGGAGGCCGCAGATGCCGGTATTCGCTATTGTGTCTGCATCACCGACGGTATTCCCGCGCAGGACATGATCCGCGTGAAGCGCTACATGTACCGCTACCCCAAGGAAAAGCGCATGGTTCTGACCGGGCCGAACTGCGCGGGCACCATCTCGCCTGGCAAAGCGCTGCTGGGGATCATGCCGGGGCATATCTATCTGCCGGGCAACGTGGGCATCATCGGTCGCTCGGGGACGCTGGGCTATGAGGCTGCCGCGCAGTTGAAAGAGCGCGGGATCGGTGTTTCGACCAGCGTTGGCATCGGCGGCGACCCGATCAACGGCTCGTCCTTCAAGGATATTCTCCAGCGTTTCGAAGAGGATGAAGACACCCACATCATCGCCATGATCGGTGAGATCGGAGGCCCTCAGGAGGCCGAAGCCGCCGAGTTCATCCGCGATCACATCACCAAGCCTGTGGTGGCCTACGTCGCGGGTCTGACCGCTCCGAAAGGCCGGACCATGGGTCATGCCGGTGCGATCATCTCGGCCTTCGGCGAAAGTGCCAGCGAGAAGGTTGAAATCCTGTCCGCCGCCGGTGTGACCGTGGCCGAAAACCCTGCCGTGATCGGCGAAACCATCGCCCGTGTGATGGAGGCCGCGTGATGGTCAAACCCTCGGTCCTTGTTACCCGTCGCTGGCCTGCCGCCGTCGAGGCGCAGCTGGCCGAGACCTACAACACCGTGCTGAATACCGGGGACAAACCCATGTCCCCGGCTGAAATCCGGCACGCGCTGAAATCCTATGATGCGGTCCTGCCGACCGTCACAGATACCCTTAGCTCCGAGGCTTTGGACGTTCCCGGTGCGCAGACGAAAATCCTGGCAAACTACGGCGTTGGCTACAGTCACATCTGCGAGCCCTCAGTGCGTGGGCTGGGCATGACCGTCACCAACACGCCGGACGTGCTGTCCGAATGCACCGCCGATATCGCAATGACCTTGCTGCTGATGGTGGCGCGCCGCGCTGGCGAAGGGGAACGCGAGCTGCGGGCCGGCAATTGGACCGGCTGGCGCCCCACGCATCTGATCGGCACCAAGGTAAGTGGCAAGGTGCTGGGCATCATCGGATATGGCCGCATCGGGCGGGAAATGGCCCGGCGTGCTCATCACGGTTTTGGCATGCAGATCGTTGTCTACAACCGCAGCAAAATCGCGACCGAGATTCTGGCCCAATGCAATGCCACTCAGGTCGAAACCGTGGATGATCTGCTGCCGCAATGCGATTTCGTCTCGCTCCATTGTCCCGGCGGCGCTGCAAACAAGCACCTGATCAACGCGCAACGTCTGGATCTGATGAAACCGGACGCATTCCTGATCAACACGGCTCGTGGCGAGGTGATTGACGAACGCGCCCTGATCCAATCCCTGACCTTCGACATGATCGGAGGCGCAGCGTTGGACGTGTTCGACGGAGAGCCTCGGATCAACCCCGACCTTTTGCAATGCGACAACCTTGTGATGCTGCCTCATCTTGGTAGTGCCACCCGTGAGGCGCGCGAGGCGATGGGGTTCCGTGTGCTGGACAACCTCAGCGACTTTTTCGAAGGCCGCGAACCGCGAGATCGCGTGATCTGACACTCGCGTATATCAATTTCCTGCTCTGGCCCCTCTGTAGGGCCGAGCTTCGGACCGCCTAGGAGGACTGCGTCATGAACGCCCCCAATCGTATCGACGGTTTTTTCACCCAGTCTTTGTCGGACCGTGATCCTGAGCTTTTCGGCTCGATCACATCCGAGCTGGGCCGTCAGCGCGACGAGATCGAG